>JBLHWB010000142.1:0-5564 GCA_047628915.1 Porticoccus sp. | reverse complement strand
ATAAAGCTAAAAATGTGCAACATTTAGGATGTATCACTAATAAGTTTTGCATATACTAGCTTTCGAAATATCGGTATATAGCTGGCTGCAGCGTATTAACACTAAACCTTACCAAGGTTTACCAGTGATACCAGCCACAAGCCCCACAAGGGTTTTAGCACGGTTGCCATCCATAACCAACAGCTACGCCGACCAAATCAGCAGTATCCAGTAACTAGCAGCAAATAAAGAGTGACACACATGGGAACATTCGATCACAGTAAATATCAGCCGTATCCGGCATTGTCTTTACCTAATCGCACTTGGCCTGACAAAACTATCACGGTAGCGCCTAGATGGTGCAGTGTAGATTTGCGCGACGGTAATCAAGCGCTGATTGAACCGATGACGTCACTGCAAAAAATGCGTTTGTACAAGCAGCTGTTGGCGGTTGGTTTTAAAGAAATCGAAGTAGGGTTTCCGGCAGCGTCGCAAACTGATTTTGATTTTGTGCGCAAGATAATCGAAGAAGATTTAATCCCCGATGATGTGACAATTCAGGTATTGGTGCAGACTCGTGAGCCACTGATTGCCAGAACCTTTGAAGCATTGCGCGGTGCTAAAAAAGCGATTGTACATATTTACAACTCCACCTCTACAGTACAGCGTGAGCAAGTATTTGGTTTAGATCGTGATGGCATTAAACAAATTGCGATCGATGGCGCTGAAGTGGTAAAACGTTTAGCCAAAGATTACCCCGGCACCGATTGGTCGTTTGAATATTCGCCCGAGAGCTTTACGGGTACCGAAATAGATTATGCCGTTGAAGTATGTGATGCGGTTATTGATGTGTGGCAGCCAACGCCAGAGAAACCAATTATTTTGAACCTGCCGGCGACGGTAGAAATGTCGACTCCTAATATTTATGCCGATCAAATAGAATATTTTTGTAATCATGTTAGCAAGCGCGACAGTGTGGTTATTAGTTTGCACACCCACAATGACAGAGGTTGCGGTGTGGCGGCGTCGGAGCTTGGCTTAATGGCTGGTGCTGATCGTGTTGAAGGCACTTTAATGGGTAACGGCGAGCGCACCGGTAATTTAGACGTAGTAACCATGGCAATGAATATGTACAGCCAAGGTGTAGACCCAGAATTAGACTTTGCCAATATGGACGAGATTATTGAGTGTGTGAAAACTTGCACTCAGTTGCCCGTGCATCCGCGTCATCCTTATGCCGGCGATCTAGTGTTTACTGCATTCTCTGGTAGCCATCAAGACGCGATTAAAAAGTGTTTGGATAAATACCAAGAGGGTGAGCCTTGGCGCGCTGCGTATTTGCCGATTGATCCAGCCGATTTAGGGCGCTCATATGAAGAGGTTATTCGTATTAATAGCCAGTCGGGTAAGGGTGGTATCGCCTATGTATTAGACCGTGAATATGGCGTGCAGCTACCTCGTTGGATGCAAATAGAGTTCAGTACTATTGTGCAAAAAGAAGCTGAGGTGTCGGCGGCAGAAGTGAGCCCACAAGTAATTTGGGATTTATTTAATAAGCATTACATTAAAGCCGATGTGCCTTACCAGTTAGATGGTTATGAGCTAAGCCGCGACAACGGGCAAGACCAATTGAACATTAGCTTAACCGAAGGCGCACGCGTGATGAGCGTTAACGGTAAAGGTGCTGGGGTGGTCGAATCGTTTGTCGATGCTATTCGTCAGGTGACCGGCAAGTCCATATCACTTATTGAATATAGCGAGCATGCGTTAAGTAATAGTGCGAGCGCGCAGGCCATTGCCTATATTCAATTAAGTGTTGATGGTCAACGCTTTGGCGGCAGTGCCACTAGTAGTGATATTGTTGATGCGTCATTTAAGGCTATCTTAAGTGCAATAAATCGCTCTCAACCTAAGGCTCAATCTCAGGTAGCATAGCCTTCGTTATTTTTATCGGAGGTCGCTATGCGCGTGTTAATAGACAATTATCGTAATCTCACTGCTGGCCATTGTGGCAGCGGTGCTATGCGCAATCTTATTTTTCATTACACAGGCTTAGATCTTCCTGAGGGCGTCATTTTTGGTCTCGGTGCAGGCTTAGATTGTGTCTTTGTTAGCAATGATTCAATGCAGCCTCCGGCGATGCTGTTTGGGCGCGGCGCCAGTATGGAAGTCGATTTAGCGGCTGCACTAGGTATTGATTATCGTGAGCAGATTGAGCTAGATAATGATAGAGCTTGGCAATTATTAAAGGATGAAGTTGTTGCCGGCAGACCGACTATGTTGTCAGGCGATATTTATTATTTGGATTATCGAGAGTTCAAGGTTCATTTTCCAGCCCATCGCTTTGTTTTACTTGGCTTTGATGAAGGTAAACAAGAAGTTTATATCGCGGATCGTACTGACGAAGAAATTCAAACCTGCTCTATGCAGGCGCTGCGTGATAGTCGCAACCCCGTTGAGGGTGGTATGTCTACGTTCAATAATTGGGGTAAGTTTTTCGATACTAAAATAAAGCACGATTTGCCCTATGCCTGTGGCCTTGCACTACATAAGACTGTTCTGCAGATGCAGGGGATTGATAAAACTCAGAAAGAGTTGATGTCGATTATTGGTGGTAAAAATGGTGAGGTGGTTGCTGGGCTGGCGGGTATTCGAGCCTTTAGAGAGCACTTCCAAACCTGGCGTGATAGCGAGCATGCTTACGCCAATATTCAATATTCTGACAGCGCTATTATTAAGTTCGGTACTGGCGGAGGTTTTTTCCGCGATCATTTTGTTAGCTTTATGCATTGGTCAAAGCAGCAGCGGCCCGACTTAGTTACCGACACTACTATTGGTTTAGCTGAAGAGGCGGCAAAAGGCTGGAATGATCTATCGCCAACACTGCGAGCGCTGATGAAAGATACAAGTAATGATCAGTTGTGGCAGCAAGCTGATGCCCAAATACTTGATTTATATGAAACTGAATACACCATGTTTGGTTTTTTAGCTGACTTGGTCTTACGCGGCTCGGTATAACCTTTGTTATTTAATACTGATGATTTCATATTCGCTACTAGGCTTGGTGATGGCGTTGCTGGGCAGCGTTTGTTTAATCGTTTTTTCTAGTGCGGCCAAAATATCAGTTTTCCATTGATCGCGGCTATAGACGATACTTACCTCTCTGATTGGTACTGGTTTAGCAAACGGTTTGATCATTAGAATACGTTCTTGTTCGGGCAAGTTTTCAGCGAATAGCTGTGGCACTAACGTATAGCCACCGCTGTCACGGACTAAAAAACGTAAGGTGTCTAGGCTGCCACCTTCGAACACAACATTATTAAACATCCCGTCATTATCATCTAGCGAGCAAAAATTAATGACTTGGTTTCTAAAGCAGTGGCCATCTTTTAGTAGCCATAGATCATCGGTAGTTAACTGGCTAATTTTAATACTATCTTCACTTGCCAAGTGATGTTGAGGGTTCACGTAGGCATAAAAGGGTTCGTAGAATAACACCTGTTTTTTAATCCCTTTAGCGTTCAGTGGGGTGGCCAGAATACCCGCATCTAATTTATCAGATTTCAATGTACTGACAATATCTTCAGTTTTGAGCTCATCAATAATTAGTTTTACTTTTGGATAGTTGGTAGAAAATCTTTCGATAAAACGCGGCAGCACATAAGGTATTAAAGTAGGAATAATGCCTAAACGAAATTCACCGCTAACCTCAGCGGCACTCATTTTTGACATATGTAATAATTTTTCATGTTCACGTAAAATCCGTTCCGCTTGTTTGATGAAGTCGTTGCCCTTATTGGTGACTGCTAGCGGTTTTTTGGTGCGATCAAAAATATAAAAACCGACTTCTGCTTCGGCTTTCTGAATTTGTGTGCTTAAGCTGGGTTGACTGACATGACACTCAAGCGCGGCTTTGCCAAAATGTTTTAGCTTTTCTACAGTACAGATGTAGCGTAATTGAGTAATTGATGGCACGAAAAGTCCTTTAATAGCGGTTAATTTAGTTATTATCTATAGTTAGATCAGCAATGATAGCCAAAAACATGTATGATATGCCGCTTTTAAGCAATCGAAAATATATCATGGCTATCAAAAAGAAGGCGCCAGCCGAAAAAGCTGCTGCAAAAAAAGCACCTACAAAAAAAGCTTCAGTTAAAAAAGTTGAGGCTAAGAACGCGCCAGTGGCTAAAACTGCGATAGAGAAAGAGATTAAAACAGCCGCTAAGTCGGCTGATAAGAAAGGTGCAGTTAAAGACGATGAGCCTGCTCGCGTGAAAAAGCCAACTAGAGCGGCCGCTAAAAAGAAGCAACCAGCCTCGGTTGAAACATCCCAATCAATAGAAGAGCAAACTAAAGCATTTCTAGAAAAAGGCGGCACCGTTGAGGCCGTCCAAATTGGTATGAGCGGGCAACAAAATTTATCTGGGCCTAAGCACATTACGCTCGGCAATAAGTCTCAACAAAGCTAAATTTTCTAGATAAGCTATCTTTTGCCTAAAATCGCTGTTTTTGCAGATGTTCAAAACATCTACTACACAACCCGCCAAGCGTATCAGAAGCAATTTAATTATCGTCGTGTTTGGCAGTTAATAGCTGAACATGGCGATATTTGTATTGCCAATGCTTATGCCATAGCCCGCAATGATGAGCAGCAGCAAAAATTTCAAAATGCACTCAAGCATATCGGCTTTACGATAAGGCTTAAGCCCTATATTCAGCGCAGCGATGGCAGTGCCAAAGGCGATTGGGATGTGGGTATTGCTATTGATGTAATGGAAGCAGCTCCAGCGGTAGATACAGTGGTGTTGTTGTCTGGCGATGGCGATTTTGATCTATTGCTAGATAGAGTGAAGGGTAACTTTGGTGTGGCAACCCAAGTGTACGGAGTACCAATGTTAACGGCTAAATCGCTAATCGATGCCGCCGATGTTTTTCATCCAATAGAATCCAGTTTATTGCTGTAGGTCTTGGTTGTTGCCAAGATTGTTCTTAATTTTTTAAAAGAGTCATTATGAGTTTTACAACGTTAGGCTTAGCGGCCCCGATATTAGAAGCACTAAAAGAAAAAGGTTATGACACTCCTTCACCCATTCAAGCGCAGGCCATTCCTGCGGTATTGGATGGTAAAGATGTTATGGCTGCGGCACAAACCGGCACCGGTAAGACTGCGGGCTTCACTTTGCCTATTTTACAGTTACTTATGGATGGCCCTGGCGCACGTCCCAATCAAGCTAGAGTGCTGGTGTTAACGCCTACTCGCGAGTTGGCTGCACAGGTTGGTGAAAGCGTTGCCACTTATGGTAAGAATTTACCGCTTAAATCAACAGTTGTTTTTGGCGGCGTAAAAATTAACCCACAAATGATGAAGCTGCGTAAAGGGGTTGATGTATTAGTTGCTACTCCCGGTAGATTGCTGGACTTGTATAATCAAAAAGCGGTGCGCTTTGATGATTTAGAGGTGTTGGTGCTAGATGAAGCTGATCGTATGTTAGATATGGGTTTTATTCATGACATTAAAAAAATACTGTCAGTGTTGCCTAAAAATCGTCAAAACTTATTATTTTCAGCGACGTTTTCTAATGATA
>JBLHWB010000141.1:0-5632 GCA_047628915.1 Porticoccus sp. | reverse complement strand
GCCTAAAACTTAGTCATACTCCACGCCAAGCCCAGTCGAGCGTAATGGCCGGTAGCTATCGCACCAGTATTAGAGGCAGAGGCATAGACTTTGCAGAAGTGCGCCAGTACCAAGCTGGCGATGATGTAAGAGCAATTGATTGGCGAGTCACAGCTCGTACCGGCACCACCCACACCAAACTGTATACCGAAGAGCGTGAACGGCCAGTGATGATATTTTGTGACCAGCGTTACAATATGTTTTTTGGCAGTAAAACCCGTTTCAAAGCAGTACAAGCTGCTAACCTTGCAAGTCTATTGGCATGGTCCTATCAGGCTAATGGTGACAGGGTTGGCGGTTTAGTGGCGAACTCAGTTGAGCATAAAGAATTTAGACCTAAGCAAAATAACTCTGCAGTTCTGCGCTTGCTGAATGCTATCCATCAATGCAACCAACAGCTAAATGCGAAAGAGCAGCCAAAAAACATTATTAACCTGAACCTGTTAATAGCAAGCCTACGCCGTATTGCGAAACCTGGCAGCGCGGTTTACTTAATCAGCGACTTTATCGACTTTGACGACGACACAGCAAAACAACTATCACTATTGTCTCGCCACTGTGACGTACAAGCTTTATGCGTAACAGATCCCCTAGAAAGACGCCTGCCTAAATCTGGTAATTATAAGGTTGTAAGCCTAGGACGATCTGCTCGGGTCAATGCCGGTAACTCTTATAATCGCAGCGCCTATGAAGGCAAGTTTATCGAGCGCCAACAAGTCTTAGAAAAAGCGTTGCATGAACTAAACATCAATCTATTACAAATTAGCACTGAAGATGATCCCCACGATGTACTCCACCGCTACCTTGCTGCCAGCCCGAAAAAAGTCCGCTCATGAATCAAGATCCGCTGGCGCAGCTTAGAGATATACATTTACCTGACTCACTATCAATGTGGCCGATGGCCATGGGCTGGTGGATATTACTGGCCCTAATAATACTGCTGTTAGCGCTTATCGGCTGGGGAATAAGGCGCCACCTAGCTAATAAAAAACGTCAGGCAATGATCCAACGTGAGTTAAACAAGCTATTGAGCGATTACAAGATACAGGGTGATTTTCAACACTATTTGCAATCGCTATCTGAGTTACTTAAACGGGCAGCTATTAGTCTTAGAGGTGATAATCATGTAGCAGCCTATGCCGGTAATACGTGGCAGCAATATGTTTACCAATATGCCCGCCAAGACCAAAAATATTTATGCAATTATTTTGGCGACGAGCTATATCAGCGCAAAGGCAGCGGCGACGTACCAGCTTTGCAGCAATTTGCTAAAGATTGGATTACTGCCAAGGAAAAAACTGAGGTCAGCGATGCTTAGCTTTGATTGGCCTTTAGTCTTTATTTTATTGCCACTGCCACTGCTTTTTTATTGGTTGTTACCAAATCAGTCTGGTAGTGAAGCGGCATTGCGGGTGCCCCAGTTAGACCAATGGCTAGCTGCAGGTGTCAGTACCAGCGGCAATACAACCGCAGCAAGCATTATCAAAGTTCTGCTATTAATTATTATCTGGTGTCTATTAGTTAGCGCAGCAGCCAGGCCTATGTGGCGCGGCGAACCAGTACCTCAGCCCATATCAGGTAGAGATCTAATGCTAGCAGTTGATATCTCTGGTTCAATGAAACAAAAAGATATGGTGCTGGACAATAAAGCAGTCAATCGCCTACAAGCGGTAAAATCAGTTATCAGCAAATTTGTTGAACGTCGCAGCGGCGATCGTATGGGGTTAATATTATTTGGTACCAATGCCTACCTTCATGTACCGCTCACTTTTGACAAACAAACACTAACTACTTTGTTAAATGAGGCACAAATTGGTTTTGCTGGTGAAAAAACGGCTATTGGCGATGGCATAGGCATGGCAGTTAAACGCTTAAAGTCTAGCCAATCTAATAGCCGTGTATTAATTTTATTAACTGACGGTAGTAATACCGCCGGTAGTCTAACTCCAGAACAAGCCACTAAGTTAGCAAAGAAAGTGAAACTAAAAGTTTATAGTATAGGTATTGGCGCAGAAGAGATGATGGTGCCGGGGTTTTTTGGCAGCAGGCGTGTCAACCCCTCCCGCGATATGGATGAAAGCGCACTAAAAGAAATAGCTGCAGCAACCGGTGGCCGCTATTTTCGGGCGGCAAATACCCAGGACCTTGAAACTATCTATGGTCTATTGGATGAGTTGGAACCCGTTGAACATGAAGCAAAAACTGTTCGTCCGCAAAAATCTTTAGCTTATTTACCACTGAGCATTGCTCTTGGCCTAAGCTTTTTAATCGCGCTCGCCAATGGTTTGAATAATATTCGAGGTCGAAGCTAATGGCCGACATATTCAACCAGTTTGTTAATAGCCAAGGTTCAGGATTACACTGGATGCGGCCGGAGTATTTATGGGCAATAATTCCTGCGCTACTGTTATTTATAATGCTATGGCGCAACACCGGCAAAGGTGGCAGCTGGTCTAAAGTTATCTCCGCTGATTTACTACCGTTTTTAATCGACGGTGTCGAAACCAAAAAATCTCGCTACCCGATCGCCTGTTTAGCAGCCTTATGGATTATTGCCGTTATTGCCGTTGCCGGGCCCGCGTTTAACAAAATACCCGTGCCGGTTTATCAAAAAGAAGATGCGATAATTGTGTTATTAGATTTGTCACCGTCCATGCTAGCCGGCGATACCGCACCCTCACGCGTGGTACAGGCTAGACGCGAAGTACTGGACTTGCTTGCCATCCGCAAAGAAGGTTTAACCGGTTTAATCGCTTATTCAGGCGCTGCATTTATAGTCAGCCCACTAACATCTGACACTGAAACCATAGCCCTGCTAGCGCCTAATCTTGCACCAACAACAATGCCAATTATAGGCAACAATCCTATCGCCGCTATTAAATTAGCGGATCAATTACGCGCTGGCGCTGGTATCAACAAAGCCAAATTATTATGGATAACCGATGAGTTGCCAAAAAGTGACTTTGACGAAATAGAAAGTTTATTAGTAGACAGTAATTTTGATTTAGCAATTTTAGGTATTGGCAGCAAAGAAGGCGCGCCAATTCCACTCGCCAATGGCGGTTTTCTAAAAGACGCCAATAATGCCATGGTAATTCCTAAACTAAATGAAGCCACACTAAAAAAATTAGCTAACAACACTAATGGTATTTACCGTCGCAGCGTAGTGAGCGATAGCGACATTATTGATCTAGTCAAATTTCAGCCCAGCTTAGAACTTGATGACAGTAGCGAAGTATTATCCCAAGAGTTTGATGCCTGGCAAGACGAGGCGCCATGGCTAGCGCTGTTATTGCTGCCATTTGTTGCCATAGGTTTTCGCAAAGGCTGGTTATTAGGTCTATTAATTTTTGTCTTACCTATAGAGCAGAGCCATGCCGACATTTGGCAAAACTTATGGGCAACAAAAGATCAGCAAGCAGCTAAAATATTAGAACTAGGCGATGCCAAAACTGCGGCTGGGGTATTTGAACATCCCGGATGGAAATCCGTAGCGCAATATCGCGATGATCAATTTGATCTAGCCGCTACAGGGTTTGATGAAAAAACTGCCACGGGACTATACAACAAAGGTACTGCCCTTGCCCGTGCTGGAAAAATATCTGAAGCCATTGATGCCTACGATGAGTCCTTAAAACTAAACCCTGATTTCGAAGATGCGGCATTTAATAAAGAAATCTTGGAAAACCTGCCGCCGCCACCTGAAAATGAGCAGCAAGATAAAGACGACCAGCAAAACGACGAGCAAGAACAATCAGATAAACAACCCGACCAGCAAAATGAGAACCAACAACCAAGCGAAGATGGTAACGATCAGCAAGACCAAGATTCTCAATCCAACGATGACGACAGTGAAAGTGATTCAGACCAAGAAAAATCAGAATCTGAACAAGATAATAGCAACGAGTCGGAGCAAGACGAAGATAGCCAACGTGAACCTGAAGCACAAAACGACGAGCCATCTGAAGAGCCATCTGAGCCACAGCAGGCACCAGAGGAAGAGACAGAAGTGGCTAGTGATAACAGCGCTGAAGCAGGCTTATCGGATGAGGAGAAGAATGCAATTGAACAGCAACTGCGGCTATTACAAGACAACCCTGGCGAGCTATTAAAACGTAAGTTTCAATATCAATACGAACAAAACGGCGGCACTGGCAACAGTGATGAACAACGATGGTAATAGAGTTGACTAAAATAATGAATACAGCGGTGTTTACACGACTATTTTTTCTAATGACTGCGCTGCTATTTAGTCAGTCGTTAATGGCAGAGTCGCTTGCAACAGTTGATCGAAATAATATTAACGTGGAAGAGTCATTCACCTTAACGATTACTGTAGACGATATAGACAGCGATTTGTCTCCAGAGCTTAGCCCCCTGCACCGTGACTTTTCAATTTTTGACACCAGACAAAACAGTCAGCGCTCCATCATAAACGGCAGCTATTCATCGTCAACTCAATGGTTTATTACGCTGATACCAAAGCGCGCAGGGAAACTAATGATTCCGCCAATAGCGGTTGGTAGTGAAGTAACCAATGCTATTGGGATGACGGTAACTAAAGCTAGTGAAGCACCTCTAGGTGAGAAACGACAAGAATTATTTTTAGACGCTAGTACCGATTTAAAAGAAGCCTATGTTGGTGCGCAGATCATTTTCACCGTAAAGCTTTACCATTCTGTCAATATTGGCAGTGGCTCTAGCCTAAGTGATCCAGCACCAGACAATGCGCAAACCAAAAAAATAGCCGAGACTAACTATCAAAGTATTGTTAACGGCGTCGCCTACAATGTTGTAGAGCGTAAATATGCTATTTACCCAACTATAACTGGCAAGTTAGAAATACCACCGGTGCTGCTTAATGCGGTAGTGACTGATGGCCGCAGTGTGTCGTTGTTTGGCTCTACTCGCGGGCAAAATCGCCGAATTATTCGTCGCACATCAAGCATTAACGTCACAATAAAAGAGCTACCTCAAATAGCTAAAGACAATGACGCTATTGCCGCAAAAAGCTTAAAACTGCATCAACAATGGAGCAGTGACCTTAACGAAATTAAAGTTGGCGACTCAATTACTCGTAATATTTTAATGATTGCCGAAGGCGCTTATGCAGCGCAACTGCCACCGCTGTTTATGACTAACCAGGATGGCTTGAAGCTATATAGCGATCAACCACAAATAAACGACAAGGATAGCGAGACTGGCATTATAGGTCAGCGCCAAGAAAGCATTGCAATTGTTCCAACCAAACCCGGCAACTATACTCTGCCAGAGGTTTCTGCATATTGGTTTGACACTAAAACTAATAAACTAAAAAAAGCGAGTTTGCCGCCAATAAATTTTACCGTGGCACCGGGTGAGGTTTTTGCAATTGAACCACAAATACCCCTGCTAACCGCAGAACTTATAGATAACGGCAATAACTCAGATAAGTCAAAAAAGTTAACGCCCTATGGCAGCAACGAGGCATTGCCTTGGCAAATTGCTACATTGATTGCTGCAGCCTTATGGGTGATTACCTTGATTTATGCCATATTTAAAAAAGGTAGCGCTCAACCCAAAGTGGACCAAAAACTAGCGATTGACGCGCTAA
>JBLHWB010000140.1:0-5634 GCA_047628915.1 Porticoccus sp. | reverse complement strand
TAGTCGTTGCCGTTTTCTATCAGTGCTGCATTGGCGCTGGTGGTAAATATGGGGGTGTATCGAACTAGGCGATCAAGTCCGTCTTTCAATGTATTGCATAGCCACAATGACATGGTAATGGCGTTAAAACTGGTTGGCGTAACATGACCGCCAGCGGTTAGGCCGAAAGCCTGGTCGCCGCTAAGAGCGACTGCTTTTTTCCATAGGGAGGTGAGGTCTTTCTCGCTAATTCGAAAGCCGGTGCTGTCTATTGTTTTCAGGTCTAGGTCAAAGGCGTCAAGAAATAAGCTGGGATCTATTTGATACTCTTCCAAGGCATGGGCGATCATGGCCGCATAGCTGCCGACCGTATGGTGTTGTGTATCTGTATCAAGTATTTGGGCCATAAATAGTATTTTTTATAGTGTCGTCATTAAGATAGCGCTATAGGCTCGAGTTGTATCAGTTGGTTACTTATGCGCTGCCAGCAGAAAACGGATCGCTACTGTTGTCGCCAGCACTTTTTATTCCCGTTCTAGATTGCGATATTCTCCGGGTGAAATACCGGTCCAGTTTTTAAATGCCCGCGAGAAATTACTCGGCGATGAAAAACCCAGCTGGTAGCTTATTTCACCCTGAGATAACCTGGGTTGTCGAATATAGATGATGGCCAATTCGCGACGATAATCATCTAACACTTGGCGATAAGTTAAGCTTTGATCAAGTAATTTGCGCTGCAGGCTACGTGAGCTGATGTGCAAGCTGTGGCTAATATTACTGACGCTGATATCGCCGTTGGGCAGCAAACCTTTCAAAGCATTGCGGATATCGCCAACAATTCCGCTAATTTCCAGTGTGTTCATGCTATCGACAATGACTTGTTCAGTTATCTCGAACAGCTGTATATTGCTTGATGGCAGGCGTTTGTCTAAAGACTTTTTGGTGAACACTAAATACGGCACAGGATTATTAAAGCTCACCGGGCATTGGTAAAATTGCTCATATTTTTGTTTTACCACCCTGGCCGGTTCTGGCCGTGATAATTGGACGGTAACGGGCGCGAAGTCACTGCCGTAGCGACGCCTGCAGGTTGTAATCGCTGCGCTAATAAACGCATCCAATGATTCATCACAGATAATTGGCTTGCCATTATTACCAATGGCTCGGTCCACATTCATTCGATAATTAGTGCCATCGTCAATGAATACTGCATTGGCATTAGTGGTATAGGCTGGCGTATACCTTATCAGTCGATCTAGGCCATCTTTTAGTGAGTTGCATAACCATAGCGACATGCCGATAGCGCGAAAGCCAGTGGGGGACGCATGGATACCGGCGGTGATGCCAAATGCTATATCACCGCTGAGTTCTACTGCTGTTGTCCAATGATTTGCTATGTCATGCTCATTAATGTGTAAGCGCGCGCTATCGAGTGCTTTTAAGTCTAGATCGATAGTGTCAAAAAATACTGATGGGGCTATATCGTAGTCTTCCAGTCCACGCGCAATCATCACTGCATTGCTGCCAACAGTGTAATGAATTACTTCTGTGCGAAGAGCTTTATTCATAGTGTTTTGTGTCTTCTTTTCTGGCGCGCTTAGCCGAGTTTGGTGAGGCACGATAACCTATGGCCGCAGAGTTAAGCAATGGCTTTGTATTAACTGCTTCCATTGCTAAATTCTTCTAGTGTTATTACTCTGACCTATGTTTACGGCCAGTGTTCAAATTTAGCTGTTTGTTCAGCTTGAGTTGCATCTAACGATAGTATTTATTCGCTGTGGAGTCATTGCATATTTTGTTAAACAGGTTAATTCTAGCGGTTGACAATAACAGTGTAGATAATTTTAATTTAGGAGCCCCCAATGATTTTTTATTATAAATTTAGAGCGTTTTTAGTGACCTGGTTATTGCGATTGATGCCACGAGAGTCGCCGATTGTATTCAAAGGGCCTAAGTCGGCTATTACCTTGTGTGAGCAAGTTGCCTTATTGGGGTATAAAAAAGTACTTATTGTTACTGATGCGTTTTTAGGGGCATCACCAGTTGTGGGTAATATAAAGCAAGCATTACACGACAACGAAGTTGAAGTGGTTGTTTATGACGGCGTATTGCCTGACCCGACCTTTGATAAGGTTCAGGAGGGTGAGAAGATGCTAGCCGAAAATAACTGTGAAGCCGTCATTGCTATTGGCGGCGGCTCGGTATTGGATGCGGGGAAAATGGTGGCGCTGCTGCATACCAACCCCGGAACATTAGACGATTTTGATGGTGTTAAACCGTCCAAAAATTTATCGGTACCACTGTTTGCTATCCCCACCACCGCCGGTACTGGCTCAGAAATAACCTTAGTTGCGGTTATATCTGACCCAGACTCTCATAAAAAAGTTGCTGTGGCTGACGCAAAAATCATACCTAGTTTTATCGCCCTAGACGCTGAAATTATGCAAGGCCTGCCGCCAGGGTTAACAGCAGCAACTGGGATGGATGCGCTAACCCATGCAGTAGAATCTTATCTTGCCACATCGAGCAAGCCCGCCACCGAGTTACTGGCGAAGACTTCAGTAAGATTGATTTTCAAACATATTCTTAATGCTTACAGCAATGGTGACGATTTGAAGTCCAGAGATGCTATGGTATTGGCGTCTTTTTATGCGGGCTCAGCCTTTACCCGCACCTCTGTTGGTTATGTACATGGTATTGCGCATCAGTTGGGCCGCTTGTGTGGTACGCCTCATGGCAATGCCAATGCGATGTTATTGCCTGAGGTATTAAGAGCATACGGACCGGTAGTCGATGACCGCCTAGCTGATTTGGCGATTGAAGTAGGGCTTGGCAACGCGACCGATTCTAAAGCGGCTTTAGCGGCGGCATTTATTGACCGCATTGAAGCAATGCGCACTGAAATGGAAATGCCGCTTAAGCCAAAAGATATGGCTCCACACCAAGTTGAAGAAATTGTTAGTGATGCAATTAAAGAAACGGGTGAACTCTACCCTGTGCCACGTTATATGGCCAGGTCAGAAGTGGCGGCGCTGGTCAAAGCCTTGTTATAAATAACTATGATAAAAAAACCATTATAAAAAAACAGTTCTAACAAAACAGTAATAGAACCTTCGTAAAAAAACAGTTATATAATCTAACAGCCAAGGGTAAAACCTTGGCCAAAGCTTATTGTCTCGAGAAAACAACAACAGGTTGAGCCATGTCCAATAATAGTTACTCTGCGCCTTATATGACCCAAGGCTTACACCGCGCTGTGCAGCAATGCCCTCAGCAAATCGCAGCGATCTGCGGCGCTAAAAAACAGAACTATATTGAGCTAATAGACAGTATCTCGCGACTAGCGAACGGCTTTCAATCTATTGGTATGGAGCCGGGTGACCGCATTGCTATCATGTCACTTAACTCGATTGAATACGTACAGACTATGTTTGCTACCTTTTGGGGCGGTGGCGTTATTAATCCGGTAAATATTCGCTGGAGCGCTACTGAGGTCGCTTATTCTTTAGATGATAGTGAGTCGACTATTTTATTAGTAGACGACACTTTTGCGCCCATGGTCGCCGAGCTTAAAACGAAAACCAATATTGTAAAAACAGTGGTTTATATTGGCGAAGGCGAGCCGCCTGAAGGCATGTTTAGGTTTAGTGATTTAGCTAAGGCGGAACCTATTGTTGATGTAATGCGCCGCGGTGATGACTTAGCGGCCATTATGTATACCGGCGGCACTACTGGTTTTCCTAAAGGGGTGATGTTGTCCCACGCCAATTTTTTTGCCAGCGCTGTTGGCTGTGTATGCGAAAATGTATTCGAGCGCGGTGGCCGCTTTATGGTGGCATCGCCGTTGTTTCATATTGCTGCATCAGGCTCTTTATTGGCACAAAGTTTAGTCGCTGGTACCTTTATTATTGTGCCAGCATTTAGACCAGACTGGGTCGCCAAAGCCATTGAGGAAGAAAAAGTAACTCATACTTTGTTGGTGCCAACGATGATTCAAATGATGGCCGACTTTCCTGAGCTAGATAAGTTTGATTTAAGTAGCATTAAAACGATAGCGTATGGTGCCTCGCCAATGCCAGCAGCAGTGCTTAGCCGCGCCATGGAAAAATTCTCAAATTGCAGTTTTATTCAAGTCTACGGTATGACTGAACTATCGCCCATTATATCAATTTTACCAGCGTATTATCACACTGAGGCAGGGCAGGCTGAAAACAAATTGCGCTCCGCTGGGCGCGCTGTGGCGTCTGTTGAAGTAAGAATTGTCGATGAGGCTGGTATTGATGTGGCGACTGGGACAGTAGGTGAAATTGCTGCTCGGGGCGCTGGGGTAATGCAAGGTTATTGGCGCCGTGAAGAAGAAACTGCTAAAAATATGCTGCCCAATGGCTGGTTTAAAACTGGCGATGGCGCGTATATGGATGAAGAGGGTTTCATTTATGTGGTTGACCGCATGAAAGATATGATTATTTCTGGTGGTGAAAATATATTTTCGGCCGAAGTAGAAAACGCGTTATCGCAACATCCTGACATTGCAGCTAATGCCGTTATTGGTATCCCTAGTGATCAATGGGGTGAGTCGGTACATGCAGTGGTAATCGCGAAAGAAGGTGCAAAAATTGTTGCTGAAGAAGTTATCGCTTTTTGTAAAGAGCGTATTGCGGGCTTTAAGTGTCCGCGCAGTATTGAAGTGGTTGCTGCATTGCCATTATCAGGTGCGGGTAAAGTGTTGAAAACAGAATTACGTAAGCCCTATTGGGCCGATAACGACAAATCAATTTCCTAGTTATTAATCTTATAACAATTAAGAGTGAGCGTTACGCTCATTCGTTGTTGAGGCATGTGTATGTTTAAGTATCGATTATTGTCACTTCCTATTATCGCTGTGGGGCTGGCCAGTTGTGGCGGCGATAGTAACAGTGGCGGCCGTTTCAGTGATGGAGTTAGTTCGGCTGATTATCGCGCTGAAATTACCCGCACTGAATATGGAATTCCCCATATTAAAGCCGACGACTGGGGCAGTTTAGGCTACGGTTATGGCTATGCTTACGCACAAGATAATTTTTGTGTGGTTATGCGGGAAGTTGTTTTAGCCTCCGGCCGTTCGGCTGAATTAATGGGCGAAGAAGACGGTGATTTAGAGGGTGACTTTTTGTTTCGTTATCTATTTGGTACCGATGCTGACAAAGAAGCGGCGCTAGCAGAATTGTCGATTGATGGTCAAAACTTAGCTACTGGTTATGCGGCAGGGCTTAATCGTTATTTGGCAGATACCGGCGTTGAAAATTTGGCCGAAGGAGATGCTGGTTGTCGCAACGCACCTTGGGTGCAAGAAATACGCCCCATTGATTTGTATTCTTATTTGAGTCGTATTGCTTTAGGCGGCAGTTCTGATCAAGGTACAGTCAGGCGAGCTTTAGCCGATGTTACCGGGCCGACCACTAACGGTTCAGCTAGCACTAAAGCATCGGTGGATTGGGATGCTGTTGGCGATGAAGTAAAAAGCAACACGCAAAGTATGAGCACTACTAACAGTGGAAGTAATGCAATTGCTCTGGGGGGTGATGCTACGCAATCAGGTTTTGGTTTGTTGTTGGGTAATCCACATCAGCCCTGGCAAGGTAGCGGTCGCTGGTATGAAGCGCATTTAACTATCCC
>JBLHWB010000139.1:0-5685 GCA_047628915.1 Porticoccus sp. | reverse complement strand
GCTGCCGCCTCTTTTCTAATTCTTAATATAATAATTTAACCGTATTTCATAAATCCTATTTTTAACTTTTTTAGTTTTAAATTTCCTATTATTCATAAAAATAGGTAGAGTGACTTCATGTAACATAAAGTAACTTATGGTTATTTGTAAGTAATCTAAAGTAATTGCAAACATTCTAAAGTATGTGTAAACAATCAAAAAATAATAAAGAATCTAATCAACTAGTGCGCCTAGTGGATATCGCTTCAAAAATCTGAGGAAATCATCAATGGCCCAATTTAAAAACTTAACCGTTTTGGCGTGCTGCTTATTTTTAGCGACAGCGTGCATTAACAATGACAGCAAAGAAGCACCCGTTGCTCCACCAGATCCAGATCCATCAGTAGTTGTTAAAAGCGCAATACTGCAAGTTTTGTCGAATCGTATTGATCTTATTTCAGCGGGTGACGTATTGGTTGAAGTCACCGTAGAAACAGCGGCCGTTATTGACCAGCTAGTGCTTACCCGCAATACCCAAGACGTTACCAGCGTACTTATTCCAAGTGCTGAAAATCCACTAAGATTGTTGGGCTTAGTAAAAGGCTTAGACATTGGCGAAAACATTATCGCACTTAATGTAGGCAACAGCGTCACGGTAACTAACCACCCCGCTGGTGGACCTTTATTTACTGGTCCACATATCCAACCATGGAAATGCCAAGACTCAGCTGCTGATTCAGAATGTAACCAGCCAGTCGAATACCAGTTTTTATATCGCTCTACTGACCCTTTAGCAAATGAATTTAAAGACTACGATCCTGCAAGTCCTGCTAACGATGTTGCAATGACCACTACCGACAATGGTGAAACAATTCCATTCATTGTTCGTCGCGAACGCGGTTACCAAGGACGCGACCAATACTACATTTTTACCTTGCACAAGCCAGCGGAAGAGTGGACACCGGCCAATCCACAGTCACAGTGGAACAAGCGCTTATTAGTAACCCACGGCGGCAACTGCCGTGGCGACCATGATACTGATCGTCCTAAAACAGCTGACTTTGCAGGCACCATTCCAGAAAATCCTGCAGTGCCAAACTCATACGTTACCGCACTCGGACTTGGCTGGTCTGTATTCTCTGCAGCGCAATTAAACCTCGGCCACAACTGCAACGTTACCTATCAGGCTGAAGCATTAATGATGGGTAAAGAACGCTTTGTCGAGCAATACGGTGAACTGCGTTACACCGTTGGTACTGGCTGTTCTGGCGGCGCAATTACCCAAAACATGATCGCCAACGCTTACCCTGGTTTATACAACGGCTTACTCACAACCTGTACTTATCCCGACGTAATGAGTACCGCCACCCAGTTTGCCGACTATCACATACTGCTACGATATTTTGATACAGACATTGCGGTGAACCCAAACAATACCACCGCACGCGACGGCACAACCTATACGCCCACTCAGCAAAACGCCATTTACGGCCATAAAAATGGCGTACTCAATGCGTCGCTAGCCGATTCTGCTCTGTTCAGAGATGCTGTAGACCCGCAGTCGTCATGCGGTGGTATATCGGACGAGCAGCGCTATCACCCCACCGACAACCCCAATGGCGCTCGTTGTGACGTGATGACCTTTATGAAAAATATCGTCGGTCCCCGTGATCGTTTTGACGCGGCGGGTAACGAACGTTGGTCAGCTAATGAAAAACAACTACAAGAAGGCTTTGCGGGTCTACCTCTGGGCAACCAAGGTGTTCAATACGGCCTACTGCCTCTTAAAGAGGGCATAATTAGCCCTGCACAATTTGTTGCTTTAAACAGTAACATTGGCGCTATCGACAGCGATCTAAACCTCACTACCGAACGCCTTCAGCCAGACTTTCCCGCATTGCCTAACGCATTCCGCTCAGGAATCGCCAATACCATCGTCAATATGGATACCGTGCCCATTATTAACATGACGGGTCCCGGACCCGGTATAGCTCATGACAGCGTACACGGTTACTGGGTTCGCTATCGCTTTGAACGTGAATTTGGCCACCGTGATAACTTCGTGATGTGGGGAGGCCCCACCGCATTGATCGGCGACATAAACTTTATGACTCAGAGCCTTGCAGCGATGACACTGTGGTTAGATGCAATTGAAACAGATACTAGCGAGACGTCTTTGGCTCAGAAAGTTCTTATCAATAAGCCTAGTGAGATTGGCGACCGTTGCCTTGTTGCTGACCTTCCGATAAATCAGATGTGCCCAGAAGAAACCATGTTGGTTTACGGCACTCCTCGAACGGAAGCCGGAGACGATAAATACGGCGACCAACTGCAATGTCAGCTACGTCCTTTTAGCCGCAGTGATGACTACGGCCTTGCGGGTGCACTGTTCACAGAAGAACAGTGGCTAGAACTTGAAGAGGCGTTCGACATCAACGGTAAGCCCATGGTATGTGATTGGAGCAAACGCCCTCTTGCATGGCAACCAACCGTTACTTGGTTAGATTATCAAGACCAAATGGGTGACATGGTTTACGGCGGCGAACAAATTGCCCCCGCTCCTTATCCCGCGGGCTGGGGAAGTGATGCTTTCGACAAAGCTTGGGAACCAGGCTGGCAGGCTAAGTAGCTTGCTGAATCAACCAACCCCTATGACCTTGGGGTTGGTTACTCTCTTTGGATAAGTTAATTTAAAACTAATAATTACCTTATCAACTAAATGCATGTGCTCATTGCTAATACTTACCTTGAGTGAAAAGTACCTTTGAACTTTATTTAAATAATCAAAAATCGTGAAACCGAAGTATGATTAAGACCCTTCAAAATATTTCACTATAAAACAATGAATATAATAATTTTGTATTATGTCGACTACCATCATCAAAATACCATAATATTTAGCTCGCTTTTCGCTAAGTCACGTTATTTAGCAATTGTTTTTATTTAATAAAAGAGATGTTGTTTCCAAATATTTTTGACCCGACGATTTTATTACTTCTTGATCAAGTTTCTCAGATGCCCGATGAACCTTTTCAAGGTTTACGGATACATCTTCTAACGTTGCTTTGAAAAAGTTAACTGAATTTTCTAATGTATAAGTTAATTCGTGTACTTTAACCATGTCCTGGGCAGATAAGTTTTCCTTAATGGTAATAGCAGTCATTTTCTCATTATAAGTCTGGATATTACAAAAGGCTGTTTGTAAGTCTGAAGGTTTAAGAGAGGGAAAGTGGTTATATTTTTCTTCAGCATTTACTGTTTGCAGCGTTGCAAGTAAAAAAATAGGGAGTGTGATTAATATTTTTTTCATACAAAAACCTTTTGTTGTAAAGTGAAGTAAATAGAATTATTTTATTTACTCATGCTTAAATTAGTGTGTTTAATCGTCTTTTTTTGATGAGCGCCTGAGTAAAAAAATCTTGCATAATTAATAACTTCGATAATAATTCAACAATAGAGCAACTGGTTTTTGACCAAATTCTGTAAAAATAGCCAAAGTGTTATTTCCATGTAACATTGTCCAACATGAGCCAAATAATTATCTCTGTAATGTTATAAACAGTGACTGATTTTGGGTTTTTTTGGCTAAAAATCGATTTACTGGCACACTTACGACTTTTGGAAATTAATAAAATAAAGTCAGACTAAGTGGCTGCGATCAATAGGTTTAACATATGTAAATGGACACCATAAATTCTGATCCAGAATAGCCATCCTAAAATACAAGAACGCCATCCAAATGTAAATAATAATCATTACTATTTGTGTAGATTGACGAAAAATATTCACTTTTTGCTTTGTGGCTTTATTAAAGCACTCTCCCATGAGCCTACTATTTTATTTTTAGATGAACCTACCGCTGTTATTGATATAGAGCTACGCAAAGACATGTCGCAATTGGTAAGACAATTATGTGGTGGTGCGACCATTATTCTAACGACGCGTTATATTGAAGAAGCAGAGGGAATAGCAGAAAAGACGGTATTTGTGAACTCCTCACAGAGACACCTTACAATTTTAATCGATCTATTATTTGGCCAAGCACACCACCCAAACCTATACCAAATGTTACTTCAAAAGGCTCAACAATGAGACTAAGTTCCTAGAGCCACCGCGTAGAAGCGACGCGCTAGCATTGCTGCTTTTAATTCGGCACGGGTATTTTCACGTGCCAAGATAACAGTTTTTGGTAAGTCGTTATCTCCCCAGCGTTCATCATGGTGATCTTCTGAGCCCACTGGGCCTAGATGCCAACCCTTGTCTAACGCATAGGCATACCAAGAACCGTTGTGGCTAACAGGACCACTGTCGTCGTAATAATCCGACTTACCAAATACTTCCACGCCTACTGCGCGGCTATCTGCAAAACGAACGTAACGGAAGTTGTTAAAGGTATACGCGGGATCGTTATTGGTGACAGCTTCAATCGCATCTTCACGACTTGGATGGTTAAAACTGAGCAAGCCATCATCGCCGCCACCGATTGTTGCTGGAGTGGAAAACCACTGCCAAAAAACATCCATAGTGGCGGTATAACCCGGGCCCGCTTTTGCATTCCAATCATTGCTAGAGAAAAATAAATTGGCGTGACCAAAGCGGTCCGATGTCCATTCGAAACCACGAAAAGCCGTATAATTATTAGCACTGGCCGCAATGGCCATATCAGCGGTGGTTTGCCACTTCATAAGACCCTCAGGGGATGACTGGAAACAGTCTACCAGCTGATCACTGACGCAATCTTGGTTAGTCGTTAATGGAACCCGTGAGTTATCTGAATGCTCAGATGACCCCATGAAGTCGAGGCCACTTTTTTTACCTGCATCAAAATAGCTCGCGGGTGTAGTCCCAACCGTGCCGTCTGAATAACCGCTATGCTCATGCAATGCACCGGTTAAAGCAACAAAGCTACTTTTTTGATCTGCAGTGCAACCTAAAAAAGGTGGCTCCCTGTCAGCACAGTTTCTGCATCAGCTTCAGGATCAGGGTTTTTATCAGCATCGACGGCGTAAAGTGGCAAGCTAACGGTACCCGTGATATTCACCGCAGGGATGGATAAATCTCGTGATACTGAGCTGAAAAACTGCGGATGATTTGCGTAAAACAGCAGTGCAAGCTCATCACCCGGAAATACCCTTTCTGCAATACCTACGAGGTCTACTTCATGAATACCAAGACCACGTAATGGCTGCACCTGATCATCAATCAATACATAATTGGGTGATTGACCGCTGGCTAACCCCCCTGCTTTTTTAACTCCGACACCCACAAAAATGATGCTGTCACAGCCCGGTGAATTATCGATCAAGGTTTGACTGCAATCTTGAGCGGCTTCGTTAGCCCCGGTCAGGCTAGAAATAATGAGAGATACATGAGGCATACCCGCCAATACACCTTCATATTCTACTAATCCCAAAGGTGCATGCACTAAAGTACTGCCACTGGTACTGGCAATGCCGATCAAACCATTAGCAACCGGCGTAATAGGATTAACCGCGCGTTGAGTAAAACGGGTATTTCCACCGGGTGCCAACACATCGGCTTTCGCCAAAGTAACATCATCGCCCGGGCTACCGAGGGCGAAACAAGCCCCTTCGACGTTATAAGGTAGCGCATTGGGTAGCAAGCGAGCATTGAGCCATGCTTTGGAATCTGGGCTACAGCTATTGCTGTTACTCGGTAATTTATCCGGCGACTGTGCCACGGGCA
>JBLHWB010000138.1:0-5760 GCA_047628915.1 Porticoccus sp. | reverse complement strand
CGTTTGGCTCTAAACCACTATAATTTGACAGGCCACCAAACAACATCCGTTTGTCAGCTGAAAGCCGATAATAATCCAGCGCAGTTCTTGAATCACACACTGCAATATCTTTTGGCAATGTGGCTGCAATTTGTTCGTCAGTTAATGGTTCAGTGGCAATAATACAACTGGTAGACGGTAAAACTCTTGAGTCGAGATAGGGTACTAAATCGCCTAAGTAGGCGTTACCGGCAAGCACCACATAGTTAGCTTTAATAGTGCCCTTTTCAGTATGCACGGCAGGGTTTTCACCATAAGTTATTTTTGTAACTCGAGACTGCTCAAATATTTTAGCGCCCATACTTTCAGCCGCTTGCGCCTCACCAACACATAAATTGATGGGGTGAAGATGTCCCCAGTCCTCGCGATAGTAACCGCCAAGATAAAGATCCGAGTTTACGTATTCACGCATTTGCTCTTTATCTAAAACTTTAATTGCCTCAGTTTCTACGGCCCATTCTTTAAAGGCTCGCATATGCCGAGGACGCAAACCCACTTCGCCATAGCCCCATTTGAGATCGCAATCAATATTGTATTTAGCAACTCGTTCACGAATGATATCGACACACTCGGTGCCCATTTTATAAACAGCTTCTACGCCCTCATGACCAATTGAATGACGAAAAGCATCTGGATTGTTTCCGACCCCACCAATTATTTGCCCACCATTGCGGCCTGTGGCACCCCAACCTATTCGATTGGCTTCCACTAATGCAACTTTATAACCCTTTTCACAAAGTTCAACAGCAGTAGCAACGCCACTAAAGCCAGCGCCAACTATAACAACATCGACATCTACCTGACCCTCTAGCTCAGGGTAATTAGTGACGGTATTAACAGACGCTGCATAATAGGATTTAGTATGCTCGCGAGTCTCTGCAGTTTTCTTTAATAACATAACAATCTCACTTCGATAATGACCTTTAACATTTTTCTTTTCAGCGACTTAATTACAATGCGCGCAAATACCATTCGTAATCAATATTGGACACTTTGGCAGCAAACTCGTCACATTCGCTGCGTCGTAATTGTTCAAATAGCTGACAATACTCCTCGCCAAAATATTGCGGCAGAATTTTACTGGTGGCAAACTTATCCAATGCTGTGGCCCACTCTCGTGGCAAGGTGATCACTTCTTCCATCTCTTCGCTTTCCGCTACCATTTCGGTGGTAGCAACGCATTGATTGGCTATTCCGTAATGAATGCCGGCCGCAATGGCCCCCATTACTAAATAAGGGTTTGCATCTGCACTGGAAACACGATGCTCAACCCGACGATCTTTGTCATCCGACACCGGAATCCTTAAGGCTACATCGCGATGGTTGTAACCCCAACTTGGTGTTAACGGCACAAAGTTTTCTGGCACTAAACGACGATAAGAGTTAGCCGTAGGTGCAAAAATCGCCATCGCCTCAGACATTGTTTCAGCGAGGCCTGCAATGGCCTGACGCATTTTATCTGAAATAGCCGGCGTTAGTGACAGATTAGTATCGGCAAAAATATTATTGCCCGCATCATCATAAAGACTGAAGTGAATATGCAAACCGCTACCGGCAATCTCTGAAAATGGTTTGGCCATAAACGTGGCTTCCATGCCGTGTTTGAACGCAACCCCTTTAACAATTCGTTTCAATAGCAAGGCATGATCACATGCCAACACAGGATCATCACAATGGTGTAAATTAATTTCAAATTGACCTGGCGAATATTCGGAGTGCACGGTTGTCATCGGGACGTCTTGCTCAACACAGGTTTTACGAACGTCGTCTAGGAACTCATCATATTGCCAATAATCCTCTGGCATTGAGTACTGAGTACCAGTTTGATCAAGGTCAGTGCCTGGTATCCTTGGCAACTTGGGTTTGGGTTTATCACCACTGGATTTTTCGAGTAAATAAAACTCTAATTCTGTGGCGACCACTGCCTTAAAACCCATTTCATATAGAGGCTGCAAAGCTTTAATAAGAATATTGCGGGAATCAAACATGCCAGGCGACCCGTCCAACTCAGTAAACGTTGTTACCACTTGGGCAGTATCCGACTTTACCCAGTTAACCGGCTTTAGTGTGTTCGCTACTGGCTTGATTAATTTATCAGGGTCACCACGATAACCTTTCAGATCTATCAACATCTCACCGCGGCAGGTCAACAACGTAGTCGATGCAGGGTTCTTTATTCCGCCATTAAACAATGCTGAAAACTCATTTCGAGGGATACGTTTGCCGCGCAAAATACCATTGATATCAGGCATCAACACTTCAAGCATCGTCGTGCCAGGATACTGTTCAAGAAATTTGGCTAGCTCATCAGGACTGGCAATATTCATCTTCAACCTACTGTTATTTAATGTTTTATAGTTATTCCAACTAAAGAGACTCTAACGGCAATCGTTAGCGGCCATATTATTGCAACTAATGCTATTAGCTGACCACCCCAATTACTTCCTAGCCTATTGGCACAGATATGCCCTAGACAGACTTATGAGGTTAACTGTTTTCAGACTGTTAAATCAAACCTAACACTGGTCTAAAAATATCACGGAACTTACCTGTGGCAGTTTTATCTACGAGGCACTGCCCTCGATAAAGTGGGTGCTACTGTAAAACTTCAATAACACCACATTTTTTTGCAGAGTAACCAGCTAATTCCGCTACCTTGCTATGAAAAGCAGAGCTGCGTAGCTGCGCCAAAAATTGCACCACGGCGTCTTTCTTCAAACTGCGTTCATGACAAATCATCAAATAGTGTTCGCTGGTGACTGGAATGAAATCAAGATTGAACTGCCTGGCAGCGGCCTCAACACCAAAGCCAACATCGGCCATCCCTGCGGCCACAAATGCGGCTACCGCGGTATGAGTAAACTCGTCTTCGGGACAACTATTTATTTTATCACTGGCGATATTTTGGTCGCTAAGTAATTTATCTAGCAATGCTCGAGTACCAGAATCTTTTTGCCGGTTGATAAATTTGATATCACTCCTTGCCAAATCATTAATACCGCTAATAGCTTTAGGGTTTGATCGAGCAACCATTAAGCCTTGCTGGCGGGTAATAAAGCGAATCACTCTATAACTGTTAATAGACTGACGCTTTGTCAGGTGTCGACTATATCGCTCTATTAAAGACTCAACCGGTATCACGGCCGGTATATGAACACCCGCTAGATCGCAATCATTTCTGCTCAGCGCCGCTAATGCGTCATCTGAATTTTTGTATTGCAGATCTAATTGGAAGCTATCAGCAAATTGAGGCAGTAAAGCTATGGCGTAACCATGGCTGGCATATAACCGCAGCACAGGACTAAGGTCTTCTATCTCTTTGTGAATTTCAACATTGAGTTCTGATGCCAAATTTTCCATTTGCGGCTGCAACCTAGCCCCAACTCTTTGCTCCGCCCACAGTATTTTGTCACCCAGTGAGGTTAGCTTTGCCCCCCGACCCTTTTCTAAATTGACTAGTTTACTGCCAAAAAATTGCGTGGCTTGGTCGAGTAAATTCCAGCCATGTCGGTAAGATATTTGAGTTAGCTTAGTTGCCGCCGTCAGTTTACCGGTTTGCTTAATACCGTTAAGTAGCGGAAATAGTTGAGGATTGAGTGTATTTCCCTCGTCATCGTGAAATGACCACCCCGGCGTAATATGAATACGTTTAGTCATAGCCTTCCTCCTTTTTTAATAACAGATGTAAGTCTATATAGGAATAAAAGTTCATATTTAGATGGCAGATAAGCAGTGTTAGTCTAACCATCAATAATTATAAGCAACAATACTTTAAATAGGCAAAACTATACATATATAGTTTTGCCGCTCAAACTAATGCTCACTCAGGCAGATAGATACTTATGATCGCAAAGAGTAATTCAGCCGACTGGCTAAGCGAAGATGTGACTGACATAGTCAGCGCAATGCAACATGAACCTGGCGCCCTACTGCCAATTTTACACGCGCTGCAAGATAAGCTCGGTTATATTCCTCCTGAGTCACTGCCGTTAGTGGCTGAAGGGTTAAACCTTTCCAGAGCTGAAGTCCATGGCGTGGTGAGCTTCTATCATTACTTTCGCTCAACACCACCAGGTAATCATACGATTCAAATTTGCCGAGCTGAATCCTGTCAGGCCATGGGCAGCCGAGCTTTAGAGTCCCATGCAAAACAGGCACTAAATATTGATTACCACCAAACCACCAGCGATGGTGAAATCACCCTAGAACCCGTTTATTGCCTGGGTAACTGCGCTTGCTCGCCAGCCATCCGCATTGGGGCTGATGTTCATGCGAATGTAGATGCAGACAAATTTGACCAATTGGTCGCCACGCTTAGAACTCAAGTATTGACGGTGCAGTAAGATGAATTCAACCGTCACTCATACAATATATGTTCCAAGAGACACCACCGCGGTATCACTAGGTGCCGATGAAATTGCTACAACTATAGAAACAATCGCCAACCAAGAACAATTACCGCTGCAGGTTGTGCGCAATGGTTCTCGCGGACTGTATTGGCTAGAGCCGATGCTAGAAATACAAACCGAACGCGGCCGAGTTGCCTATGGGCCAATGACAACTGATGATCTCGAACAGTTTATGGCACAAGAATGCTGGCTCGAAAACGAAAATCACCCACGTTATCTTGGTTTAACTGAAGAAATTCCTTATCTAAAAAATCAACAACGGTTAACTTTTGCGCGCGTCGGCATTACTGACCCACTAGCGGTGGATAGCTATTGCGCCCACGACGGCTTTACTGGGTTGCGCCACGCTTTAGAGAATTCACCCCAGCAAATAGTTACCACGGTAACTGACTCTGGCCTTCGAGGGCGTGGCGGCGCGGCCTTCCCTACTGGCATTAAATGGCAAACCGTATTGAATACATCTGCCGATCAAAAATACATTGTCTGCAATGCTGATGAAGGTGACTCGGGTACTTATGCTGACCGCATGATCATGGAAAGCGACCCTTTATGTCTAATCGAAGGAATGACCATTGCTGGTTTAGCCGTGGGGGCAAGCGTGGGTTATATCTACTTACGTGAAGAATATCGTTTAGCAGAGCAGATATTAAACCACGCAATTAAAATTGCCACCGACAATAATTATCTAGGTAATAATATTCTCGATAGTGGCAACACGTTTACTATAGAAGTGCGTTTAGGTGCTGGCGCTTATATTTGCGGTGAAGAAACCGCACTACTCGAAAGTCTAGAAGGCAAACGCGGCATGGTAAGAGCAAAACCGCCGCTGCCTGCTATTTCCGGGCTTTGGGGGCAACCCACTGTCATCAATAATGTCATCTCACTGGCTAGCGTACCAATCATCTTATCCAAAGGTGCCGACTACTATAAAGACTTTGGAATGGGACGCTCTCGCGGTACTTTGCCATTTCAGTTGGCAGGAAATATTAAACAAGCAGGTTTAGTCGAATTAGCTTTTGGCCCATCTTTAAATACTCTTTTACAGAACTTCGGTGGCGGTACCCGTAGCGGCAGACCAATGAAAGCAGTTCAGGTTGGCGGTCCACTAGGCGCCTATTTACCGCTAGACCAGTGGGATACAGAATTAGATTACGAAGCGTTTGCCACTATTGATGCAGTGCTAGGTCACGGTGGCATAGTTGCTTTTGACGATACCGTAGACATGGGCCAGCAGGCGCGCTTCTCAATGGAATTTTGCGTTATCGAGTCCTGCGGAAAATGTACACCATGCCGAATAGGCTCTACTCGTGGG
>JBLHWB010000137.1:0-5859 GCA_047628915.1 Porticoccus sp. | reverse complement strand
AAGACTTGAGGCTAGTCGGCGACGAGCCAAAAATAAGACAGGTGCTAATTAATTTACTGAGCAACGCTATTAAGTTTACCAGCCAAGGTTCTATTATAGTATCGGCAAAATTATCCAGTGATGACACGCAACTATTACTGGCAGTAGAAGATACCGGCACAGGCATTCCTGCACATATAAAGCCCCATGTGTTCAAACCCTTCTGGACTATTGACCAAGATAAATCAGATATTGGGAGCGGTACTGGGCTAGGCTTAAACATATGCCACCAAATGGTTGATATTATGGGTGGCCATATTGATTACAGTTCAAAGCTGAATATGGGGACACGCTTTAGCTTTGGGATCCCTATCGGAAAAAGTCAGTCTAGTCACAATAGAAAATATGATTATAAATCGACTAATAAAAATCAATTTAGCGGAAAAATATTACTAGCTGAGGATAATGAAATTAATCAGCAGTTGATGACTAAAATATTAGAAAAGCGAGGCATCGAAGTAGATGTGGTTGGTAACGGTGAAGAGGCCATAAACCAGATCGCTAAAGTCGAATATGATCTTATCTTTATGGATATATCAATGCCGGTAATGGGTGGCGTTACAGCAACTAAAATATTACGTGAAAATCATATGCTAGATGACCTCCCCATTATCGCCCTGACCGCCCACGCCGGCCAAGAACAAGCAGGTGAATTTCTTGCTTCCGGCATGAATGCAGTAATGAACAAGCCCATTGACGGAGGCGCACTTAATCTAATACTTGGGCAATGGCTATCAAGCGCGCAACAACTAGAAACAACAGCTAACCACTCTTTTGTTGAGCCTAAACTTGTCCCGTTAATTGATATAACCGCCGCTGAAAACCTAGTTGCCGACATCGGCATTGAAGCTTATCAGGATATCGCTGAAATGTTTGATCAGGAATGTCGTAAATGTATCGAAACGATAAACGCGGAGTACAATGAACTAAACTTCGATGAAGTGGCTAAAACGTCTCACGCAATATTGAGCAGCGCTCGCAGTCTTGGCGCAGAAAAACTAGGCCAACATCTGAAATTTCTTGAGCAGGCATCGATAACTGCCAGCACTAGTGAAATGAATGTCTTAATTTCGACGCTTGACTTACTAACAGATGAATCGTTAACCGCACTTAATGACTACGCCAATAATTTAACGACGTTTAAATCATAAAAAAGGGGCCATAATCGGCCCCTTGTGCACTACTTTTTAGTAGTACCTAGTTAGCAACGGGCTCAGGTAATTGTTTATGATCTTTCACCTCAAGCACCAACTCATCATCTTTAACAACAACGGCTACATCACCACCGCCATCAGCTAACTCTCCAAACAACACCATTTCTGCCAGCGGTTTCTTAATATGATCTTGAATCACTCGGGCTAAAGGTCTTGCTCCCATTAATGGGTCATAGCCTTTTTCCATCAACCACTCGCGCGCTTCATCCGATACATCGAGCAACACACGTTTATCATCCAACTGAGACTGAAGCTCAACCAAAAATTTATCAACCACGGTTAAGACAACGTCACGCTGCAAACTAGAGAATTGAATAACACCGTCTAAGCGGTTGCGAAACTCTGGCGTAAACACTTTCTTAAGCTCTTCAGCGCCATCTTTACTATGGTCTTGTTGAGCGAAACCAATCGATGCACGGGACATGCTTTCTGCACCGGCATTGGTAGTCATTACCAATATCACATTGCGGAAATCTGCTTTGCGTCCGTTGTTGTCGGTTAACGTACCGTGATCCATTACCTGTAATAACAAGTTAAAGACTTCAGGATGCGCCTTTTCAATTTCATCTAGTAACAATACGCAATATGGCGTCTTGTTAACTGCCTCGGTAAGTAAGCCTCCTTGGTCAAAACCAACATAGCCCGGCGGCGCACCGATTAAGCGCGACACTGTGTGACGTTCCATATACTCGGACATATCAAAGCGCACTAACTCTACACCCATAATACGGGCTAGCTGGCGGCAAACTTCTGTCTTACCAACACCGGTTGGACCAGAAAATAAGAATGAGCCTACTGGCTTATCTGGCGAACCTAAGCCAGAACGGGATAACTTAATAGCCGTAGTAAGCGTTTCAACACCCTCATCTTGACCGAAGATAACCATTTTCAAGTTCTGCTCTAACTTAGCCAAACTCTCTTTATCGGTACTGGAAACATTTTTCGCGGGGATTTTTGCCATCCGCGCGACAATGTTTTCTATATCAACAACATTAATACTTTTCTTACGTTTACTAGCAGGCTGCAAATTTTGAAAAGCGCCCGCCTCATCAATAACATCAATCGCTTTGTCTGGTAAAAATCGATCATTAATATAGCGCCCTGCTAACTCGGCCGCGCTACGTAAACCTTTGTCTGTGTAACGGATATCATGATGCGCTTCATAACGCGACTTCAAGCCTTTAAGTATTGAATAGGTATCTTCAACTGAAGGCTCTGGTACATCCACTTTTTGAAAGCGGCGCGACAGCGCACGGTCTTTTTCAAAAATACCGCGATACTCTTGGAAAGTGGTTGATCCGAAACAGCGAATTTCACCCGACGACAATAATGGTTTAAGTAAGTTGGATGCATCCATTACCCCACCAGAGGCAGCGCCGGCACCGATGATAGTATGAATTTCATCAATAAATAGAATTGAACCTGGTATTTTTTTAAGCTCTGCGAGCAAACCTTTAAAACGTTTCTCAAAATCGCCACGATATTTAGTTCCGGCCAATAAAGCGCCCATATCTAGCGAGTAGATAACTGAGTCTTTTAATACTTCAGGCACTTCGCCATCGACGATGCGTTTAGCCAAACCTTCTGCAATAGCGGTTTTACCAACGCCAGCCTCACCAACCAATAAAGGATTATTTTTACGCCTACGGGTAAGAATCTGCGCGACGCGAGTTAACTCTTCGCTGCGGCCTATTAATGGATCAATTTTGCCAGCAATAGCTTGAGCATTTAGATTTTCAGCATAGTTCTCTAACGGCCCAGCATCTTCTTCTACGCTGTCACCTTCTTTACTAGCGGCGCTGTCTGGCTCACCCTCCCCCTCGACTTTAGAAATGCCGTGAGTAATATAATTAATAATATCTAAGCGGCCAATATTTTGCTGATGTAATAAAAACACTGCTTGGCTTTCTTGCTCGCTAAAGATGGCAACCAATACGTTGGCACCATTGACTTCTTGCTTACCTGAAGACTGCACATGAAACACAGCTCGCTGTAATACCCGCTGAAAGCCTAAAGTAGGCTGGGTCTCTCTATCTTCTTGACCTTCAGGAATTAACGGCGTTGTCGCATCGACATATTCTTCAAGATCTTCGCGCAAAATATCTACATTGCCGTTACAAGCTTGCAATGCCGCTTGAGCCGCTTGCTCTCCTAATAGAGCCAACAACAAATGCTCTAGGGTAAGAAACTCGTGGTTTCTATTGCGAGCATAGGTAAAAGCGTCATTTAGCGTGCCTTCTAATTCTTTACTTAACATAGTTTGCCTCTACCATTAATTAACTAGCGTCATCTTCTGCTATTTCAATATCACACAACAGCGGATGTTCATTCTCACGTGAGTACATATTCACTTGTTCGGCCTTGGTCTCGGCCACGTCGCGGGTATAAACGCCGCATACGCCTTTGCCTTCAGTATGTACCTTTAGCATTACTTGTGTCGCCTGCTCCAACTCCAAAGTGAAAAAGGACTGCAACACATGCACCACGAACTCCATTGGCGTGTAGTCATCATTAAGCAACACCACCCGATACATAGACGGGCGCTTTAACTTCGGTTTTGCCTCTTCAACGGCCAATCCAATATCATGATTTGGCAAATTATTCTGATCTTGTTCTGGCATATTTCCTAATCTTTAATACAGCTATTTGGCTTTGCGCATACTGTTAGACTAATGTACCGACAAATAATTGCCAATAAATTGTCTTATTCAATAACCCGATTCATTAATTTGGGCTCATTTGCTCTTATTGCAAGGTTAGCCGGCACAAAAAAGCGATAGTTACCTAACTATATACGGCGTTAATGGGCTGCTAGTTCATCTTAGCAATCATTGCATCGCCAAACTCTGAACATTTCATCAGTTTCGCTCCATCCATTAAGCGCTCAAAATCATAGGTGACTGTCTTAGCCGCGATAGCGCCATTCATCCCGATAATGATTAAATCTGCTGCTTCGTTCCACCCTATATGCCGCAGCATCATCTCGGCTGACAATATAAGCGAGCCAGGGTTAACCTTGTCTTGGCCCGCATATTTTGGCGCGGTGCCGTGAGTTGCCTCAAATAGAGCCACATTGTCACTAAGGTTGGCTCCTGGCGCTATGCCAATACCACCCACTTGCGCAGCCAAGGCATCAGACAAGTAATCACCGTTTAGATTAAGCGTGGCGATAACGCTGTATTCATCGGGGCGCAACAGTACTTGCTGCAGCATCGCATCGGCAATTACATCTTTAATAACAATCTGTTTGCCTGTCATTGGATTTTTAATGCTAACCCACGGGCCTCCGTCGATTAGCTGGCCGTCAAATTCTTGCATGGCGAGATCGTAACCCCAGTCTTTAAAAGCACCTTCGGTAAATTTCATAATATTACCTTTATGCACCAAAGTGATTGAAGGCAAATCTTGATCAATAGTGTATTGAATTGCATTACGCACTAGGCGCTTGGTGCCTTCCTCTGAAACCGGCTTAACACCGATACCGCAGTTTTGATCAAAACGAATCTTGGTTACGCCCATTTCATCTTGTAAAAATGCAATAACACGCTTTGCATCCGCACTACCGGCTTTCCACTCAATACCAGCGTAAATGTCTTCAGCGTTCTCTCTGAAGATTACCATGTTGGTTTTATGTGGCTCGCGCACTGGCGATGGCACTCCTTCAAACCAACGTACTGGGCGCAGACAAACGTATAAGTCAAGCTCTTGGCGCAGCGCCACATTTAATGAGCGAAATCCGCCACCGACCGGGGTTGTTAATGGGCCTTTAATGGCAACAGCATATTCTTTAATCGCGTCTAAGGTTTCAGCCGGAAACCAGTCTCCGTCATAGAGATCGGCAGCTTTCTCGCCGGTATATATTTCCATCCAACTGATTTTTTTCGCGCCGCCATAAGCTTTTTCAACAGCAGCATCGACAACTTTTAACATCACTGGCGTTATATCGACGCCGATGCCGTCGCCTTCAATAAACGGAATAATAGGTTGCGCAGGCACGTTCAGAGAAAAATCAGAATTAACGGTGATCTTTGACCCTGTCTCAGGTAACTTAATATGCTGATAGCCCATAATGAATCCTTATGCTTGACGGTGGCGCATCAGAATATAACAATTTTTACTGTATCGGTATCATCGAAATCAAAATAACCAGAGTTAACCGTTTGCTATGAGCCGTCTCATCTTATTTAACAAACCCTTTGATGTGCTGACGCAATTTACCGATGGCGATAACCGCCGCACGCTTGCTGATTTTATACCGATTAAAGCGGTTTACCCGGCTGGTAGGCTAGACCGGGATTCAGAAGGTTTGGTGCTGCTGACCGATGACGGAGCTCTGCAAGCCCAAATCAGTAACCCCAAATTTAATAAGCCGAAAACATACTGGGTGCAAGTTGATGGTGAAATTAACGCGGCCGCGATTAACCAACTAATAGCAGGCGTTAAATTAAAAGACGGCATCACCAAACCGGCTCAGGCAAAGACAATTGCTGAGCCCAAGTTATGGGATAGAGAACCACCCGTTAGATACCGTAAAAGCTTACCCACATCATGGCTAGAGCTAACTATAACTGAGGGCCGTAATCGTCAGGTTAGACGAATGACCGCC
>JBLHWB010000136.1:0-5871 GCA_047628915.1 Porticoccus sp. | reverse complement strand
TGATTGAGGCGTTTTTTGGTCATAAGTACTCGGGTCGTATTGGTGGCGTCTAGCCCACTGATGTTTCACATGCTGCAAAAACTTGCTGTTCCACGCAGTATGTATCTGGTTGCTTTCACGCCAGAATAGCACGAATTCTGGTACTTGTTGCAGGGCGAACTCGCGCTCGATGGTGGCCATTTCAATAATATCAAAGACATCGATACTTGGCTGCCAGGTAGCTGTCATGCGTTGCGGTTCGGTGTCAGCTTGCAAGCTTAAGGCGTAGCGCCCCCATTGCCTGCGAATATGGGCAATGAATTTACTGTTCCAGGTTTTAAGCTCGTCGCCGCGCTCGCGCCAGTAGAGTACAAATTCAGGGATGGCATCTTCGATAAATTCAACAGCAATACCACTGCGAGTAAGAATCTGCATCGCATCGATACTGGGAATCCAGTGTTCATCGAGAGCTGTGTCCTTCACTGTGGTGGGAATAAAGCCTTTTTGGGCTGGTCGTGCCTGCTGCTTGCGCCACTCCATTGCCGCATGTTTTAAAAATTTGCTGTCCCAGCTGTAGGTGCTGGCGCCGCGGTCGCGCCAATAAATTTTAAACTCGTCGACTTGAGCAAGAGCAAAGCCACGGTCAACGCCATGATGCTTGCTCAGTGTTAACAAGGTTTGCTCGCCCGGCTGCCAGCTATCACCAATAGTTTTACTTGCTGGTGGCGGCGTATTATTCCATTGGTTAGATATTGGCGGCACGGTAAATGACGGTAATGGCTTAGGTTCTGCCACTTGCTCGCTTTGCTCGTTAAGTGCAAATACCAGTGCCTGTGCAATATTAAGCTGGGCGTTGTTAAGCCGAATAATGCCTTGTGCTTCAAGATTGCGGCTTACGCTGTCGATTTTTCCTAAATCCCAAAACGGCATTAGGTTTAATAAGCGAGTGTTGGGAATCTCTAGCCAGTCGTAACCATTGTTTGGCTTGGTGTCGCCATGGTGCAGGCAGCTTGCCAGCACTTGCAATAAGGTGGCCTCTTCTAGACCTAAGGTGGCGGCTAGCGACACCGGTATCACAATGTTGTTTTCTTGAATCAGTGAGCAAGGCATGATTTTAATTGTTTTTGTTTAATGGGCAGTGATTTTACGAGCTCCCTACTAGTAGTTCTAGTAGTTTGACGATAATCTGACAAAAAATATGGCAGGGCTATTTCTGCCAAGCAAGCTGATTGACTTTATTTATAAGGAAAACACGTGGCAAAACAACGCACAGCCTTTGTCTGTAACGACTGCGGGGCTGATTCGAGCAAATGGTCTGGCCAGTGCCCTGAGTGTAAAACTTGGAATACCATGGTAGAAATAAAGCTGGGGGCTAGCAGTAAAAGCACCCCAGATCGCTCAGGTTTTGCCGGAGCACGCAGCGCGGTGCAAGTACTTGACGATATCAATGTCGCCGAAGCCCCTCGTTTCACTAGCGGTACTGGTGAATTTGACCGCGTGCTTGGCGGCGGCTTAGTGCCCGGTTCAGCTATTTTAATAGGCGGTAATCCTGGCGCAGGTAAGTCGACTTTGCTGCTGCAAACGCTGTGTCATTTAGCGGGTACGATGTCGGCGCTATATGTCACCGGTGAAGAGTCGCTACAGCAAGTGGCGATGCGGGCTAACCGCTTAAGTCTGCCGACCAACAAGCTGCAAATGCTGGCTGAAACCGACGTGCAAAGTATTCTAATTGCAGCGCAACAAGTCGCCCCTAAATTATTGGTAGTCGACTCTATTCAAGTTATGCATATGAGCGATGTAGCATCTGCCCCTGGCAGTGTATCGCAGGTGCGTGAGTGCGCGGCCGCGCTGACTCGCTTTGCCAAACAAACCGGTACGGTATTGTTATTGGTCGGCCACGTCACTAAAGATGGCTCGCTGGCAGGGCCAAAAGTATTAGAGCATATGGTTGATTGCTCGATAATGATTGAAGGCAGTGACGATAGCCGCTACCGGACATTGCGCGGTACTAAAAACCGTTTCGGAGCGGTCAATGAGCTCGGCGTATTTGCCATGACCGAGCAAGGCTTAAAGGAAGTAAAAAACCCCTCGGCAATATTTTTGTCACGCAATGCAGAAGTTAGTGCGGGCAGTGTAGTGATGGTGGTGTGGGAAGGCACCAGGCCGCTGTTAGTTGAACTGCAGGCATTGGTAGATATCAGCAGCTTTGGTAATCCTCGGCGAGTAGCGGTGGGTGCCGACCAAAATAGGCTGGCTATGTTACTAGCTGTTTTGCATCGTCACGGCGGTTTACAGCTTGGTGACCAAGACGTGTTTGTTAACGTCGTTGGCGGCGTAAAAGTAATGGAAACTGGGGCCGACTTAGCGCTAATTTTAGCCATGGTGTCTAGCTTTAGAGACCGGGCGCTACCGCAAGATTTGGTGGTATTTGGTGAGGTAGGTTTGTCTGGTGAAATTAGACCAGTCCCCGGCGGGCAAGACCGGTTAAAAGAAGCGGCCAAACATGGCTTTAAACGCGCCATCGTGCCTAAAGCCAATGTGCCAAAAGCAGCCATTAAAGGCATGGAAATAATTGGGGTCGATAAGTTGTCGCAGGCCTTAGACGCCGTTTAAAAACTTAGCCTTCAATAGCGCCTAGTTGGGTGGATATTTTTTTAGCCAGTTGCGAGAGCAGATCACTTAGTTGCGATACTGACTGGCTGAAACCGTCTTGCTTAAGTGCTTCACTAATAAAGAAGTGGTCTTCAAGCACTAGCTCTTTACCGTTACGTATTTGAAAGCTGCCCTTTAGGCTAACCAGAGATTCGTCATTGGGATGAAATTGGTCGATGGCTACTAGCAAGCTATAGGCCGAGCGGTCACCGGGATTGAGTCGGCTTTTACTTACTCTCCAGTCGCTAAGGTCTGCCCGTAGATCTTCGGCAATCGCTTGAGTAATGCTGCCTGCAAGTGGCTGTGCCCACTGATGGGTTTCAGATACATACAATTGGTTACCCTTTTGCATGACTAGAAACTTTTGGTTTAAAAAGTCAGCTAATACCACCGGCTCTACCAATAATTGTTTGCTGTTATCAATGCTAGATTGTTGCTGCTCATCGGCTGACTGCGATGCGTTGAGCAAATAATAATTGTTACTAACGCCGGTAGATGCGCAGCCAGCGAGAGCTAAGGTAAGCGCCAGCGGGGCAATATAACGGCTAAAAATATTGCGACTAAAAATTTTTATCATTGTGCAGCTCTCGGTTGTTCGTCAGCTTTTAAGGTGCGGTCAAAAATTAAAGAGTTGGGTTGGTCTGATACTTGTTTTAGCAGCGGCTCTAGCTCGTACAGTACGCGGTTTAGCGCAGTAAACGTTTGCATAAGTTCTTGCTGCAGGGGTGAGCCCTGCGCTAAGTCACTAGCAAGCACATCAATTTCACTGAGGGTAGTTTTTATCGCTTTTGGTAAATTTGCTTCAGTAGTGCCAATCACAAATTTATCAGCAGATTGGGCAACTTGGTCAAACCGTTTAAGCGTAGCAGTTGCCTGCAGCATAAGTGCGTTGGCATTTTGGAGTATTTTGCCAAGCGCATTTGGCGCTACCGGAATCACCGTATGTGATTGGAATTTTGTCACGGCGATATTACGGTTGTCTTCTGCATAGCTAAGTTCGACCAGTTTTGTGCCGCCGATAATACTGTCTATCTCTATGCTTGCCGACAAGCCTTTGGTTATCCACTTCTCTAGATCTGCAATTGCTTGTGTTTTTGCCTCTTCATCGTCGGTTAATCCCATCGCTTGCGGGTATAGCGAGATGCGCACAGGAATGGCAACTTTTTCATCCAAAATATTTTTGGCTTGCTGGTAAGGAACGTTAACTTCCTGGACTTCACCAACGGTAAGGCCGCGGAATTTTACGGCAGCCTTTCGATTAAGCCCGCTTATCGATTCCTTAAATAACAACATATATTCAATTGATATTTTATGCTCAGCGTCTTGCTTAAAAATAGCTTCATAATCTGGATAAATTTTAAAATAGCTGCGGTCAGTTATTTTATCGCCCAGAGGAGTGCCTTTGGGTACACCAAACTCGATGCCGCCAGACAGAATAGTGCCTAAGGTGCCCGTTTTTACTTTAAGCCCTTCAGAGGTGATCCCCACCGAAATACCGCTAATACTCCAAAACTTGGTATTTTCCGTTAATAGCTCATGGTAAGGGGCCTGAATAAACACATTGTAATAAACAATGCGTTCATCGGTATTGAAATGTACCTCCTCTATTTGTCCAACATCGAGGCCTTTATAGATTATTGCGTTGCCCGCCGAAAAATCAAACCGGCCACCGCTGTTTAATGTGATATGTAATCCAGGGGCATCGGGAGGGGTTTGAGGTGGTTTGGCCAGGCCGGCAAATACTCGTTCTTTTTTTGTATCATTACTGGGGGCAAGCTCAATGTATGCGCCAGAAAGCAATGTGCTCAAACCCGATATCCCGGTAGAATCTATGCGCGGCTGAACCACCCAAAATTCACTGTCTTTAACCAAAAATGGCACTGCACCGGGTAACATTTGGGCGGTGACAATGACACCATCAAACTCGTCATTAAAATGCACTTCGGTAACAGTACCTATATCTAAACTACGAACCTTTATTTTAGTTTTTCCCTCTTCAATGCCTGATGCTGACTCGAAGGAGATTTTGATTTCAGGGCCTTGTTGCATCCAGGTGTAAAACAACATCCATGCACCAATGAACAAGGCCAGCGCAGGGATTAGCCAAATACGATTAAAGCCTTTGATATTAGACACTGTTGCCGATAAAGGTTGTTGGTTATTGTTCATAGTTATCCCAAATTAATCTTGGATCAAAGTTTTGTGCAGCCAGCATAGTCAAAATCACCGAACAACAAAAAGCAACCGCAGCAGGGCCGGGTATTATGGTAATCAAATTACCCATTTGCAGCATGGCGACCAGTACTGCAACAACAAATACATCAATCATTGACCAACGGCCAATAAACTCATTAACGCGATACATTTTTGTTCGCATTAAGGCTTGTTGGTTTTGCTTAATGCTAAAACATAGCCACAACATGGAGCAAAACTTTGCCAAAGGAATTAGTACGCTGGCAATAAAAATTACCGCTGCAATCGGATAAGAGCCATGTCCCCATAATTCTATGGCACCACCAATTATGGTTGAGCTAGAGTCATTGCCCAGTAGGCGCGTAGATAGCATGGGTAATGTATTAGCCGGAACGTAAAATATCATTCCAGTAAAAAGCAGCGCCAATGTTTTTTGAATGCTGTTTTCTTTTCGGCTATGCAATGAGGCACCGCAGTGCCTACAGATTTCTTGTTCTTTGGCTGAGACATGGGCGCAACCATGACAGCCTACTAAACCTAGCGATGCGGCTGAGCCTTCATTGTAAGTTGGGTTAGGGTTAGCGTTCATTATCTTTTACCAGGCGCCAAAGCTGTACTTTGTCTACATGTAAAAAAGTACTGGTAAGGCATATGCTAAATAAAACAAATGAGTAAAAGGCTAAGTCTAAGCTTATGTCTGCCAACGCAATTATTTTTATTAAGCTAACCAGTAAGCCGATTACAAATATTTCTACCATGCTCCAGGGTGCAAGGCTGGTTAGTGCGCGCAACAGGCCGTGCTGGTTGAAGGCGGCTGCATCTTTTTTAATAGACATAATGACAGTGATAATACCCAGTAGAAATGCAGATGGTGCGATCAGTACAAAAAAAGTAATCAACGCTGAGAGCGCCCAATATTGCAACTCAAATAAAACACTAATTGTTTCCAATAAAGTGATGGTGCGTTCTTGTCCTTGGGTATCTAGGGTAATAAAAGGGAAGCCAAAGGTGATAATCAATAAAATTAGTGAAGCGACAGCGTAAGCC
>JBLHWB010000135.1:0-5873 GCA_047628915.1 Porticoccus sp. | reverse complement strand
GTGGTTGTACTCATCTAATTGTTGGGCGTGACCACGCCGGGGTTGGCGACTACTACGGCGGCTTCGATGCACAAACAATTTTCGATGAAAAAGTACCCGCAGGTTCTTTAGAAATTGAAATATACCGTGCAGATCATACGGCTTACTCTAAGAAACTAGATAAAGTCATTATGATGAAAGACGCGCCAGATCACGAAAAAGACGATTTCATTTTGCTTTCAGGCACCAAGGTACGAGAAATGCTAGGTAACGGTATTGCGCCGCCACCTGAATTCTCGCGTCCAGAGTGCGCAAAAATCCTCATGGATTACTATCAAACTCTTGATAGCTAAGGCATCGTTGTATTGAGCAACCGAATCATAACGGGTGAGGCAGCAATGCTTCTCCCGTTATGTCTTCAATGCTTCTGAGCAATATTGACCGAACGGATAAACTCAACTAGAAATGCAGTACTCACACCAAATACAATTAGGCCATTAACCGCTGTTAAGCTCGATAGAATCCGCCACTGATCATCAAGCACGATGTCGCCATAACCAAGGCTGGTAAATGTTACAGTAGAAAAATAGACAGCCTCTTCCAGTTCAACAAAAATCTCCAAATAAATAAATACCTGCGCCCACAACCAAACACTGGTCGTTATTGCTGCCAACAACCAAAACAAAACGAACACCAGAGCAATAGTCGTCTTGAGCGCTAAAGGTGGTGTTTTCATCCAGTGCTCGTTTCTAGTCAACATACGTATAGCGACGGTAATAAAAACCACCTGTAAAATAACTGTTATCGATATTAATGCAGTGCCAATTAATAACTGAAAGGGCATAGTTTGTATCCGTAATGGGAAAAAGACTGTTTTGGTTAAACTAAATTACTGGCGCATAGACTACCGCTGGCAGAGGGCCATTTCAAATTTTGTATCCCAACTTAATAAAACGCCTGAAAGCCTTGTAATTAAAAGGTTTTCCTTGGTATCTAAGTGTCTGTCGGTATACTATTCCGAGCTATTTGAAGTACCGACTTGTTAAAAATCAAATAAACCGCGTTGTTGGAGCCAAACTTGAAAACCAGATCCCTTGTTGCCCTTTTATCTGCGTTATTAATACTCTCTGCCTGTTCAGGCAAAGATGATCAAGCTCCCCCAGCGATAGAAGTTGTTGTTACCGATGTGCAGACACTGCCTTATCAAAGACGAAACAGCTATGTCGGACGTTTGGAAGCAGCGCAAGATGTCACCATACAGGCCAAAGTAAGCGGTTATTTGAAACAACGATTTTTTGCTGAGGGCCAACATATTAGTAAAGGTGCCAAGCTGTATGCCATCGACCCAGCAACCTTTAAGGCGAGTAAAGAACAAGCCGAAGCAGAGATTGAGCGCGGCCAAGCTAAAGTAAAAGTAGCGACCCGTAACTTTGAGCGCGGCGAGCAACTGGTTGAAAATGGCGTTATCTCAGCGGCACAAATGGACGAATTGGAAGGTAAATATTTTGAGGCCATTGCCTCTTTAAAAGCGGCTGAAGCCGTCTATGCTAACGCCTTAATTAATTTCAACGACTCTATTATTACCGCACCTATAAGCGGGCAAATCGGCCGCAGTAAATATTATGTCGGCGATTTAGTTAGTCCGGAATCAGGCGAGCTTACAACGATCGTTAACACCCAAACAGTTAATGCCGTTTTTTCAATTAATCAAAAAATGCTACTACAAATACACCAGACAAACGTGAATGAGGAAGATCTACCTGCAGCTACCGGAATCGAAGTTCTAATAAAGCTATCTGATGATTCAATATTCCCCCATAAAGGCGCGCTAGACTTTTTGGATAACCGTATTGATGAAGCGACCGGTACGGTTCGAGTGACTGCTATTATCCCTAACCCTGATGGATTCTTAAGACATGGCCAATACGTGCGAGTCATTGTCCAGGCAACTGATAGCGTTGCTGCGTTAATGATTCCTCAGGCCACAGTGCAATCTGATCAGTCTGGCAATTTCGTTTTAGTAGTAAACCCTGCCAATGTGGTTGAACGGGCTGAGGTTAAACTAGGCGTGCGAGTCGACGAAAAAGTCATCGTCAAAGAGGGCTTGTCCCAAGGCCAAAGATTGATTCTACAAGGCATCCAAAAAGTTCGCATAGGACAAACAGTTAGAGCAAGGGCACAAGTAGCGGTGGAGCCAGAACTGCCGGTTGAGCAAAGTGATCAGCAACCTTCAAAAAGTGAACAAGAAGAGACTACAACCGCTCTTTCTTCGAACTCATAGCAACTAGCATATAAAAATAATAGGAAGCGATCATGTTTAGTGCCTTTTTTATCGAGCGCCCAAAGTTTGCAATGGTTATCGCTATTGTTCTAACACTAATGGGTTCTATTGCTATAAATCTGCTACCGATTGCTGAATTTCCGCCAGTTGCACCACCACAGATTAAAGTTGTCGCTAATTACGCTGGGGCTTCAGCTGAGGTAGTAGAACAAACTGTTGGTGGCCCATTGGAAGAAACGCTTAACGGCGTAGAAGATAGTATTTATATGTCCTCTAAAAGTGCCAATGATGGTAGTTATTCGCTAACAATCACCTTTGCTTTAGGCACCGATGTAGAGGCGGCCCTAACGCGAGTACAAAATCTTTCCAAATTAGCAGAGCCAAAACTGCCCAGCGAAGTTAGAAACACGGGGCTTAGCATAGACAAAGTATCGCCAGATATTTTAATGGTGGTTAGCTTTAACTCACCCGATCAATCTTTAGATTATGCCTTTCTATCTAATTACGTAAAAATCAATATTCAAAACAACCTAAAGCGTATTACTGGGGTATCTCAGGCAACCATACTCGGCGCTGCTGACTATTCGATGCGGATATGGCTAGACCCCAGTCGCATGAGTAATTTAGGCATTACGGTCAACGATGTATACAACGCATTAAAAGAACAAAATATTCAGGTTGCCGCTGGACGTATTGGCGCCCCTCCCTTTGATGGTGATTTGCAAACTCAATATACCTTACAAACAAAAGGTCGCTTAACAGACCCTGAAGAATTTGAGCAAATAATTCTTAGGGGGAATACCGACGGTACCGCGGTTTATTTAAAAAATGTTGCAACCTTAGAACTAGGCCAAATTGACTACAGTGTAACTGGTGAGCTGGATAACAAGCCGTCAGCAAATATGGCAATTTACTTGTTACCTGACGCTAACGCCCTTGCTACAGGCGCTGAAATAAAGGCAGAGCTTGCCGAACTCTCAGCTAACTTTCCGCAAGGCTTGGACTATTCAATTGGCTACGATACTACCCGCTATGTATCGGTAGCGATCTCACAGGTGATTACTAGTCTAGTTCAGGCGGTCGCCTTAGTTATTTTAATTACCTATATTTTCTTAGGTAATATTCGTATGACAATCATACCGGCCATAGCAATTCCGGTATCACTGATTTCTAGTTTTGCGGTACTACTAGCCATGGGCATGTCGATCAATATCGTCACCTTGTTCGGTTTGGTACTCGCCATTGGTATTGTGGTCGATGATGCAATACTGGTGGTAGAAAATATCGATCGGCATTTGAATGAGTCGCCTGATATGTCGGTTAAGCAAGCCACGCTTATTACCATGGAAGAAGTAAGTGGCCCTATTATCTCGACAACTTTGGTATTGCTGGCGGTATTTATTCCGGTGGCATTGCTGCCGGGTATAACGGGCCAAATGTACCAACAATTTTCGATCACTATCTGTGTAGCCGTTCTATTCTCTTCGCTTAATGCATTAACCTTAAGCCCTGCGCTTGCTTCGTTAATTCTTTCATCAGAGAAAAAAGCATTGCCGAAATGGTTTATTAAGTTCAATCAGATATTCGATAAGATCAGTGAAAAATACAATGTCGGTGTTGCTTGGTTTGTCAGGCGCTACATGATAATTATATTCATTTCTGCGGGTGTGTTATTAGCAACAGCGGTAGGGTTTATAACCGCGCCTACTGCTTTTGTACCATCTGAAGATAAAGGCATGCTGCTGGTTAATATTCAGTTACCTGATGCAGCGTCACTACAAAGAACCGATACCACAGTGGCTAAGGCAGTCAACTTGGTTAACGCCATTGATGGGGTTGAAAGCGTTACCTCTGTATCGGGCTATAGTATTTTAAGCGGCGCAGCACAAAGTAATTCTGGCACTTTATTTGTAGTGCTGGACCACTGGGACGACAGGCCCGGGAAAGAAAACAGCGTATTTGCTATTACTCAAAAAATTAACACTAGCGCCTACTTTAATATTCCAGAAGCACAGATCTTCGCACTAGCACCACCAGCAGTACCTGGCATGGGTATCAATGATGGCTTAGAGATGATTGTACAAGATAAGCTAGCAAGGCCTCACAAAGAGCTAGCGTCAGTGGTTAATGGTTTTATTGCAGCCGCAGGCAGCAAGCCTGAATTGAGTAATATGTTTACCTCGTTTCGAGCCAATGTACCCCAGTATTTTATTGACATCGACAGAGAAAAAGCTAAAAGCTTAGGCGTACCGTTAACTGAAATATTTAGCACAATGCAGGCTAATTTAGGTTCTCTGTATATCAACGACTTTAATAAATTTGGCCAAACCTATCGAGTTATTATGCAGGCTAAAGCGTCTTATCGGGCTGACTTAAGTGGCCTTGATACATTCTATGTCCGCTCAAACAGTGGCGAAATGATCCCTATTTCCACGTTTATCACCACCGAGCCAATACTCGGGCCTGATGTAGCCGAACGCTATAACTTGTATAGGTCGGCGACCGTGCGCGCTAGTGTTGGCGATGGTTACAGTAGTGGGCAATCTATCAAGGTGGTTGAAGAGCTTGCAGCGACAAGTTTACCCGACGGTTATCAAATTGAATGGACAGGTATGACTTACCAGGAAATAGCCGCAGGTAATTTAGCTGTCTATGCCTTCGCCGCGGCCTTTGTTTTTATTTATCTATTCTTAGTTGCCCTCTATGAAAGCTGGTCTATTCCGCTGGCTATATTACTGGTGGTCCCTATCGCTATTCTGGGCGCCATTGCCAGTATCCATTTTTTCTCATTCTTAACCCTCGATCTCTATGCTCAGATAGGCATAGTGCTAATAATCGGCTTGGCCGCCAAAAACGCTATTCTTATTGTTGAATTTGCCAAACAGCTGCATGAAAATGGAGAAACTATTAGCATTGCTGCTAAAAAAGCCGCTGCACTGCGTTTTCGGGCGGTCAATATGACCGCGATAAGCTTTATTCTCGGGATACTGCCTCTGGTATTTGCCAGCGGTGCGGGCATGTATAGCCAAGTATCACTGGGGGTAACGGTACTTAGCGGAATGCTTACAATCTTGGTGATCGGTACGGTATTGATACCCGGCTTTTATGTACTGATACAAACCAGCCGGGAAAAATTGAAACAGCGCCTAGGCCTAGGCAAGCCTAAAAGCTATGACGATCAGATCAGTTAAGGATCGTCATAGTCTTATGGCTTAGAAACTATAATCAGCACCCAAATATAAGCCTCGTGGCTGGCCCACAAAGTATTGGTAGTCGCCAAAATTAAAGCGCGCTCGTTCGGCATAGTCTTCATCACTAGCATTAATTAATCTGGCGCTAAATCCAAGTTGCTCCGTAGCTTGCCACATGGCTCTGATGTTCAATAGATTGTGACCGCTATATTCCTCCAAATTTTCAGCGTCTAAATAGTACTCGCCCATATGTACTAGCTCGACAACTACTCTGCTGTTAGCACTAGTATTAATGCCCAACTGGACATTGGCGGTTTTACGCGGCGCAGTAACAATGTCATTACCTTTGATGTTAACCGAACTGATATTAATATCATTGTCATACTGGTGTTTAGCAATTGTGCCAGCTATTGCCAAATCAA
>JBLHWB010000134.1:0-5928 GCA_047628915.1 Porticoccus sp. | reverse complement strand
GGTTGGCCAAAAAATCCTGACTTTAATCATGATGATAATGAAAACTACGGCGTCGGCAGCTTCGAACAAGCAACATATCAGGGCCAGCGTTCTAGCGCCGCCAATAGCTTTATTGAACCAATTGCAATACAAAGCAATTTTCGGCTGCTTACAAACGCCAATGTTGAAAAAATACTGATAGAAGAAAAACGCGCAAAGGGTGTGATTTATCACCACAACGGCAGCCGCGAAACCTTGATAGCAACACGTGGTGTTATTTTATGTGGTGGCGCCATTAACAATCCCAAGCTCCTTATGCTGTCAGGCATCGGCCCAAGTGATGCCTTAACAAAGCATGGGATCAATGTGGTCCACGAACTAAATGGTGTAGGTAGTAATCTGCAAGAGCACCCCGACTACAGCATAGTCGTTGCTGGGAAAAAACATAAGGGCGCACATTTTAGTCTTGCTAATATATTGCAAAACATAGTGCATGGCTTCAAATACTGGCGCAGCAAAACTGGGCCATTAAGCCGCGGGCTTGCCGAGGTAGGAGGCTTTATTAAAAGTTCCCCTGAGCTTAAACATGCCGATATTCAGCTGCACTTTATGCCATTTCAACTTCCAGCTAATGGCGTCAACATGAAGCAAATGATGCAACGTGGGTTCACCTGCCGAATATCGTTATTAAAACCTGAAAGCCGAGGACACATAAGCCTTGCTAGCAATAACATCAATGACCCACCAAAAATAACCTACAATTTGCTACAACAAGACACAGACATCAAACGACTATTGAACGGCATAAAACAAGTACGAGAAATTTTTAATCATCCTGACTTTTCCCATTACAAAATAGCCGAAGTATCGCCAGGCGAAAGTATCCAAACCGATCACGAACTAGAACACGCTATACGTCAAGAAGTAAGTATTATTTACCACCCGGTAGGCAGTTGCAAAATGGGCCATGACTATCAAGCGGTGGTAGACGACAACCTTAAAGTGCACGGTCTGGAACACTTAACCATTGCAGATGCATCGATAATGCCGGTTACCGTTAGTGGCAACACCAACTCTACCACCATGGCAATTGCCGAAAAAGCAGCTGATCGTATTTTGACAGAGCTAGCGGCTAATCCCCTTTAGATGTAAGCAGTTCGCGATGACATAACGCCAAACTAATATCCGCTTTTATTGCGGCCCAGTTATTCTGCCATCTGTTATTGGCTACTGATTCAATCAGTCAATGCGGCACTTATTCATGACCAACAAATGTAGCGCAGCTGTCGATAAATAAGAACAGTAATGGCTACAACTGGTGGACGAAACCCACGGTAATATGTCAGTTGAGGCGACAAACTATCCCGCGTAAATTTCAACCGGTGGTTACGACATTATTGAGAGCGCGGTAGGTCCGGAAAAAGTAATTTTCAGCCATGTCCTTTACTTTTTGAAACAGCAGAAACATACTCAGAGACACATTGGGTGATGAACAAACAATAAGACTTTACCCCCACTACTTGTTCAATACTAATTTTGTATCGCAAAGCTTCCTAACTCCTCAACTAATAATAAGTGTGAAGGATAAAAGTACGTATGCAACAACCAGACACGTCAATGAGCCTTGGAACGCAGGCAAAAGATTCCGCTGGCGGCAACCCAGGAACGGGCTATGGCAGCACCAGCTACCGAAAATATGTACTGAGCGCTTTGCTTACCGTCTATCTCTTTAACTTTATTGATCGCACGATTATCAACATATTGACCGAACCGATTAAGCAAGCGTTCGGCGTTGAAGACTGGCAAATGGGCCTGCTTGGCGGCCCTGCTTTTGCCGTTCTTTATACATTTATCGGCATTCCGATAGCTCGCTTTTCGGAGAAAAACCATCGCGTTTGGATTATTACAGGCTCAGTTGCTTTGTGGAGTTTGATGACCGTACTTTGCGGTTTTGCCACTAGCTTTATTGGCCTCTTGATTTTTCGTATCGGTGTTAGTATTGGTGAAGCAGGCTGTACCCCACCGGCGAATTCAATAATCGCCGACTACTTTATTCCTACCAAACGCTCTACCGCCGTTTCAATCTATGCCTTGGGTGTTCCGCTCGGCGGCATGGCCGCTTACGTCTTTGGCGGCTATATTGCTGGCAGCTTGGATGGCGCATCTGTCGCTGGCGTGTTGAGCAGCTGGGGTTGGGGCTGGGCTGTTAATGTTCTGGACTGGAAAAATATTGAAGGCTGGCGCATAGCCTTTGTGGTGGTCGGACTACCCGGTATTCTTGTCGCCGTGATTTTTAAGATGACGGTCAAAGAACCGCCGCGCGGCTATACTGACCCGCCTGAGATGCAAGGCAAAGAGCAAGTAAGCTTTGCTGAGGTGCTGAAAATATTGGCACAGAAACCCTCCTATTGGCATATCACAATGGGCGTCACTATCGCGTCATTTGTAAACTATGGTGTCAGTCAGTTTTTTGTTTCCTTTCTCATCCGTACGCATCAACTGTCGATCTTTGATGCGTCGATAAAAGTCGCGATGATTTTGGCTGTCATGGCCGCCATTGGTACCTTCATGTCTGGCTATTTGGCAGACCGCTATTCAGAGCGTTACCCAAAAGCATTAGCTTGGATACCAATGATTGCTCTACTGGGTTCAACGCCAATGTTTATCATAGGCTACTTACTTGATTCTCTGCTGATCGCTATTCCGATACTAATGGTCGGGACAATGCTACTTTATACCTATTTATGCCCACTTTATGCCGTTCCAAGCGGCGTCGTGGATAGTAGAATGCGAGCGACTTCGGTTGCGGTCACTTTGTTCATCGTTAACCTGCTTGGTTATGGCCTTGGCCCACCATTAATCGGAGCATTGTCTACAATATTAAATTCACTATTCCTTTCAGGTATAGACCCTAGCTTGACGTTGGAAGCATGCAAAGCGACAAACCTAGTAACAGCCGCGCAAACCGCATGTAACACGGCTAATGCTGAAGGTCTCCAATGGTCGATGATCATATTCAAATGCCTATACATCTGGGCCGCTGTGCATTTCTATTTGGGAAGTAAAACACTGCAACGCGATATGGAAAAGTGATTAAATAGGGAATATTTTGGGGTGAGATTGAAAATTTATTCGCAGTTATATTGTTTGATACTAGAGTTTTTACCCTGACCCCACATATCCGAGGGCACTATCGTGAATGAAATAAAAATCTATTCTTTAGCCTGCATTATCGGTGGTTTATTAAGAGTTATAGGGTCTTTCATTTCCTATGATTCAGCAGCTGAATCCATTGAAATTTTGTACATTGCTACTGATATATGTCTAATCCTCGGGCTTATAGGTTTTTATTCAGTTCATCGACAACGTCTATTTTGGCTAGGTCATCTAGGCTTTGCTATTGCGATTTGCGGACTTAGTTTCATTGCTGGGCCGGAAACAGAGCTATTCGGAATGTCTGTATACCAGCTTGGCTCACCCATCGTTGGCGCCGGACTTTTATTGTTGTCGCTCAATCTCATTAAAGCCAAGTTGTGTGGTCTTGCTGCGCCAATGTTACTTGCAGCTTCAGTGGTGGTTGGTCTAATCTCAATACTTGTGGGTAGCAGTGTGTTGTTTGTTGTTACCGGCATTTTATTCGGTGTTGGCTTTATGGCACTAGGAACTCATATTTGGCGAGCGAGTTAAAAAATTGATGCAGTGGTGCGCCTAAGGCGTTATCTGACCAAGCGTTATGAGTCCGTAATCGCTACCATTCGTTTATAAAGGAATATTTTTTTATTGACTGAATACGAAGCAGCATTACTGAACTGGGCTTTTCTTTGGCACTGTAGCTATATTTTGGGAACGGCTCGCAGACAACATAAGGCACCCAAAATAGACACTTGAAATTGAGTTTATTAGTAGCCACACTGAAATTAGTGTGGATTTTTGATCGTTCTTAATAACAATAATATAGGGTAAAATTATGGAAACTGTTTTAGTAACTGGCGCGTCATCAGGTATTGGTGAAACCTTAGCTCAAAAGTTCTCTCAGCGGGGCTACAATGTCGTTTTGGTTGCGCGCTCAACTGCTAAGCTCACTGCTTTGGCACAGCAACTGGAAAGTACTAGTGGCAACAAAGTCACTGTGCAAACCGCTGACTTATCGCGCAGTGGTGCTGCAAAAAAATTGGCAACTACTCTAAAAAAGCTAGCTATCGAAATTGATATTCTGGTCAATTGTGCTGGGGTGCTAGAGCATGGCAGCTTTACTGACATGACGCCGGCAATGCATAAAGGCATGATCGATTTAAATATTAGTGGTTTAACAGATATGTTGAGCTATTTTTTACCGCCGATGATCGAACGGGGTAATGGCCGAGTACTCAATGTCGCCTCTATTGCTGCATTTCAACCAGTACCCAGCTTGGCGACTTACGCTGCCACCAAAGCCTATGTGTTGTCGTTGACAGAATCGCTGTCTGAAGAGCTGGCGGACACCGGCGTTACTATCACTACATTATGCCCGGGTATCACCGCTACCAATATGCTCACCGCAGTAGAAGAAGGCGATGATGGCCTTAATATTCCGAACTTTATCATCGGTGATGTTGATGATGTTGCCGAACAAGGCTATAAGGCATGCCTGAAAGGCGATGTAATATGCGTCCCTGGCGCCATAAATATTGCCGCAACATTGTCTGGTAGAGCAACGCCAAAATGGTTGCTGCGCAAGGTTTCTGGAATTATGGGGCGCTACACTTTAGGTAAAAGCTAATTGGCGTACGCACTGCCTTAGTGGTTGATACCCGTTGTTTTAAAACATTCACCCGTGGCGCCGCCGGTGATTGTACAGTTACAACTTACTTTTGCCCTGGCGGTGATAGTACAGTATTGCTAAGTGCATCCTATAGTGAGGAAATATTTGCGGAAGCTGTCTATCAAGTTTCAGTAGGTTGTTTTAACACCACGGCCATTGAGGCCCCTGACCTATCTGTATGGAACTGTTTTTTGCCAAATTCGATGCCCGCATTGTCGGCCAAAAAATTTCAAATGGAGAGACAGCCATTACCTATTGACGAGTTTAAACAAGCAGTAGATTCTGTTGGAAGGATTAATGGAAAAATTTAGCAAACGAAACACAATCGTTCCTTTAAGGCTGAAATATATACTCGGGAGTAAAAAATGAAATCAGCTGGTATCTTTGCCATGTTAATTTTCGCTATATCATTCAATACATTAGCTGCTGAACAGGTGCTAGATATTCCAGCCTCAGAAGTAAAGCAGATAGCGTGGGCAGACGGAATGAACGTTGAAACATTTTGGCTGAACTATGCCAAATCCAAAGGTGGCCAGAGCTGGGGTAAATCAATTTCTTATCCAGAATATGAGAAGGTAAAAGCAGGCGACACAATCCTCATTCAATTAAAACAAGGCTCATGCCTAATGGAGTTTTTCCATAATAGGTGGCGCAGAGCCAATGATGTAAAGCGCTGGAACGACACAATGAATGAATACGGAGGCTGTCCATATGTATTTAATTAAACTGGCAAGCATAACAAAGCAATGAAGCGCCCCGCCTACAGCCACCGTTTAATCGGCGTTACCTTAATAGATAGTTTACAGGTCATACTATGATCGAAGATAAAATTCAGCCTGCATTGGTCAATATGACCTTTCGCGGCTTCAATAACATGGCCAGTGTTTATAATTTTTTTTCGTTGCCTGTTATTAGTACCGGCAGATCGTTTGCATATTATCGAAAAATTTTCTTTAGTAAACAATGTCCGAGAAACGTTTTAAGTTCGCTAGCGGGTAAAAAGATTGTCGATATCGGTTGTGGATTAACGCCCTATGTTTCCAACTCAATGTTTCAGGCTTGCCATAAGGCTGGTGTTGAATTTTACGGGGTAGACCCTAAACTTGCAGCTGGCTTTAAGTTCGGCCTCTTTGATAGGGCAAAAATAA
>JBLHWB010000133.1:0-5966 GCA_047628915.1 Porticoccus sp. | reverse complement strand
GTTGTGCTGCGCTTAATGGATAAAAATGCCGGCCAACTAAACGTTGACGACTTAGGCATGGATGAAAAGAACCGCACAAGTTTGGATAGTATGATTGCCAGACCCCACGGTATTATTTTGGTAACTGGTCCAACTGGTTCAGGCAAAACAACAACTTTATATGCGGCCTTGCAGCAAATGGATAGGCAACAGCGCAATATTATGACGGTTGAAGATCCCATTGAGTACGATTTACCTGGCGTTAGTCAGACGCAAATTAATCAGCGTGCTGGGATGACGTTTGCCAAGAGTTTGCGGGCGATTTTGCGGCAAGACCCTGATGTTATTCTGGTGGGTGAAATTCGCGACAAAGAAACCGCAGAAATTGCGATTCAAGCCAGCTTAACCGGACACCTTGTGTTATCTACATTGCATACCAATACCGCCGCTGGCGCTGTCACTCGATTACAGGATTTAGGAATTGACAGTTACTTGTTGGCATCAACCTTACGTGGTGTATTAGCGCAGCGCTTGGTTCGGAAGTTATGCGAAGACTGCAAGGTAGAAGAAGACAGTAGCTCGTTGGTCGAATTACATTTAGGTGCGGGGGCAAAGTCATATCAAGCTGCCGGCTGCAATAAGTGTCATTGGACCGGCTACAACGGTAGGCAAAGCTTATTTGAAATTGCCGAAGTTGACGATGGTCTCCAGCGCTTGATTCATGATCAAGCCGGAGAGCCTCAGATGGAAACATACATTCGACAGTCAGTACCATCTATAATCGAATCTGGGTTTGATCTCGTTAAACGGGGCAAAACTGATTTGAAGGAGGTGTTGCGTGTTACTAGCACCTAACGTTTTAATCAGCGGCTATATGAGAGTCACCTTTGAGTGTTTTTGACTACAAGGCCTATGATAAAAAAGGTCGTATTAAAAAAGGGTCTATTACCGGAGACACCGAAAGGCATGCGCGTGGCTTGTTAAAAGAGCAGGGCCTATTGGCAACAGAAATCAGTATTGTTTCAGAATCTACCCAGCAGTCATTTTTTACCCGTAAAATTCAATTAGCTGACTTGTCGTTAATGATGCGTCAGCTTTCTACTTTGATAAATTCTGGGCTGCCGTTAGAAGACAGTTTGCGGTTGATGATTGAGCAAAGCGACACCGCAGTTATTAAGCGTACAGTGATGAGTTGGCGGTCAGAGATTGTTGAGGGCCGTAGCTTTTCCCAAGCGCTTAAGCGCTCCCCATTTAAAGTGCCAGATAGCGTTATAGCATCGGTAGCGGTGGGCGAAGAAAGTGGCCATCTGCATCGGATACTTGATCGCGTGGCTGATGAACTTGAAGTGGGGATGGAAAACCGCCAAGCCTTAACTAAAGGGCTGGTCTACCCAGCGGTAATGATTCTGGTAGCGATTACCGTCATTATCATTATGTTGGTGTATGTGGTGCCCCAAGTTACGCGTGTTTTTACCAGTATGAAGCAAGAGCTGCCGCTGCTAACGAAAGTAATGATCGCATTGAGTGAATGGCTGCAATCTTATGGCATTTTTGCCTTCGTCATTATTGTTATTGCCGTCGGTTTATTTGTGTTCTCGCTGCGAGACATAGAACGTAAAAAGCGCTGGCATAAGTTTTTACTTGGTATTCCGAAAATCGGTGGTTGGCTGATGATTGCCGATGTGGCAGATTGGTGTCGAAATCTAGGCACTTTGTTAAATAGTGGTGTGCCCGCATTGCCTGCGCTTAATATATCGGCGGCAATCGTGAATAATTTATATTTACGTGATAGTTTTTTTGCCGTGAATGAGAGAGTGAGACAGGGGTCTAGTTTATATAATGCCCTGCGAGAGGAGCCTGGAATGCCAGGTTTTTTACTGCATATGGTTAGCAGCGGTGAAGCCAGTAGTGAATTGGATACCATGTTGGTGAAGGTTGCCGAGTATTACAGCAGCCGTTTACGACGCACGGTTGATACCTTGCTTAAGCTTTTAGAGCCGCTATTAGTGGTTATTATGGGCGGTATTGTATTGCTTATTGTTGGCGCTGTATTGGTGCCAATAATTGAAATGAATCAAATGATATAGAGGTGAGTGGGAATGTTTGTTAGTTATCAGCCGCGTAGTTTTGGTGTTGGGCAAAAAGGGTTTACCTTAATTGAAATCATGGTGGTGATTGTCATCTTAGGGTTGCTCGCCGCTATTGTTGCGCCATCGGTAATGGATAGGCCTGATCAGGCGCGTGCAATTAGGGTTGCTCAGGATGTTAAAGGTATAGAGAGTGCGCTGAAATTATATCGTTTAGATAACTATGGCTATCCACAGCAAGGGCAAGGACTTAAGTCTTTGGTTAAAAGTCCAAGTGGATTGAAAACATGGAAGGGACCCTATCTAGACTCTATGCCAGAAGATCCGTGGGGCAATGAATATCGCTATAGCAACCCCGGCAAGCATGGTATGAAAATTGAAGTCTATAGCTATGGCGATGATAACGCTGAAGGCGGCGAGGATGGTGCCAGCGATATAGGTAGTTGGAATATTAAATAATGACGCGTAGTCGTGGTTTTACAATAATTGAAATCATGGTGGTGTTAGTGATTATGTCGGTGTTTCTTTCCATCGTCATTTTAGGGTTTGAACGAATTGAGTCGCGCCGAGTTGAACAGCAGGCTGATGAGCTAGTTATCTGGCTAAAGTATGTAGCAGATTCAGCTATCTTTGATGGTGTGGTTTACGGTATTGACCTAACCCCGGCAACTTTGCAGGTTTATGGCCTAAGCAGAGGCCAGTGGAGTCAAGCCTTAGCTATGGAAACATTTTTGGTTGCTGCGCCAACCACAATTGATTTCCAAACTGAACCAGAGACCAGCGCTATAGGCGTCGTTATTGAAAATGATGAAGAAGATGCCCCGGTGGTGCCGGAACTGGTGCTCATGCCTGGCGGCACGATAGAGCCTAATGGAAGTTTCATTGTAACGGCAGAGCAACAAAGTCCGATTAGAGTCTATTGGAATGATGATGGTGTGCTTGAGTCGCGTACAGCTAATGATTAGTCCACGGTTTAAAGGTTTTACTTTAATTGAAGTGCTGGTGGCATTATTAATCGTGTCGTTAGTGGCGACCGGCGCGTTCACTGCTGTTAGTAATTTTGCTGACCAACGGGTTGTTTTAACCACTCGCTTTGCTGGCCATTGGATAGCATGGAATAAGCTTGCCGAAGAATATCAGGTGAGTAAAGGCTGGGTGGATGCAACCAACTATCGCGCTCAGACCAAAGGTAAAGTAGATGTTGCTGGCCAACAGTGGCACTGGTTTTTAACCAAAGAAAAAACCTTAGTCGAAAACTTCCATCGTTATGAAGTAAAAGTATTTTCCCCTGAGGAAATTACTGAGGTATCTAAATCAGCCTTATCTCCCGATGCACCGCCGTCTGCGCAGCTTGCTTTGTTTTTAATGGATGATAAAGAATGAAGCGCCGCGTATGGGGTTTTACCCTGATCGAAATGTTGGTGGCGCTGGCGGTGTTCTCTATATTGTCTGTGTTGGCCTATCGCGCTTTGGATGCAGTGCTAGCGCTAGATGAAAGAAGTGCAAATATGTTGGCGCAGGATTCGGCAAAGCATCGGGCAATGGCTATATTGCTGCAAGATTTTTTACATATAAGGCCAAGGGTGGTGCGGGATGAACGCAATGATTATCAGCGTGCCTATGAAGTCAGTGAAGAATATGCCGTGCGTTTTACCCGTGGGGGCCTGCCAATGCTGGCGTCTATTCCGGCCGGCATGCAGCGTATTGCTTATTCTCTTAATAATGACAAAGAGCTATTGCGCTGGGTCTGGCCGCAATTAGACAGTACCTCAGATTTACAGCCGCAATCACAAGTATTACTTATTGGGGTGGAGGAGTTTGTAGTTGAGCAGCTAGATAGCAATAATATCTTTGTTAATACTTGGCCGCCGGTAAATGAAGAAATAGAGCTTGATGGCTTGCCGAAAATGATTCGACTGACTATTGAGTTTGAGGATGGCAGTCAATTAGAGCGATTAATCCCAGGGGTGGAATCCTCCGTCGCAAGGCAAGGTGTCTCTAACAGTCAGCAGGATGGTGAGTTATGACCTCCGGCGGAAGTTTGAAACGTAAGCAGGCTGGTTTGGCACTAATTTCTATTATGGTGATGGTTACCTTGATGACTATTTTGTTGTCGGGGATATTCTATCGTCATCAATTGGATATTGTCAGAGCTATAAGAGTGATCAGTGGCGAGCAGGCAATGCTGCTGGCATTAAGTACCGAGAGTTGGGCGCTGAATGTATTTGTCGAAGATGATAATGAAGTTGATCACTTAGATGAGGACTGGGCGCGGAAAATTCCTGTATTACCGATAGAAGGCGGTACTGTTACCGGCAAGATAATAGATCTGCAGGGGCGCTTTAATCTAAATAATTTTACTGATTACGAGTCTTCAAAGACTTGGCAAGAAGATAGTCAGGATATTAACGGCACTAATTTAATTGCGATTTATATGCGCTTATTGGAGTCGCTTGAGCTTGATGCAGATTTGGCGAAAGCGGCAGTAATAGTTGATTGGATTGACTCAAATAGTGAGCTTATATCTAGCGATGGGGCCGAGGATGATGAATACTATCGGTTAGACAAGGCTTATGTGGCGGCCAATGCCATGATGGTAGAGCCTGAAGAGTTGGCTTTACTGCGCGGCTATCAAATAAATGATGTGATGACGCTAGCAGATTCAATTTCTGCATTACCAGCGCAGACGCTTTTGAATATAAACACGGCAGATAAGCGGTTGTTGATGGCCTTGCATCAAGATATTGATGAAGCGGCGGCCGATGAGATAATAGATCAGCGCCCGTTTGAAAAATTAGATGAATTTTACGCTACAGTAGATGGGTTGCTTAATTCAACTGTGAGTGCCAAGGTTTTACTTAGTGCCTTGGTGGATAAAAAAAGTCGTTACTATGTGATGCAGGCCGATGTGCGACTCGGTGATGTTCGTATACAGTTAGACAGTTATATAGAACGTAATGATGATGGCCAAGCGGCGGTATTATTTCGTAGAATGCAGTTTGTTCCTCAGCTGGCTCAGACAATTGAGCCAAGTGATGCGGTAGAGATAAATTAATGGCAGAAAATCAATCTTATATAGCTGACTTTGCATCATTAAACGATGAACAAAAGGCCGTCTGCCAGATCGTTATCGTGCCCTCTACTGAAATCTCGTTCTTTCGCGTAGAAATGCCAAAAGTTGCCCGTGGTAAATGGGCTCAGTTAACTCCATGGCTGTTAGAAGATAAGCTACTAACAGCTGCTGAAGACGTTCATATCGCATTCGGAGAGCGCGACGCTAATGGCTTGGTACCCGTGGCAGTTGTTGCCAAAGAACAAATGCAACGTTGGGTAGACAGCATTGAGGCAGGACAGGTTGAAAATTGTATTGCTGATGTTTTTGAGTTGCCATACGTCGAGGGTAAGTGGGTAGTTAGTTATGAGGCGGATTATGCTCGAGTTCGCAGTGGCGAGTACGAAGGTTTTGCCGGCAGCACTGGCTGGGTTGAGTCTGTTGTGGCGGCCCAATCAGAGATTGCACTAGAGGTTTTTGATAGTAGCGCCATGAACTCTAAAGCTATAGCGCTCGCTAACAGTATTAATCTATTGCAAGGCGCTTATAAAGCTAAGAAAAATAACAGCAGTAATGAGTCAAAAGCATGGTTGCCAATGACGGTTGGTATTGCGGTGGTGTTGCTGCTGTTTATTACCAATATGTTGGTTGAGGCTTATCAGTTTAACCAAACAGCCGATTCATATAGGCAGTCAAGCGAGCGTGATTTTAAACGTTTGTTTGGCTCTGCTTTGGATGCTGATGGTGGTAGTTTGCGCCAAGAGGCAGAATATCTTCAGCGCTATACCCAGCATAAGGGGCAGCAACAATCTGCTGGCGCTAGTGGCTTGCTGCAGGCGGTGGATCGA
>JBLHWB010000132.1:0-5988 GCA_047628915.1 Porticoccus sp. | reverse complement strand
CATGGCAATTTTTTTGGCTCGCTCAACAAGCTCAGGAATGTGTTTAAGCCTGTTATCCAAACCATCTAAGGCGCCAATAACCATAGGAAATGAGGTAAAAGCATTTCCGCCTAGTCGACTTCGCCATACTTTACACGATTCAATAAAGTCGGCTTCACCCGCCAAAATAGAGCCTCCTATTGAACCAAGTCCCTTGTACAGAGACACATACACCGAATCGAACAAGGCACTAATATTAGCTGCCGACTTTTGATAATACGTTGTAGATTCCCATAAGCGCGCGCCATCCATATGCAAATGAACCTGCTGAGCTTTGCACCACCGGCTCATGGCATCCAATTGCTCCCACGGGGCTAATTTAAAACCAGCGCGACGAACAGGTAACTCAATAGAAACTGTAGCGAATTTTTCTTCAATTCCCTTAATATCGTCAATACCAAAGGGGCTATCGCAGTCACCCTTAAGAATACCAGTTAAACCTAAGAGGTTTTGATAGGCATCATTTTCATCCAATACCATGTGCGACATTGGATGCACCACCACATTGTTATTACCGCGCTGCTCGGCAGAAACTTTTAATGCACAAAGCTGCGCAACAGTCCCTTTTGGAAAAAACAAACTTGCCGGTTTATTTAAAAGCTTAGCAACGCGCTTTTCGAGTTCAAGGACTCTGCCGTTTTCATTATAAATGTCAACAGGACCATCAACATATTCAGACAATTGTAGTTGACTCAACCACTCCTTCTGCGAGTAGATTGGCATACCGAGTCTTCTCATGTTTTCTCCTTATGAGTCTGCAAAAATACTCTGCAACTATTTGTTATAGCTACTAGAGTGATGACTCCCAACCGCCGCCTAAAGACAAATTCAAATCGATGTACTGAATCAACCCTGCTCGATTTATCGAGGCGTAGTTGCGCTGAGCTGAAAATACACGTTGTTGAATGAGCAGCACGTCTAATAAGCCAATTTCACCTTCCTTATACTGCAAGTCTGCAATGCGTAGCGCCCGTTTTGATTCTTCTAATGCAACATTGAGTGCTTCTTTGCGCTGCTCTACTATTACGCTTTCGTCTAATGAGGTTTCAACATCGTTAAACGCAACTAATGCTGACTGGGCGTAATTTGCTACTGCTGCTTTTTGCTCGGCAGTACGTAAATCAACTTGGGCGTCTAAACGGCCGCCATCAATCAGCGGTGCCATTAAATTAGATGCTGCCTGCCAAGCAAGATTTGCTGGATTGAGAATATTAGATAAGGAATTAGATGCGCCACCAAGGGTGCCGCTCAGCGAGAGTGATGGCAGTTTTGCAGCTTTTGCTGCATCGATCTGATTAAACGCGGCAGCAATGCGTCTTTCGGCGGCCACTAAATCGGGACGTCTTTCTAATAGTTCAGAAGGTAATCCTATTGGAGGTGATGCGGGTACCGCTGGCAGTAAGTTAGCTACCGTTAATTCAGCGCTAGGATAGCGGCCTAAAAGCAGCTCTATTGAGCGAGAGGCTGAGCGTTGCGCAGCCTTGCTTGCGACTAATCGTTCTTGTGCATTGGCTCTATCTGTTTTCACTAGCGACAAATCACCTTGGTCGCCAATACCATTTTCTACCTGCACCGACACAATGCGGTGAGTTTCATTGAGCGTGTCGATGGTCGATTGTGCGATAAGCTCTAGCCTATTAGCTTCTACTGCTAAAAAATAGGCTCTGGCAACGTTTGCTGCCAGCGAATATTGCGCAAAAGTATAATCGGTCTCTATTGCGGCCAAGCTCTCTTCAGAGGCTAGCTTGCCAGAGCGAATACGGCCCCATAAATCAAGCTCCCAGCTCGCTTCTAAGCCTACATTAAGGTTACCTACTGCACTGTCGCTAACCGCGCCACCCATTCCCGCAGTAACACCTGCGCCAACCGAAGGCGTAAGAGAAGATGCGGCTTGATCAGACAGCGCTTTTGCCGATTCAATGTTGGCTGATAGCACTTGCAAATTTCTATTATTTTGTTGCGCTTCAATGACTAATTTTGTAAGCACCGGATCGTTTATTTTTTCAAGCCAACTAACGCTTACATCACCCAAGTTTTGCTGAACCGTAGCATAGGCTTGCGGTAGTTCAGGCAAACTCGATCTTGAAGCTTCTCTGGCCTCTTCAGTTCTGACTAAAGAGCTGGTTGTGCAGCCAGCCAAACTGGTCGCTAAAATTACCGCACAGGCTAGTCTACTATAACTTGCTGTATGTGTTTTTTTAGTCTTGGGTTTCATGACTTCACCTCAGTTTCTGAATTATCGACCTTAAAAATAACAGCATATAATGCTGGCACCACAAGCAGGGTTAAAATAGTCGCAAAGGTTAAACCAAACACAAGTACTACAGCCATAGACTTGAAAAAGGCATCTCCGAACAAGGGCAAAACACCTAGTATTGTAGTAATTGCGCCCATCATAACGGGCCTAACCCTGCTAGCTGCTGAGTCGACGATGGCATCAAACCTTGCTTTGCCTTCGCCAATTTCAATGTCCATTTGATCAACTAATACGATGGCATTTTTAATCAACAGCCCTGATAGCGACAACAGCCCCAAAATAGCCATAAACTCAAACGGCGTACCCGTAACAATTAATCCAAACACTACACCTATAAGTGCAAGCGGAACAGTTAGCCAAATGACTAATGGTTGACGCACTGCGTTAAACAGCAGAACAACCACTAGCACCATAGACAAAAAGCCCATGGGCAATACGCTGGCAAGGTTTTCGTTTGCTTCTTTACTGCTACCATACTCGCCGCCCCAATCTAACTTGTAACCAGGAGGAAGCTCCATTGACTCAATTTGAGGCCGTACTCGATTAAACAAATCACCAGTAATAACTCCAGCAGCAGGGTCTGACTGCGCTTTAATCCGCAGCACTCTGTTTTGTTTAAGCACTAAGGCATCGCGCCAAATAACCCGAATTTCGTCTACTACTTGTTCTACCGGCACCGCACTCCCATTTACCGGACTAATAATTTGCACTTGTCCAATAGAACCGACATCTGCACGTTCGTTTTCAGGGGCGCGAGCAATGATCGGGATCAAATCGTGGCCCTCTCGGTAAACTCCTACCGAACGGCCCGAAAAGTTGGTAAGTAAGGCAGAAGAGAAATCTTCTTTAGATATACCTACACGACGGCCGCGGTTAGACGAATAAACAGGTTCGATAATACTCACGGGCTGACGCCAATCATCTTTTATCGCTATTGCATTACCATCGGCACGCATTATTGCTTTGGCTTGTTCGGCTAGTTCCCTAAGCAAGACAGGATCGGGACCAGTAAACTCAGCTTCAATTTTTGAACCGCCGCCAGGACCAAGTTGAAACTGCCATACTTTAGCCTGTGCATCGGCGTAGTTGTTGTCTATATGGCTTTGAATGATTGGCATAATTGGAACAATACTTTCATAGCTTTCGGTCTTGATCAGAAATTGCCCATAGGCCGAATTATTGGGTTCACCTGAATAAACCAGCATATATCGCATTGCGCCTTTTCCGATGAGCGTTTGCACCTCTACAATCCCGTCAATGCCATTTAAAAAGCCTTCTAATTCAAGCATATCTTGCTTCGTCTGCGAAATATCAGTGCCTTGCGGTAGCCAATAATCCACTACGATTTGTTCAGTAGTAGAGGCCGGGAAAAACCCTGATTTAACGAACTGAAATCCCCACAGCGATATTAAGAACAAGCCCGCGGCTCCTAAAATAGGGATCCAGCGTACAATTAACATTTTGCGCATCATCGATTTGTATACGGCCAAAAATTTGGCTTCTTTTACTTCTTCATTTGAAGGTGTACCTTGCTTGAACATCAAGTCACCTAAAAAAGGTACAATCGTAATCGCAAACAACCAGCTGTAAAGCAGCGATATCATTACCACCCAAAACAAATGTCCCGTATATTCAGCCGTGTCACCAGGCGAAAATCCAACTGGCGCAAATGCCAGAATTCCCACCAAGGTACCGCCCAGAAGCGGCCAAATAGAGCGGTCGATGACCTTTTTGACTACCTTTAGTTTGTCTTCACCTTTTTGCGTGCCTACCAAGATACCCTCTGTAACCACTATGGCATTATCTACTAGCATGCCTAAGGCTATAATTAATGCACCAAGAGAAATACGGTGCATAGGAATGCCTACAAAATCCATCGTGGCTAGGGTGGCGGCAATAGTAAATAATAAAACAGCACCAATTATTACCGACGATTTAATACCCATAAAAAATATCAACGTGACTAGCACAATAACTAATGCAGCGAGCACATTTAAGGCAAAGGCATCTACGGCCGCTTGGGTGACTTTACCCTGATGATAGTACTCGTGGAGTTCTATGCCCACGGGGCGCTGATTTTCTACTTCAATCAACTTTTGCTCGATCGCCTTGCCCATTTCAACCACGTTAGAGCCAGTCACATTTGATATACCAAATCCAATTGCGGGTTGTCCGTTAAACCTAAGTTCTTCTTTAAGGGGAGTTTGATAGTCGCGAGTAATGGTCGCGATATCTTGTAGGTACACAAGCGTACCTTGACTGTCGGTAGAAACAACTATATTTTTTAGCTCTTCTACTGAGTCAGCGCTGCCTGTGGGTTGCACCACTAAACGACGATTACCTACCCGTAGATCACCTGCAGAAACGACAGTATTTTGCTGTGCTAAATCTTGATAAATTTGATTTACCGATAGGCCCAACACTGCCGCTCGCGCTCTGGAAATTTCGATATAAATAGCTTCTTTTTGCACACCAGAAAGCACCACCTTTGCGACGCCATCAACCGAGAGTACCTCAGTACGTAAACTATCAACGTAATCGAATAATTCTTTATGGCTATAACCGTCACCGGTAAATAAATAGTACACGCCATAAACATCACCAAAGTCGTCATTCACAATAGAGGCCCTAGCACCGGGCGGCAAACTGCCTTGAGCATCGTTAACCTTGTTACGAAGCTTTGACCAGATCGAGGTTAATGACTCTTTTGACTTTGAAAATTCGTATTTAATTTCAACTTCTATGCGTGAATAGCCCGCTTGAGATGTAGATAAAATTTCTTTTACTTCTTGTAGCTGTTGAATTGCAGACTCAAGAGGTTCAGAGACTTCATTTGCTACTTCCAGTGGAGTTGCACCTGGATATGGAGTAATGACGACAGCTTTGCGGATCGTAAATTCTGGGTCTTCGAAACGCGGCATTGTTTGGTAGGCGTTCCAACCAGCAACTAGAGACGCAATGATCACAATCATAGTGATCAGGCGATTTTTAATTGCAAAAATGCCTATATTCATATTTTTTCCTATTCTATTTTTGCAATTATGCTTAGCTTTCTAGAGGGCGAATTTTCATGCCCTCTTGCAAATAGGCACCGCCAGCGCCAATAATTGTGTCACCCACTTGTAAACCGGCGATGATCATAATATTTTGCCCTTCTATATCACCTACCTTGATGTTTCGGCGAGACACTTTATAAGTGTTGGTGTTGACCAACCAAACAAACTGACCTTTAGCATCAGACACCACAGCCCCCATGGGAATGAACATTTTCCCTAGGCGACTCGCTTTATCATTAAACGCTACCTTAGACACCACAACCCCAGTCATTCCTGGCAGTACCGTCATATTGGCAAGAGGAGTAAAACTAAAGCTTACCTCGAAGGTTTGTGAGCGTTCGTCTGCCAACGCAATTGCGCCCACCATGATTCCGGGCAAAGGGTGAGCCCCTTCAGAGTCGAGAATAACGGTGGTTTCTACTAGTGCAATCTTTTTGATTTGCGCCACTAGACTTGCGGGGATTTTCACTTTTGCCTCAGCCGGACCATCAGTTTGAATAGTAACAATGGGTGTTGCTGGGTTAACTGCGTCGAGTTCTTCTACAAAAGTGTTTGCAATCACGCCTGAAAATGGCGCGACTAGGGAAGTATCTTCGAGTGCTTTTTTAGCATTATCTAAACCGGTAATAGCAACGT
>JBLHWB010000131.1:0-6004 GCA_047628915.1 Porticoccus sp. | reverse complement strand
TTTCGCTGATGTTGGTGTGCATGTCCGCAAGTCGGAAAGCCTAATGCATCACAAAGATCGCCACCTTGAACATTCGGTTCGAGGCAAATATTGCAGCGGTATTTTGGGGAATCCTTATTTAACAGGTACAAGTCATGGTGCAACGCAACCAGCTCCGACAAGACCTAAGACTAACGCGTAAAAACCTCAGCGCCGAGCAGCAACTAGCCGCGGCAGATTCAGTAGCAAGCAATATTAATTCAATCCCGCAGTTTCAACATGCCAACAGTATTGGCGGCTATATTGTTAATGACGGCGAAATTGACCCCGCACAATTAATACTGCAAGCCTGGAAAAACCATAAAGCTATTTATTTGCCCAAAATAAAAACTAATAACGCCATGGTATTTGTGCGTTATGAGCAAAACGGTGCACTAGAAAAAAATCAATACGGTATTGCTGAACCTAGCTCCAGCGATGTAGCAGAAACATTAGACGTGGTGTTAGTCCCACTGGTAGGGTTTGACAACAGTGGCAATCGGCTTGGCATGGGCGGTGGCTATTACGACCGCTATTTAGCCAACTGCCAGCAACACACTTATTTAATAGGCCTAGCGCATCACTGCCAACAAGTGACACAACTAGAAATTAAAAGCTGGGACATACCACTAAATGTGATTGTCACCGACAATCAAATCATTAACTGTTAGCCCAAAAACAATTTATACGCTGGGTTATCTGTCTCATCCCAATACTTATAATTTAATGCTTTAAAGTCTGCCTCAACTTTTTTACGCTCACCTTTAGGAACTTGCAGGCCAACTAACACCCGCCCATAAGCCGCGCCATGGTTGCGATAGTGAAACATCGAAATATTCCAACTCTGCCCCAGCGATGTTAAGAAATTCATTAACGCACCCGGGCGCTCTGGAAATTCAAAACGATACACTAGCTCATCTTTAACATCTGGCGCATGCCCGCCAACCATATAACGCACATGCAGCTTAGCTAATTCGTCTTCGGTTAAGTCGAGCACTTGATAGCCTTTATCTACCAGCTTAGTAACCAGCTCTTGCCTATCTTTGCCGCCACTGGCAACTTGTACGCCAACAAAAATTTGTGCCTCACCGTCACTGGCATAGCGATAATTAAATTCAGTGACCATACGCTTACCAATGGCCGCACAAAACTTTTTAAACGCACCAGGCTTTTCTGGAATAGTTACCGCCAGTACAGCTTCGCGCTGCTCGCCTACTTCGGTGCGCTCAGAAATATAACGCAGCCGGTCAAAATTAATATTAGCCCCGCTATGTATTGCCACTAAGGTTTGTCCGGTGGCGCCCGTTCCAGCAATATATTTTTTTAAGCCAGCAAGCGACAATGCGCCGGCGGGCTCTGCAATAGACCGAGTGTCGTCGAAAATATCTTTTACTGCCGCACACATCTCGTCGCTATTAGCCGTAATCACGCCGTCAATAGAGTCTTTAATCACACTGAATGTTTCTTTACCAATTTGTTTTACCGCCACCCCATCAGCAAAGATTCCAACCTCAGGCAATATTACGCGGCGCTTACTATCCATCGCCGCCTTAAGGCAAGCCGCATCTTCTGGCTCCACCCCAAACACCTTAACTTCTGGGCGCACATGCTTAATGTAAGCGACAATACCCGCTAACAAACCGCCACCACCAACAGGGACAAAAACCGCATCTATCGGGCCGGTATGCTGCTTGAGAATTTCCATACCAATAGTGCCCTGGCCTGCAATTACCAACGGGTCGTCATAAGGATGCACATAGACCATGCCTTTTTCTTCAACAAGCTTCGCTGCATGGGCTGCCGCATCATCATAACTATCGCCAATTAAAACAATTTTAGCGCCATGGTTTCGCACCGCATCCACTTTTATACTGGGCGTGGTTTTGGGCATTACAATTGTCGCCTTAATGCCTAGCACTTTAGCTGACAAAGCCACGCCTTGCGCATGATTACCCGCCGAGGCGGCAATAATGCCTTTGGCTTTTTGGTCGTCACTAAGCTTTGAAATTTTGTTATACGCACCGCGCAGCTTAAACGAAAACACCGACTGCAAGTCTTCCCGCTTCAACAGCACTTTATTGTTAAGCCGCGCCGACAACATGGGCGCGAAATCTAATGGCGACTCAATCGCAACGTCATAAACATTGGTATCAAGTATTTCATTTATGTAGTTCTTTGGCATAATCTGCTCAGTCAATAAATTTGATAACGGTCGATAGGTTTTAGTGGCTTTCAATAAAAACAGCGCTATTTGCTAAGCCTGCCATGTTAAACAACTTAACTCTTCCCCACCAGATGCTATGCTAGTGTTTTTCAGCCAAACAGAGCGTATTCATGACTCAAGACGAACTTAAGCAAGCAGTGGCTCTAGCTGCCTTGGAATATATAAAACCGCACCTTGAGTCAGCTATGATTATTGGCATTGGCACTGGCTCAACTGCCAATATGTTTATCGACCAATTGGCCACGGTAAAAACTCAATTTGAAGGCACCGTTGCTAGCTCAGAAGCGTCTGCCCAACGGCTACGTGATCACGGCATCGCCGTATATGACTTAAACGCTGTCGCCGGCATTGATTTTTACATTGACGGCGCCGATGAATCGGATCATCAGCTTAATTTAATCAAAGGTGGCGGCGCTGCGCTTACTCGCGAAAAAATTGTCGCCGCCGTTGCCGAAAAATTTATCTGCATTGCCGATGACAGCAAACTGGTTAGTGTTTTAGGTAAATTTCCGCTACCCGTTGAAGTAATCCCTATGGCGCGCAGCCATGTTGGCCGCGAAATCGTCAAGCTTGGCGGCGACCCAGTGTATAGAGAAGGCGTTATAACCGACAACGGCAATATTATTATTGATGTCCATGACCTTGCCATCGCTACGCCCTTCGAGACTGAGCATGCTATTAACAACATTGTTGGCGTGGTCACCAATGGCTTATTTGCTGCTCGCTCAGCCGATGTATTTTTAATGGGCACCCAAGACGGCGTTAAAGAGCTAACCGCTAGTTAACACCGTAGCAAGATGATAATTAGCTCACAGTTTTAACACAAAAAACTAGCCAATAATGTTGCTAAAACACTATAAAGTGTGTTTTTTAGCAACATCTTAGTAAACCATTGCGGTTTATACGCATTGTTAGTATTGGCTGGCGGGCTTAGCATTTGTAAACATCCCAACGAAAGCCGCGCCATGATCAAACTAGTCTCAACAATCGCAACAACGCTCGCTATTAGCCTAGCATTGGTTAGCTGCCAGCCCGAGCAAACGCTGCAATCTTTAACGAAGAAAACACTGAGCGCAGCCTGTAATACCCAGTGGACGCTAAGCGCGTTAAATACGCCTGCTGGCACTTATTCGCTCACCGAATCGAATCGCCCAACATTTACCTGTGAACCCGACGGACGTATTAGCGGCAACGCTGGCGTGAATAGGTATTTTGGTACCTTTGTGATGATGAACAATGGCGCCATTGAATGGCCAAGCTCGCATATTGCTAGCACCATGATGGCTGGGGTAGCAAAATTAATGCAACAGGAAAGAGCCTATTTAGCCGCGCTTACCAAAACTAATCACATTGCTTCACTCGACAATAAACTGGTTTTATCTAATAAAGACCGCGCTATTTCAATCAGCTTTACTCAGTCGCAAAAAGAGTAATACCGTTGTTATAGGCATAAAAAAAGGCCGCCAAAGCAGCCTTTAAAAAACTTGCCGCGTTTAACCAGCCTGCTCGATCATATAATCCACAACCGATTTAACTTCATTGTCTGAACAGCTTATGCAGCCGCCCTTCGCAGACATAGCGCCAATGCCGTTAATCGCATGACCATATAAAATTTCAGCACCTTGAGTAATACGCGACGACCAAGCCGAAGTGTCACCTAAAATGGGAGCACCCGCTGCGCCAGTCATATGACAAGCCATACAAGCAGCATTGTAAACTTCTTCAGCGCCACGGTCCGCACTACCGCCAGCAACAGCTACAATCGCTACCGCACATTCCCCGCCTTCAACACACACAGCTCCCGGAGGGGACAGGCGAGCATCAATTTTATCTTCGACAATACCGGCAATTGAAGTGGCCCCTAAAGACATAGCACCAATGGCTACAAACGCCAAAATAGTTTTCATCATAACAATCTCTTTTCTATCAATGCAGTTACGGGGTAGCCGTAAACTATTGGCTAATTATAGCGATATTTAAAGTTAGGGGGAAGAAATAAGCTTGGCCAGCAAGACTTTATGCTGAGTTTACTGTTCTAGATACTCAAACTGAACGTCGCCATCTTCAGCCGCAGGCAAAGTTCTTGCTCGCTAGTACCTATTGCCGCCCTTCATCAACTGATTCAAAGGTCATCTCTTCGCCCTGAGATGGCTTTGCCATTATCTCAGCCATCGATTCTTCAGTCATTTCGCTACTGGCGGGCTCATCATCCAGCGTCTCAAAGCTGATTTCTTCTATTTCTGCAGCCTCTTCTTTAGGCGCTGCTACAACAACCGCGTCTACTACTGCTTCGGCAACTGACTCATCATCCAGCGCTTCAAAGCTAATCTCTTCTATCGTCTCTGCTGTAATAACGGCTTCAGCTTGTTCTGTAAGCTGTTCTGGCGCATCGCTAGCTTCAGCCATAAATTCAACAGCTTCCGCGCTTTCGTCAGCCATTAACTCATCAACAGTCTCAAACGATTCACTATCAACATCATCATATTGATCAAGACCCATATCCAAAGACTCAAAACTGACACCGTCGATTGGCTGCTGCGAATAAGTCCCTATTTCATCGACATCGATAACTAATTCAACCCGACGGTTTAAAGTCCGCCCCGCTTCCGTTTCATTATCAGCAATAGGGCTATCTTCACCATAACCAATCGCGGTTAATCGGCTAGGATCAATTCCATAGTCATTAATTAACGCCTCTCTTACCGAGCCAGCACGTTGTTTTGACAAAATAACGTTATACGCTTGTGACCCTACTGAGTCGGTATAGCCCGCAACGATGGCATCAGCATCGGCGAATTTACGCAGTAACATTGCGGCATCGTCCAACGGCGGCACGCTCTGCTCTGACAAGTCAGCAGACTTATAATCAAAATTAACGCTCACATCCATTCTTACTCGGTCAGTGCTTTCGCCGGCAATATCAACCGTCTCGACAGTAATAGATTGACTGTCGTTAAAATTAGCATCGGCCAAAACACTTGCCAATAACGCCTCTTTGTTAATGTATAACGCGTCTGGTGCACCATCGGGGCAACGGCCGCCAACATCGGCATCTTCAGGGCGCACAGTATCAATATATTCTAGCGCCTGCGCCTCTCGCCCTGACAAGCCTAAAGAATCAAGCAAAATACCCATGCCCGACAAAGTCCGCACCTGGGCTAACATTAAATCTTGCGTGGCATTGCGGTAGGCGCGCTGCACCTCAAAATATTCGTTTTCGGTATCCAGTAAATCAAGCAAAGTGCGCTGGCCAATATCAAATTGCTTACGGTAGGCAATTCGGGCACTACCAATAGCCTTACGGTTACGGTCTAAATACCCTATTTGCTCTTCTAAACTAACAATGTCGTTATAGGCTATTGCCAACTGCTGACGCACGTCACGGCACGCTTTTTGCCGCAGCTCTCGAGCCGAATTCATCTGCTGATAAAGCTGCCTTTTACGCGCGCTGTCTGAACCACCATTATAAAGATTATAGGTCATCACCAATTCAATGGCTTCTTCGTCATAACGCCCAGTAACGCCTTCAGTATTATGATCCAATTGCTTTCTCAGACGTAAATCGAACTTAGGCATGTAAGCAGCAGTAGCTACTTTTACTTCTGACTGGGCCGCACGTAAATTTTCTATCGCACTATTAATAACCGGGCTAGTGACATAAGCCCTGTTTAAAGCCGCTTGTTTATCACTAGAAATAAACTCTGTAGGCAGCACAACGGTGTCTAAGGTTTCGGCCGGTAGGCGCCCAGTTAAGCGCTGAAA
>JBLHWB010000130.1:0-6036 GCA_047628915.1 Porticoccus sp. | reverse complement strand
CGTTGGAGTGATAACCAGGACTATATTAAATACCGTGACAACACACCAGTATTGTTCCCAAAACTAAAAGCATAGCTTGCTGTAAGTCATCGCGATGAAACTATTATTAGCTTGGGAGCTTGGTGGTGGCATGGGGCATATGTCCAAGTTGGCCGCTCTTACTAATTATTTCACCGCCAACGGCCACCAAGTAGCTTATGCTCTGCGTGATGTAAATACCGCAAAACACTTTCATCACACTGGGCACCACACTATTTATCAGGCTCCTGTTTTGGGTATTCGAGGGCCTAACACTGGCGCAGCCTATGACTGTGCCGACATGTTGTTAATAAGGGCTTACGAAGATACTGCCTATTTAAAATCCGGCATAGAGCAATGGCAGGAAATATTTACCGATTATCAACCTGACGCTATTGTCTGCGATCATGCTCCCAGCGCCCGCCTAGCAGCCTACATAGCTGATACGCCTAGTTATGCTATCGGTAACGGATTTACTCTACCGCCTCTAACTGCGCCACTACAAACTTTACAACAAATAGAAAACCCTGATTTAGAGCGCATAAGCAACAACGAAGCGCGGTTGAATGTCTGTATTAACCGTTTGTTAGCTCAATATGGCCTGCCAAGAGTAGCTCGGGCGGTGGAGCTATTTTATGGAGGCTCTACCTATATTTGTACGTTTAAAGAATTAGACCAATACGCCCAACGCGGCAATACACACTTCTATGGCATGCCCTATGATCAAATTGAAGGGATAGAAGCTGTCTGGCCAAACTATTCGACTAAAAAGGTATTCGTCTATTTGTATTCGTCAGACCCGGTGCTACCTCAGTTGTTATCGGTACTACATCAATTGAGCATCGACACTTTATGTTACGCAAAGACTGATGAAATTCCACTAAATTTCACCATCAACAGTAAGCACATCAAATTCTCATCGAGCCCATTCAACATTAGTGACATATCCGATAAATGTGATTTGATTGTCTGCCAAGGTGGCAGTAACACTGTTGCAGCTGCATTATTGCAAGGTATACCGCTACTAACATTCCCCTCCCATATCGAACAACAGATGACCAGCAAAGGTCTTGCTCGGCAACACTTAGGGGTAGTACTAAATCAACAGGCTGACCCAAATACGCTAGCGACTGCTATAAATTATTGCTTAACCGACGACAAAATAACTAAGGCAACAACTAACTTTGCAAAAACATACCAAGACCATAAACCAGAACAAGCTATGGAAAATATTGCCCAAAAAATACTAAGCAGCGCTAGCTAAAGCCTTAATAAAGTATCGGGCAGATAAAGCTATTGTATTAAAGCACCGGCGGCTTTTTTATAATTAATAGATTCAGACAATTTTGTCTTATCTACAGAGTCTGCGGCTTTAACATAATCGATTTCATCTTCTTGTACAGCTTCAACTAATTTTTCTTTATCAACCGACTCCATTGCCTTCTCCTGATCTACGGCTTCAGACAGCTTACCAAAATCAATCGCATAGGCTGGAGCAACCATTGCAGACATAAATATAGCGATAAAAACTTTTTTCATAAAAAAACCTCATTAGTTATTTTAAAATTAAAATCTATAATCACCTATTAGCATGGATATGACAATCTGTTGATCAGCTTATGGGTAACTATATCTCTTTAGCACGCTCTCTTAATAAGAACTTTTGAATTTTACCGGTAGAAGTTTTAGGTAAATCCGCAAACACAATATGCTTGGGTATTTTAAAACCAGCTAGATGGTCACGACAAAACGTAATAATTTCAGCCTCGCTAGGAACATCCTTAAGATCTAACTTTAGCTCGACAAAAGCGCATGGTGTCTCTCCCCATCGGTCGTCAGGTTTAGCAACCACGGCAGCAGCCATTACCGCCGGATGTTTATACAAAGCGCTCTCTACCTCTATCGATGAAATATTTTCACCACCAGAAATAATAATATCTTTGCTTCTATCTTTTATTTCAATATATCCGTCTGGGTGCTTAACCGCTAGGTCACCAGAATGAAACCAGCCGCCAGCGAACGATTCTGCTGTCGCATCAGGATTTTTCAGATAGCCTTTCATCACAACGTTGCCACTAAACATAATCTCACCGATGGTTTCACCATCATTTACTACCGGCTGCATAGTGATTGGATCCAGCACGTCTAAGCCACCAACCACAGGATACGGCACCCCTTGACGCGCCTTGAGCGCAGCGCGATCAGCTAGTGGCAATCCATTCCACTCTTCATGCCAGGCGCAATAAACACAAGGGCCGTAAACTTCAGTTAGCCCATAGGTATGAGTAACTTCTGCGCCAAGCCCTTCGATGGTGGCTATTACCGCTGCGGGTGGCGCCGCTCCAGCTGTCATTACTTTTAACCCTCTGGGTATTCGCTTCAATGCTTGTTCTGGCGCCGACGCTATCATTGACAAAACAATAGGCGCGCCGCACATATGGGTCACTTTATGTTGTTCAATACTATCGATAATATCACTGACAACCACTTCTCTGAGGCAAACATGGGTACCCCCAAGTAGCGTTATCGTCCAAGGAAAACACCATCCATTGCAATGAAACATTGGTAGCGTCCATAAATAAACCGGTTTAGGCGTCATTCCCCAAGCAAAGGAATTACCTATCGCGTTTAAATAAGCACCGCGATGATGATAAACCACTCCTTTAGGCTTACCGGTAGTGCCAGATGTATAGTTAAGCGCTAGCGACTGCCATTCGTCTGTAATTGGCGCAGGGCAAAAATTTTCATCGCCTTCCATCATTAGGTCTTCGTAGCATAACTCGCCCACTAGCGAGCTCTGTGGCCCTAATGCGTCGTCAATATCTACAATAGTCGGTTTAGCTTCCGACAACTCGACAGCCTTCTTTACAACATCGGCAAACTGAGCATCTACCAACACTAGATCACTTTCGCCATGATCAAAAATATATGCGATAGTTTTCGCATCTAGGCGAATATTAATACTATTTAGTACTGCTCCGGTCATCGGTACCGCAAAATGCGCCTCTAGATGCGCAGGGATATTAGGAGCAACGATAGAGACTGTAGATCCCTGTGCTATCCCACGTTTTTCAAACGCGCTAGCAAGGCGTTTACACCGCTGTAGCAATTGGCGATAACTCGTTTTTTCCAAACCATGAATAATGGCGATATTGTCTGGATAAATTGCTGCGGTGTGGGGCAAAAAGTTAACCGGTGACAAGGCTTGTGTATTGGCATCAACACGGTCTAAATTTTTTTCATAATGACTAGTCACTCAATAACTCCTACTGTTAATATTATTCTAAATGCAGGCTAGCATAAAACAAAAAAGGCCGACGCCATTTCGGACGTCGACCTTAGTTAATAACTACAAACTCTAATTAGAGATTATTTCTTCCGCTAGATACAGCCAGGTTTCCATGACTGAATCAGGGTTCAACGAGACGGTATCAATACCCTGCTCCATCAACCAGCGGGCAAAGTCAGGATGATCTGACGGACCTTGACCGCAGATGCCAATGTATTTATCCGCTTTCTTACAAGCTTGTATGGCCATCGACAACAACATTTTAATCGCTTCATTGCGCTCATCAAATAAATGAGCGATCAGACCAGAATCTCTGTCTAAACCCAATGTCAGCTGAGTTAAATCGTTTGAGCCAATAGAGAAACCATCAAAATATTCTAAAAACTGTTCTGCTAGCAAAGCATTCGCCGGCAGTTCGCACATCATAATAATACGTAAACCATTTTCACCACGTACTAAACCGTTGTCAGCTAATAGGTCTATAACTTGCCTAGCTTCATCGACGGTGCGTACAAACGGCACCATGAGTTCAACATTAGTGAAACCCATTTCATTGCGCACAATTTTCATTGCATCACATTCCATCTGGAAACACTCACGAAACGACTGAGAGATATAACGCGATGCACCACGAAAACCCAGCATTGGATTTTCTTCGGCTGGCTCATATAACGAACCGCCAATTAAATGGGCATACTCATTAGATTTAAAATCAGACAAGCGCACGATAACTTTTTTCGGCGAGAAAGCAGCGGCAATAGTTGAAACACCTTCTACTAATTTCTGTACATAAAACTCTTTAGGCGACGCGTAACCGGCCATGCGACGCTTTACACTGGCTTGCACATCTCGTGGAATAGTATCTAAATCTAATAACGCTTTGGGATGCACACCGATCATGCGGTTAATAATAAATTCTAACCGCGCTAAACCAATTCCGTCATTGGGATAAGATTGAAAATCAAAAGCGCGGTCCGGATTACCAACATTCATCATTATTTTGAACGGTAGATCAGGCATTTTTGCTACATTACTGGTATTAATATCGAAATCCAGTAAGCCGTCATAAATAAAGCCGGTATCACCTTCGGCGCACGATACAGTGACGGTCGAGCCCTGCTGCAATACTTTAGTAGCATCGCTGCAACCAACCACTGCAGGAATACCTAGCTCACGGGCAATAATCGCTGCATGACAAGTGCGGCCACCACGGTTGGTAACAATTGCCGAAGCTCTTTTCATTACCGGCTCCCAATCTGGGTCGGTCATATCAGTTACTAGTACATCACCCTCTTTCACTTGGTCCATTTGGCTGATGTCATTAATAATATTTACCGGCCCATTACCAATACGGTGCCCAATGCTGCGACCTTCAATCAATACCTTGCTCTTACCCTTCAGTAAATAGCGCTCCATTTGATTGGTATTGACGCGGCTTTTCACCGTTTCTGGTCTGGCTTGTACAATATACAAACCCTTATCATCGCCATCTTTGGCCCACTCTATATCCATTGGACGACCATAGTGTTTTTCTATAATCATGGCTTGCTTAGCTAACGACTCAATATCAGCATCAGTTAATGAAAACGCATTGCGCTCTGCTTCATCCACATCAACGGTTATTACCGAGCGCGCAGTACTGCCATCGCCGTCATAAATCATTTTAACTGCTTTAGAGCCAAGATTACGCCGCAGAACAGCAGGATTACCAGCTGCCAGTGTTGTCTTATGAACATAAAACTCATCGGGATTAACCGAGCCTTGCACTACGGTTTCACCTAAACCATAAGATGAAGTAATAAAGACTACGCCGTCAAAACCAGACTCAGTATCGAGCGTGAACATAACCCCGGCAGCACCCGTTTCACTGCGTACCATGCGCTGAATTCCGGCCGACAAAGCGACATCGGCATGTTCAAAACCTTGGTGAACTCGGTATGAGATTGCCCGATCATTGTACAAGGAGGCAAATACTTCTTTGATCGCTGCATGTACATTATCTATGCCGCGAATATTTAAAAAGGTTTCTTGCTGACCAGCAAATGACGCGTCAGGTAAGTCTTCTGCTGTCGCCGAAGAACGCACTGCTACGGCTAACCCTGTATTGCCATTTTGCAGCGTTTCAAATGCCGCTGCGACTGCCGCTTCAAGATCAGGGCTAAATGCTGCATTGTTAACCCAGCTTCTAATCTCGGCACCGGTTTTTGCCAATGCATTCACGTCCTCCACATCTAATGTATTCAAGGCATCATTAATGCGTTTATCTAAATTATTGCTGCTAATAAAATCTCTGAAAGCATCAGCAGTAGTGGCAAAGCCATTGGGAACCGACACGCCTTGATTAGCCAAGCCGCTGATCATTTCACCCAGAGAGGCGTTTTTGCCGCCTACTCGGTCGACATCATTCATTCCAAGTTGGTCAAACCAAATCACTAAATCAGACACATTAATCTCCTAATGAAAGTCACGTTTGCAGCGAACACCCGCTATAATGGGTGGCAATAGTATAGTGTTAAACCACCCTTGCCTATGCGCAAACGGCCTTAAAACCACTGATTTTTAACGCTTTTTTTTGGAATAAAACTACAAAAGGGTCACCCATAAATGAAACGCACCGCATTCTTTGTCTCCGACTCCACAGGAATCACCGCCGAAAACCTAGGTAATAGTTTACTTAGTCAGTTTGAAGAAATTCAGTTTGAGAAATTTACCGAGTCATATGTCGATAC
>JBLHWB010000129.1:0-6087 GCA_047628915.1 Porticoccus sp. | reverse complement strand
ACTTAGGCGGTCTTCTCTCTGCTGCACTTGTCGTAAGCTTACGCTTCCCAGGCGTTACCTGGCACCCTGCCCTATGGAGCCCGGACTTTCCTCCATTTATTTGCAAGCAAATAAACAGCGACTGCTCGGCCGACTCTCACGCGGTGCATGCTATTCGCCTGAAGCTGTTTAGGCAAGGAAATAACAGCAATAATAATCACACTACAGACTTAATTATTATCCAGTAACCATTGATATAACTGCTTCTTTTTAACTCCGGTGATTTTAGCCGCCAACGATGCTGCTTGATTCGGCGGCATTTCACTCGCTAGTAAAGTAAGTACTCGCTTCGACTCAGCATCAAGCTCTAATTGCTTAGGCTGGTAACCGCTAATCAATAATACCATCTCACCTTTACGCTGATTACTGTCTGCGGCTAACCACTGGGCCAACTCCGCCAACGGGGCTGACTTAATAGTTTCAAAGGTTTTGGTAATCTCTCGCGCCAACACCACCACTCTGTCATCGCCTAATACTTGACGCATGTCAGCCAAGCTATCGACGATTCGATGCGGTGATTCATAGCACACAACCGTTCTTCCTTCCGTCGACAAGGCTTTCAATCGGATTACTCGCTGGCTGGACTTGGCCGGTAAAAAACCTTCGAAGACGAATCTATCACTGGGCAAGCCCGCCACACTTAATGCAGCCACCATGGCACAAGCACCGGGAACTGGCGACACCTTAATGTCCGCCTGCATCGCCGCTTGCACTAAACGATAGCCAGGGTCAGATATTAGCGGCGTACCCGCATCAGAAATCAAGGCCACACTTTCACCTGCTTGCAGCCTAGCAATTAGCTCAACGGTCTGCTGCGCCTCATTATGATCATGATAAGCGAGCAGCGGCGTAGCAACGCAGAAGTGCGTCAGCAGCGGCCTGCTATGACGGGTATCTTCGGCTGCAATAACATTCACCGCTTTGAGAACGGACACTGCACGCGGTACCATGTCATCTAAATTACCGATTGGTGTTGCCACCACATAAAGCACACCAGCTTCCATGGAAAATCCTTACCTTAAAATGACAAAAATAAACCCAGCACCTACTAAAATAAATTTAGTGCGAAACATACTACTCGCCGGCTTAATTGCTGGGCTAGCAGCATGCGGCGGCGGGCAAACTAAACCGACACCTGACAAACCCATTGACGCCACTAAAGCTCAAGACAGTATCAACAAACTTATTCTAACAGCTCAAAACTCTTTTGAGCCGATTCGCTCAAGCAAATTTTTACAAGCCAGTATGTTAAGCGTCCAAACAGCCGATTGGACGACAGCTGCCAAACTTATTCAGCAAGTAGACAGCAGCCAGCTCACTGACGATCAACTAGAACTTTACGGCGACATTTACGCGAGCAACTATATAGCACTAAACCAACCCAATCAGGCATTAGATTGGCTCGAAGCAAACAGCGCCCTTGTAGTAAACAACCCGCGACTTTTGCTATTACAGGAACAAGCTTATAATGACGTGCTGCTGCCTATTAAAGCAGCTAAAACGTTAACCGCACTATTGGCCCTAACCACTAATGAAGAAGAGATTCTAAAATACAGTGATCAAGTGTGGGAACTATTAATTCAAACTACTAGCACTAAACTAGACAGTGCTCTTGCCATTGAAACCCAGAATTCAGATTTTTCTGGCTGGCTATCCATAGCGCTTATCGCTAAAGACACATCTATTACACTAGCGCAAACTCAGCAGAAAATACTATTTTGGCAAAGCGCCTGGTCAGAACATGCCGCCAATGTAATGCCACCTAGCAGTTTAATGCAGCTAATGTCATTAACGGCTCCAGAAAAAATTGCGATATTAATCCCTCTCTCCGGCCGCCTGCGATCCGCCGGCGATAGCATTAGGGATGGTATTATTGCTGCTCATCTTGCCGATGAAGAAAATCAACACACTGAATTACAATTTTTTGACACTAATCGAAATAAAGATATTGGCCAGCTTTATTTACAAGCTGTTGCTAGTGGCGCCAACGCAGTTATTGGTCCGCTTACTAAAAGTAATCTTGAGCAACTAGAACAAAACACCAATATTGATGTGCAAACATTGGCGTTAAATTTCAGTAACAACATACTTAATAACAGTAACTTGAGTAAACTTGGCCTGTCAGCCAACGACGACGCGCTACTTGCAAGTAATCAGGCACTTAATAACGGCTTTAGCCGAGCACTAGTAATCCAATCAAGTAAAGACTGGAGCATTCGGGCGGCAGACTCTTTTGTCGGCAACTGGCAGCAATATGAGGCCAGCGTGGCCATCAGAACAATGTTTACCGACAGCGCTACTATGTCGACTACAATTAAGGATGCACTAAACCTTCAGCGTAGTGAACAGCGAACTAAACATTTACAAGATGTCCTTGGCGAATTTGTCGAGTCAGATCCTTATCGTCGCAAAGATATCGACATGGTATTTATTGCCACGAATTCACAAGAAGCGAGATCTCTAAAGCCCATTCTTGCTTTCCATTTTGCCGGTGACTTACCTGTATACGCGACTAACCAAATTAACAACGGCTCAAATACTCAAAGTAAAGATATGGATTTAAGTGGCATCTATTTTGCTGAAACTCCGTGGGCAGTGGCAGGCGACAACACTAGATTTAGCCGCCAAATCAACAACCATATCCAACGCGGTGGCAGCTATAGCAAAAACTTATACGCACTGGGTATCGACGCGTATTATATTAGCCAACGCATGACGCTGTTAAGCGCTAATAATAACTACAAGCTACAAGGTTTTACCGGCGCACTTAGCCGACTCAGCAATGGTAATATCGAAAGAGAGCCGAGCTGGGCATCATTTAGTAACGGTTTAATATCAGCCGAAGAGACCACTTATATGACACTGCGCAAGGAAGCGAATAATGCTATGGCAACGACAACCAGTCTCGAACAAGAATAAAGGCGCCTGCTATGAAGAAGCGGCAAAACGATTAACTGAAAAAGCAGGATTCAAAACTATCGGTCAAAATTATTTTTGTCGCGGCGGCGAACTCGATATTATTTGTAGACGTAAAAATACCTTATGCTTTATTGAAGTTAAATACCGAAAAAGTAATAGCCATGGCCATGCACTTGAGCAAGTGACTCGCGGCAAGCAACAACGAATACTTCTAGCCGCTAAAACATATCTTAATGAAAACAAACAATATCAAAACCATGTCATAAGATTTGATGTAATAGCGATCACTTCATTACAAAATGAACTACAATTCGATTGGATTGAAAACGCTTTTTACTAAGGATTTATCAGGTAAACGCTAGGCATGAACTACAACGACTTACTTTCCTCAATATTTGCGGAGCATATCGAGCTGCATAGCGCCTGTGCCTCCGCCGCTATGCCACAAATCTCATTGGCCAGCGAAGCGATTGCCAACTGCTTGCTGCGAGATAAAAAAATATTGAGTTGCAGCACCAACAGTGGCAGCTATTTAGCACAAATGTTTTGCTCCCACTTACTTGGCGGCCATGATGAAGAACGCCCGGCACTGCCAGCGATGTATTTAACTACAGACCATAGCGGTGATATCGCTAAAAAGATTAACGCCTTCGGTAGCGAAGGCGACACCTTAGTGATACTTGCTTGCGAGTCTGATGAAGCGCTAATTGCGGCAATTCATGCTGCCCGACAACGGAACATTTGTATAATATTGTGTACTAACAGTGATATGTTACTAGCTCAACTTAGCGAGTTTGATATTGCGATAGCATTACCGGTGGCGAGTAATATTCGCAGCTTAGAGATGCAAGTAACTGTTATTCATGCACTATGCCAACTTATCGACAGCCATATTTTTGGAGGAACCGCCTAGCTATGACCACAACCAAAGCTCTCAGCCTTATCACTTTATTACTAGCATTATCTGCGTGCAGTTCGTTCATCAATGTGACTCGCGATAAGCCAATAGCAGAGGACAAAAGCGAACGCTCATTCGGTGAAATAATTGATGATGAAGTCATTGAAACCAAAGCGTTGGTCAATCTACGGGAAACCTCACCTGAACTAGACCAAGCTCACTTAGTCGTCGTCAGTTACAACGGTACAGTATTACTTGCGGGACAAGTTCCTACTGATGACATTGCACAACAAGCTGGCGCCATAGTAAGAAGCCTTGGTGAAGTGAAGACACTGCATAACCAACTCACAGCAGAACCCACTCTGGGCTTTGGCACGCGTACTAGCGACACCTGGATAACGAGCAAACTAAAAACAAAATTGCTAACAGGCAGTGAAACCGATGGCGGCGATATTAAAGTTGTCACTGAAAATAGTACCGTTTACTTAATGGGGCTGATTACCCGAGAGATGGCAACTAAAGCCGCCGACCTCGCACGTAATACATCAGGAGTCGAGCGAGTGGTAAAGATATTTGAATATATCGACTGATAAAAATATTAGCGCTTACTTAACGACAGTTAGGCTAGGTCTGGCTGATTTTTTCGGTGTTGATGGCTCTGGCGGAAGCTCTTCGTATTCGAACATCATACCTTTGCCATTCTCACGCGCATAAATCCCTTTGATCGCGATAATCGGCGTATAAATATCTGTTGGTACGCCGCCAAATCGAGCATTAAAACTCAATGACTCCATATTCATATCCATTGCGACCACCGCGCCTGGAGAGATATTCAATACTATTTCACCGGCTTTGACGAAATTTTGTGGAACAGATACACCAGTAATATTGGCATCCACCAGCACATATGGAGTGCAATCATTATCAACAATCCAATCGAACATAGCCTTAAGCAAATAAGGCCTGCTCGATGTCATTGGGATTTCGGTAGAGTCCATTAACGGCTAACTAACAGAAAGATCTGCTAGCGCATCTCCGTTTCTTGATCTGATAGACTGGCCTGAAATGAAGGCATTTCAAACATCCGGTCCATATAGTCGATCAATGGCTTAGACTGCTTAGTCTGAGGCAGCTGAACCCCTAACGACGGTAGGCGCCATAAAATAGGCGTCAAGCAACAATCAACTAGAGTAAATTCTTCGCTGAGAAAGAAAGGCATTTCAGCAAAAATTGGTGCAATACTTAACAAGCTATCGCGCAAATCTTTACGCGCTTTTTCTACAACTTTTGAATCGTCTTTGCCCTTAATAATAATGTCAACCAAAGAACACCAATCGCGCTCAATCCGATACATCCACAAACGACACTGCCCACGTGCAACCGGATATACCGGCAACAATGGTGGGTGAGGAAATCGCTCATCCAAATATTCCATCATTACTTTGGACTCATATAAGGCTAAGTCACGATCAAGTAATGTGGGGAGACTATTATACGGATTTAGCTCTGACACCTCTTCAGGCAAATCCTCAGGGCTTGCGTCAACAATATCAACTGTCACACCTTTTTCAGCCAATACAATGCGTACACGATGACTATAGTGACTAGTACCATCAGAGAAAAAGGTCATTGAAGACCGCTTAGCCATAACACCCATAGGGGAAACCTCAAATTACAAATATATCGGCAGGTAGAATTACCTGCCGAAAAAATTAGTGAACGTCTTTCCAATACTCACGATTGAGCATATAAGTGAACACAAATAACAACGCAATAAATAACAAGGCGTAGATACCCATTCTTTCACGCTCAAGCGCCATCGGCTCAGCCATATAGACCATATAATTGGTCAAGTCGAATATGGCTGTTTCAAACTCTTCTGGAGTCAAACTACCAGTACCTTCAACATGCGTTACTCGACCACAGGCATGAGCAGGATCTTCATCCTCTAAAAAATCACCTGTTAATGGGTCTTGCTTAAGACCGCCATTTGCAGCGACTGCTAATGCAGGAATACAATTTTGATGGCCTTGCAGCTCAAGCAAAACATTAGGCATACCAACATCTTTAAATACTAAATTATTAACACCCCATGGACGATTTCTGTCTTGATGGAAAGTTAGCAAATAGGTATACAGCCAATCGGCCCCGCGTGCACGGGCTACTAATGTCAAATCCGGAGGAGTAGCACCAAACCACTTTTTAGCGCCTTTTTCAGGCATGGCGTTAGT
>JBLHWB010000128.1:0-6092 GCA_047628915.1 Porticoccus sp. | reverse complement strand
TAACCCTTGACGGGAGGCCTGCTGCGGAAAATCCGTTTATGGGTAATCCAAATGCGTTAGCAGAGATTTGGACCTTAGGGCATAGGAATCCACAGGGAATTACTTTTGATCCGATGGCTAAGCAGATCTATGTGGCTGAATTCGGTCCGCGCGGCGGTGATGAAATAAATGCTGTTACTGCCGGTAAAAATTATGGCTGGCCGTTAATTACCCATGGTAAAAACTATATCGGCACTTCAATCGGACCTGGAGAACAAGATGGTTTAGAACAACCGCTAGTCTATTGGACGCCGAGCGTATCACCTTCAGGATTAGCTTTTGTTGATGATGGTCAAAGCCAAAGTCTATTGCTGGCTTGTTTGTCCGATACACACCTTAAAAAATTGACTCTGCACAGCGGTGTGGTTATTGATCAAAAGTCTTTATTCGAAACCCCAAAAATGCGTGTGCGCCATGTAGCCCAATCACCTGATAAGCGTGTTTATTTTTCTACTGACGATGGCAAAATATATCAATTATGAGCCTTTAGCGTTGCCTTGCAGGTATAGTTGACAGACGTAAAATCAATTTCTCTAAACCATCCCAAGGGTTGCCAGCGGCCATACCTTTGATGGTTAAATCTATTTGATGAGACAGCTTAAGCATGGCTTGTAGTCTGCTATGGCTGTGACGGCTAAGTGCTTGTTTTATGGGTCCTTGTTGGCGCTGATAAATATGTGCTTGCTTTAACGCAGCGTCAACACTGCTGGTTTGTGCGAGTTCACTGACAGTGACCAAATTACGCACTTCTTTGGCTAGTACCCATAAAATTTGGGTTGCATCGGTACCTTCTGCTCGCAGTCCGCGTAGAGTTTTTAATGCGCCGTTGGTATCGCCTAAAAGCGCCTTGTCGCCTAGATTAAATACATCATATCTAGCGTTATCGGCAACAATAGAAATGATTGCCTCGGCGTCTAAATGTGTATCTTCGCTCAGCATCGCTAGTTTTTCGATTTCCTGCTGAGCAGCAAGTAAATTACCTTCAACGCGTTCGCATAAAATTGTCAGTGCTTCACTGTCTGCTGTTAGATTTTTAGCACGCAGTCGTGCAGATATCCATTCAGGTAATTGCTGTGCGTCAATAGGCCATACTTGAACAATAGTAATCGCTTGTTCAATGGGGCCAAACTTTTTACCACGCATAGTGGCCGCATCTATTTTTGGGCCAGTTATCAGTAATAGTGTGTCGGGGTTAGGGTCGCTAACGTAGCTGGCAATTGCGTCTACTATTTTTGCATTGAGCTTGCCAGTGCCTAGTCTTAGCTCTAACAATTGACGATCACCAAATAGCGACATACTGTTGGCGCTATTAAATACTTCTTGCCAGTCGAAGCCTGCCTCTACATGCCAAACTTCACGGTTAGTAAAACCTTGCTGTTTGGCATGCTCACGCACAAGATCGCAGCTTTCTTGCACTAGTAAGGTTTCGTCACCACAAATCCAATAAGCATTGTCACCACCTTTGGCGATATGATCTCTGAGTTTTTGCGCGGCTATTTTCATTTATTTAGCAGCGCTAGATGACGCTTCGTTTGGCTTGTCGACAGCTGGATTGTCAGGACTTGTGCTATTAGCGTTAGCATCGCCAGGCAACTGCACAGATTGTAACATCCGCAAAATTTGATCGGCCAGATTGCGCCGAAGCTCAGTAACAATGAGATCTCTTTCGCGGTCTGCTGAATTCACACTGCCTTCGTCATAATTGTAAACGCGCTCGTTTTCCAAATCATGTGGACCGTAAACAAATTCACCGTCTTTCGATTTAAGAGTAAACTGCGCCCTGGCTTTAACTTCTCTTTCTGTGGCTCTGGCATCTGCACCAAAAGTTGTATTGCGCTCAGTAATACCTTGGTCGAGGACGATGAGAGTATATAAGCTAGTTTTATCACCGTTAACAATAATGTCGGAGCCAGCAAGATTGTTTTGAACCATATACATCAAGTCAGAATTTATATTACTGCCAGTAAGCTCAAGGTTTGTTAGCTGTTCCGACAATACGTAGCTCTCGCCGCTACCTCTTAAGCGAAAGCCACAGCTAGCAATTAATATTAAACAGGCAAGTATAATAATTTTGCTCAGTGCTGGTTTCATGCTGATACCTTTGGACTTGATTTAGTTAGCAACAATGTTAACAAGTTTACCGGGTACTACGATTACTTTTCGAATAGTTTTACCGTCAATAAATTTTTGTACATTAGCATCACTTAGGGCCAATTTTTCAATGCTGTCTTTGTCGGCATTAGCTGCTACTTGTAATTTAGCTCGTACTTTACCGCCAACTTGTACCACAATTTCTATACTGGTTTTAACTAGAGCGCTTTCATCAACGCTTGGCCATGCTGCATCAATTGCTAAATCCTGATTGCCAAGCTCTTGCCATAATTGTTGGCTAATATGTGGCGCAATTGGTGAGATAAGTATTACCACAGCATTGGCCACTTCACGAATAACCGCAGAATTTTGCCCACCATTATCGTCAAGTTTAGCCGCTTCATTACACAGTTCCATTACGGCGGCAACGGCGGTATTGAAGTGCTGACGGCGACCGTAGTCGTCGGTCACGCGTTGGATTGTTTCATGAGTTTTACGCCGTACATCTTTTTGCGCATCATTTAACAAGTCTGCGTTTAGGCTATCTACTGAGTTGTGTGTGGTATTTAAATATACTAAGCGCCATAGTCGTTTTAAAAAGCGGTTAGCACCTTCAACGCCGCTGTCATTCCACTCCAATGATTGTTCAGGCGGCGCGGCAAACATAGTAAATAAACGCACAGTGTCAGCGCCATATCTATTAATAAGTTCTTGCGGATCTACTGTATTGCCTTTTGACTTAGACATTTTGGTACCGTCTTTCAATACCATACCTTGGCATAGCAACTTGGTAAACGGCTCGTCTGAACTTAATAAGCCTTCGTCGCGCATAAGTTTGTGATAAAAACGTGCATACAGTAAATGCAAAATAGCATGCTCAATACCACCAACATATTGATCTACCGGCAACCAATAGTTAGCCGCATCGCTATCTAACATTCCCTCAGAATAATTAGGTGAGGTGAAGCGAGCATAATACCAACTGGATTCCATAAAGGTGTCAAAGGTATCTGTTTCTTGCTCAACCGGCTTGCCGTCTAACTCTGTTTTACACCAGTTTGGATCGGCTTTTATTGGCGAGTGAATACCATCCATTACTACATCTTCAGGCAACAGTACGGGTAATCTGTCAGCTGGCACCGGGATTTCAATTTGATCTTCGCCATTGTACATAGGGATAGGTGAGCCCCAGTAACGCTGACGGGATACACCCCAGTCGCGCAAACGATAATTGGTTGTTAGTTTGCCGCAGCCTTTTTCATTCAGCTTTGCAGCGATAGCATCAAAGGCGGCTTCAAAATCTAAACCTGTAAACTCACCAGAGTTAATTAGCGTGCCTTTTTCTAGATAGGCAGCTGCATCGACGTCACCGTCAGTGTTATCAGTTGGCGCAATGACTTGCTCGATAGATAGATTAAATTTTTGTGCAAATTCAAAGTCACGCTGATCATGGGCAGGTACTGCCATCACCGCGCCCGAGCCATAATCCATTAATACATAGTTCGCTACCCAGACCGGTACTGCCTTGCCGGTTAGTGGGTGGATAGCGGTAATGCCGGTATCAATGCCTTTCTTTTCCATAGTCGCCATATCAGCTTCAGCAACAGATTGTTCTTTGCATTCTATGGCGAATTTGGCAATAGCAGGATTGGACTCAGCTAGCGCTTTAGTAATTGGATGCTCGCTGGCTAAGCTTAAATAAGTTACGCCCATTAATGTATCGGGGCGGGTGGTGTAAATGTCAAAGCTGTTGATGTCAGCTACGGGATTGCTTAGAGCGAAAGTCATTTCCACGCCACGGCTTTTGCCAATCCAGTTTTTTTGCATGGTCCTAACTTGTTCAGGCCAGCCATGTAAATCGTCTAAACCGTCTAATAGCTCTTCGGCGTAATCAGTGATTTTAATAAACCACTGAGGAATTTCTTTACGCTCAACTTGCGTGTCGCAGCGCCAGCAGCAGCCATCGATGACTTGCTCGTTAGCTAGAACTGTTAAGTCTTTAGGGCACCAGTTTACAGCGGAGGTCTTTTTGTAGACCATGCCTTTTTCATACAAACGAGTGAAAAACCATTGCTCCCATTTGTAATAACTTGGCTGACAGGTGGCTAACTCGCGAGTCCAGTCGTAACCAAAACCTAATTCCTTAAGCTGACCTTTCATGTAGTCAATATTTTCGTAAGTCCACTTCGCTGGCGCAGTATTGTTTTTTATGGCGGCGTTTTCAGCTGGTAAACCAAAGGCATCCCAGCCCATCGGTTGTAATACATTTTTACCTTGCAAGCGTTGGAAGCGAGCAATCACGTCGCTAATAGTATAGTTGCGTACATGGCCCATATGCAGTCTGCCACTAGGGTAGGGGAACATGGCAAGGCAGTAGTATTTTTCTTTGCTTTTGTCTTCTGTAACAACAAAACTATTGTTGTCATGCCATAGCTTCTGGGCGGCTTCTTCAATTGACTGTGGGGTATATTGCTCTTGCATGGCGTTGTTTTAGTAATCCAATAAGGGTCGATTAATAGGCGAGCAAGGATACCTTAGTGGCTGCTAAGTTCCCAGCGGCAAGGCCTATAAGGACTGGGATTAGCCGGATTTTCTAGCGCGAATCGATATCAGCATAACGCTGATTAGCGAGAGTATGACAACAGGCCAGTCGCCGGTTGTACTAAATGGGGTGTTACCGCGCATGCCTTGGACTGAGCCAGTGACTATTTCCCGAGTAAATTGCTTACCCTGATTAATAACCTGCCCTTTGTGATTAATTACCGCTGAGATGCCGTTATTGGTGCCGCGGACTAAATAGCGGCTGTTTTCCAAGGCGCGCATTCTAGCCATCTGAAAATGCTGCAGTGGTCCGATTGATTCACCAAACCATGAATCGTTGCTGACGGTGATGAAAAAGTCGCTGTTTTTGGCGCTCCGAGCGATTAAATTAGCATAGGCAATTTCATAGCAAATAGAAGCGCCGATGTTCCATTGCTGGACTGTAAAAGGCGATTGATCTGCTCGTCCGGGGCTGAAACTAGACATTGGCAAATCAAAAAACTCAATTAAGCCTCGCAGTAAAAATTCTAACGGCATATGTTCGCCAAATGGCACCAGATTTTGCTTATGGTAGGTCTGAGTTTTACTACCAAAACTAATTAGGCTGTTGTGATATTGCCGCTGCTCGCCTGTATCGTCGCGCCATGGTATGCCGCTGATCAAAGTGTAATTGTTTGTGATAGCGGTTTTTTGCAGGCGATTAATAAGACTTTCGGACTGCTGATACACGCGCGGAATAGCAGCTTCAGGCCAGATGATAATATCCATCCCTGATACCGACTGAGTCATGTCTTGCAGTAGATCAGTTATCGCTGTGAATGAGCCAGGCTGCCATTTTATTTGCTGGGGAATGTTTGGTTGCACCATGGCCACCGTGGCAGGCTGCCCTTTTGGTTGTGACCAATCAATAGTGTTCAGCGCGCTGCCGCTAATAAAAAATAGCACTGAGGGTATTAATACTAAAGACTGCTTATGCTTTATAGCGTGATAAATACTACTAGCGACAAAGGCGCAAATAAGCGTAATACCTGTACTGCCGATTATAGGTGCCCAGCCAGCAAGTGGCGTGTCAAGATGAGCATAACCGATAATCAGCCAAGGGAAGCCGGTAAATAGCCAGCCACGTAACCAGTCGTTTAGTAACCATAAAGCGGGGAATGCCAATAATGCGCCGTATTTATGTTGGCGTACGAAGCGGCAGTATAAATAGCTGGCAATGGCAGGGATAGCAGCCAGTGTTGCAACAAATAGTGTTGTTAATATCAGCGCCAATGGCATCGGCGCATTGCCGTGAATATGAATGCTGACATATACCCATGAAGCGCCAGTACCAAATGCACCTAGACCAAAAATAAAGCCGCGCAGCGCGCCGCGTTTATCTGAAACCTTGCTTAGTAATGGCAGTAATAAGACGAGGGCGG
>JBLHWB010000127.1:0-6331 GCA_047628915.1 Porticoccus sp. | reverse complement strand
TTTTTCATCAATCGACTTAATCCGCGCTTTGTTATGAGCAGAATCTGTCAAAATACTAACCTGTGCGCCGGTATATGATTTAGCCGGACAACCGCGTGCAATTAACGCCATTGATAACAACGCTATAGTCACCTGCTCGCCAGTAGAAACTAACACATCATATTCACGAGGGTCTGGCTGCTCTTGAATTTCCTGAGCAAGGCCAATTAGGCGATTGGTTTCACCACTCATCGCTGACAAGACAACAACAATGTCGTCGCCACGTTTTTTGGCAGCAACAATTTTATCTGCCACAGCCTGAATACGCTCTATCGTTCCAACTGAGGTTCCACCGAATTTTTGTACTATTAAACTCATAATCTACAGCTGTTGTATTTTGGTGCGCAAATGTACCACCAAGTCATTAATTTTCAAGGTGTTAATCAATTTTTTCCGTTACTAAACCGGCAACTTTAGCCAGCGCGTCAGGTAACAAAGCAGCGTTACCACCACCACCTTGTGCCATGTCTGGGCGGCCGCCGCCTTTGCCGCCAATGGCTTCAGCCACAACTCGCAAGATATCGCCGGCTTTTATTTTGCTAGAGGTAGCTTTTGTAACCCCTGCGACTAACGACACTTTATCGCCTTCAATACAAGCTAACACCACAACCGCTTCGCCCAATTTGTTTTTTAACTGGTCAACCGTGTCACGCAGTGACTTACTATCACCGCCATCAATAATAGCAGCCAACACCTTAACGCCAGCCACTTCTTGCGCTTGACTGGCTAAATCAGACCCGGCCTGGGACGCCAGCTTCGACTTCAACTGCTCTAGCTCTTTCTCTAACTGGCGGTTAGCACTCAGCATTTGCTCTACTTTGGCAACGACCGAATCTTTTGAGCCTTTAACCAGCTGACCAACCGACTGCAGGGTCGCATCCGTCTGTTCAACTAAAGCTAGAGCAGCTTGCCCGCTAACCGCTTCAATTCTTCTAACCCCAGCAGAAATACCGCCTTCTGAGTAGACTTTAATTAGACCAATATCACCAGTGCGCTCAACATGGGTGCCGCCGCAAAGCTCTACTGAAAAACCATCCCCCATCGAAAGCAATCTGACTTCGTCGCCATACTTCTCGCCAAATAATGCCATTGCACCTTTTTGCTGAGCCGTATCCATGTCAGTGACTTCAGTTTCTACGGCACAGTTTTCACGCACTTGTGCGTTAACCAACACTTCGATTTCTTGTAATTCTCCAGCACTTAAAGCCGCTGGATGAGAAAAATCGAAACGCAATCTTTCACTATTTACTAACGAGCCTTTTTGTTCAACATGGCTACCTAATACTCTACGCAAGGCTGCATGTAACAAGTGTGTTGCGGAGTGATTAAGGGCAGTATCACGACGCACACTACTATTAATAGCAGTGGTTACGTCACTGCCTTTAGTTAACTCGCCGTCAATAACATTAATATGGTGTAAATGATGACTGCCAGCTTTAGTCGTATTCAAAACCTCTACCTTTACACCAGCAGCGGTTAAAAAACCGGTATCACCAGCTTGACCGCCCGACTCCGCATAGAACGGCGTTTTATCGAGTACCACAATGCCACTTTCACCGGTGGCTATATTGTCCACTGGCTCGCCGTCGCGTAACAATTCAGTAACAGTCGCGCTGTCAGTCTGTTTGTCGTAACCAGTAAATTCAGTTTCACCAGCAAGGTTTAAGGTTTGCGAATAATCAACCGAGAAGCTACCGGCGCTTTGTGAACGCTTACGCTGCTGCTCCATTGCCGCCTCAAACCCAATCATATCAAGACTTAAGTCATGTTCGCGGGCAATATCATTGGTTAAATCTACCGGGAAGCCATAAGTGTCATATAACTTAAACGCCACTGCGCCTGAAAGCTCTGTACCATCTAAATTGTCGATTGCAGCGCTAAGAATTTGCAGTCCATTCTCTAAGGTTCGGGCAAATTGCTGCTCTTCGGCCAGTATCAGTTTTTCAATACGACTTTGCTGCTCAACAAGCTCAGGGTAAGCAGCGCCCATTTCTTTAACCAAGGCCGCTACTAGCTGGCTAAAAAATGACTTAGTCATTCCTAACTGATGGCCGTGACGAATTGCCCGACGAGTAATACGGCGCAACACATAATCGCGCCCTTCATTACCGGGGTTAACTCCGTCAATAATCAAAAATGCACATGAGCGAATATGGTCAGCAATAACCCGTAACGATTTTTCTGCTAAATCGTTAACACCAACTATTGCGGCGGCAGCCTTTAATAAGTTTTGAAACAAGTCAATTTCATAGTTGCTGTGTACATGCTGTTTAACCGCGGCAATACGCTCTAAACCCATGCCAGTGTCAACAGAGGGCTTTGGCAAGGGTTCCATGCGGCCATCTTCAAACCGATTGAACTGCATGAACACAATATTCCAAATTTCTATATAGCGATCGCCATCTTCATCAGGGCTACCTGGTGGGCCACCTGCCACTTCAGCGCCATGGTCAAAAAATATTTCAGTACAAGGGCCACAAGGACCAGTATCGCCCATAGTCCAAAAATTATCGGATGCGTATTTAGCACCTTTATTATCACCAATGCGTATTATCCGCTCAGCAGGAACAGCCATTTCTTTATGCCAAATATCATAGGCTTCATCATCATCTGCATAAACAGTTACCCACAATTTATCTTCCGGTATCGCCATCCATTCGCTAGCGGTTAAAAACTCCCAAGCATAGTTAATTGCATCGTGTTTAAAGTAATCACCGAAACTAAAGTTACCCAGCATTTCAAAAAATGTGTGATGTCTTGCGGTATAACCTACATTTTCTAAGTCGTTATGTTTACCGCCAGCGCGCACGCAACGTTGCGAGCTAGTCGCGCGACTATAAGCGCGCTTGTCTGCACCTAAAAATACATCTTTAAATTGCACCATTCCGGCATTAGTAAACAGCAAAGTTGGGTCGTTGGCTGGCACCAAAGAGCTACTACTAACTCGGGTATGCCCCTGCTTTTCAAAATAGCTTAAAAACGCTTCGCGAATTTCTGCGCTCTTCATGGTGTTGGCCCTATTTAAAACTAGATATTGTTACGACTATTTCGTCGTAACTAAAAATAAAGAATACAACTAATAGATATTATTTACGGTCTGACTTCTCATCTGCTGTGAGCTGTCTGGCTTCCGCCTCAAGCATCACTGGGATATCATCACGTATCGGATACGCCAAACCACTGGCATAACAAATTAGTTCTTGGTTTGCCTTAGAGTATTCCAGTGGCCCTTTTGTTACAGGGCAAACTAAAATTCTCAAAAGTTTTTCATCAATCATTTTTTATCCTTACCGCTGCGTGGCAGGCATTTCGCCCACTAGCAATTGCGGATCAATCCTGCTGTTATACCAATTCATACGCCAATCTAAATGTGGCCCTGTTACTCGTCCGGTTGCCCCTACTTCAGCTACGGCTTGACCCGCTTCAACCCTATCACCCGGCTGCACTAACATTTTGCTTAAATGCAAAAAACTCGACGTTAGGCCATGGCCATGATCGATAATTAAGGTGCCACCTGAAAAAAACATATCGTCGTACGCTAAGGTAATCACTCCCGGCGCTGGCGCGTAAGCAACAGTTCCGGTTGGCGCGGCCACATCAACCCCATAGTGCGGACGTTTGGGGACGCCATTATAGACACGCTGAGAGCCAAAAACACCTGTTATTGGCCCTATTAATGGCCATACAAAATCAGCCTTATAGCCATCGCTATCTGAGAATTCAACCCTAGCTTGCTTAACCAACTTTGACTCTTTCACGCTGCGGGCCACAGCCTCTGGGTCTGGCTGCATAATCTTTTTTGAAATGCCTTCTATTTTTTGCAATTTATAATCACGTTTTTTAATTTCAAAACTATGCTCAACCGTCTTGCCCGCTGCCTTTTCGACCACAACTAAGCTGCTTGTAGCGTCGCGATCTAGACCGATGATAAACGCGCCACTCTCATCTCTGAGTAATTTTCTGTCGGCAATATAAATATCAGTCGCTAAATCTGCATTGCCTTTTAGCAACCCGCCTTGAACAAAATCACCATTTAATTCAAACGCCAACACATTGGTCGACAACAATAACGCTAACAGTGCAGTTTTGGTCATGAGTAAATCCTGTCTATCAAATCAATTTATTGCTGATATACCAACTCGCCAGCAATCCATGTTTGTACTACTTTAGTTTTCCAGGTGTCGACAGCAATGCCATTGATTACATCTTGGTCAACCAGAATAAAGTCAGCCCACTTACCTTGCTCAAGCGAACCCAACACATCTTCTTGGTGCGCTGCATAGGCGGCATCTAGGGTGAAGCTACGCAAAGCTTGGGCGGGCGTCATCGCTTCATCTATCAACCAACCACCTTTAGGCATATTGTCATGGTCTTGCCTGGTTATCGCTGCGTGTAACCCGTGGAATGGATTCGCCAGCTCTACCGGAAAGTCTGAACCGGAGGCCACTACTGTGCCTTGTTGTAAAAAGCGCTGCCAGGCATAAGCGCCAGCTAAACGGTCTTCACCTATGCGGTCAGCAGCCATATTTTTATCACTGGTTGCATGCACTGGTTGCATCGACGCAACAACATTTAACTCCAAGAACTTGGGGAAATCAGCCAAAGCCACCACTTGAGTATGCTCAATTCGGTTTCTTAAATCATGGCCATCCGTCTTTATATAGGCTTTTTCAATGGCACTCAGCGAAATGCGGTTTGCATTATCACCAATGGCATGAATATTCGCCTGAAACCCTGCGGCAATAATGTCTTCTACCAATTTATCCAATACCGGTGGATCAGTAAGCAACAGCCCATGATTACCCGCATCATCGGAATAAGACTCTAATAAAGCTGCGCCCCTGCTACCCAAAGCTCCGTCCGAATAGAGCTTAACGCTGCGGACTGACAGAAAATCTTTATCGTCGCTAATACGGCCTTCCTTTAACCAAGCATATAAGCGATCGCTGGTTGCACTCAACATGCCGTAAATACGCACTGGCAACTTGCCTTCGTTGACTCGCATCACATAAGAATCTAAATCAGCCTGACTAACACCGGCGTCATGCGTGCTAACAATACCGAGTGATAGCAAATGTTCATAAGCCTTATCAAAGGCTAGCTCTAGCTCCGCTGCAGACGACGCTGGGATATTGCCCTCCACTAAAGCCATCGCATTATCAATAAATATACCGGTCGCTTTGCCATGTACATCACGAACAATTTTGCCGCCTAGCGGATCTGGCGTAGCGTCGGTAATACCAGCAATTGCTATAGCTTTACTATTTGCCCAACCGGCATGACCATCAACACGGCGTAAAAACACTGGTCGCTCTATACCGGTAGCATCTAGTGACGCAATAGTGGGGAATTCATTACTTATCCACAGTGCTTGGTTCCAGCCACGACCTAACACCCACTGGGTATTAGGGTTATTAGCGGCAAAGTCTTTAACCGTTTGTGCAGAAATTTCTTCAGAGCTTAGTCCGCGTAACTTTACCCGCAGCAAATCATATCCCAAACCAGATACATGACCGTGAGCATCAATCAAACCCGGTAACGCGTAGTTACCCTGACCATCAATCAGCTTACATTTTGGCTTTGCGTCTTTGGCGCTACCAACGGAGGTAATCTTGCCATCAGCAAAAGCCAACCATGTGAATGTTTTTAATTTTTGAGCAACAGCAACTGGCGTGTAGCCAACAATATTATCAACCACAGTACAGTCGGCCGATTTAGCAGCTACATTTAAAGAAGTAACGGTTAGCAATACAGAGATGGAAGTAAAGCGGATTATATTTATCATTGTTTTCTCCAGTAAAAACCGCAGGTCTATATTACCTGATACTGCTGGATGGTCTAGCACAGCGGCTTAGCTTTGTTGATATTCGATGTTAGTAATAATCCAAAACGCCTTACCGGCCGGGGTTATCACCATCACTTCGTCATCAACTTGTTTTTTTAACAAGGCTCGAGCCATAGGGGAGTCGATTGAGATACAGTCAGACTTGTCAAAAATCTCATCGCCACCAACAACACGAAAGCGCTTTTTCTCGCCCTCTTCATTCTCAACATCTACCCAAGCACCAAAGAAAACTTTGCCATCTTGCTGCGGTGAATAGTCAACTATTTTAATATCATCAAGCCGCTTGCGTATATATCTAACGCGGCGATCTATTTCGCGCAGTAACTTTTTATTATAGTGATAATCGGCATTCTCACTTCTGTCGCCAAGAGATGCTGCCCAGGTCACATTCCTCGTAACCTCTGGGCGCTTTTCACGCCACAAATAGTCTACCTCTTGCTTAAGTGC
>JBLHWB010000126.1:0-6365 GCA_047628915.1 Porticoccus sp. | reverse complement strand
TAGGTATAGAGACTATGGGCGGTTTGATTGAAAAGGTTATTAATCGTAACACCACTATTCCTGTTTCTATGGCGCAGGAGTTTACTACCTATAAAGATGGTCAGACTGCGTTGGCGATTCATGTGTTACAAGGTGAGCGTGAGTTAGTAGCTGATTGTCGGTCTTTAGCCCGTTTTGAACTGCGCGGCATTCCGCCGATGGTGGCAGGCCATGCGCGTATATTAGTTACCTTTAAAGTAGATGCTGACGGCCTGCTAAGTGTTGCTGCCAAAGAAACCTCCAGCGGTGTTGAGACAACCATTCAGGTTAAGCCGTCCTATGGTTTAACTGATGAGCAGATTTCATCAATGATTAAGGCGTCATTTGAAAACGCGGCTAACGATAAAGAGCTAAGAGCGCTGACTGAACAGCAGGTTGACGCTGATAGATTACATGAAGATATCATGGCTGCCCTGACATTAGACGGTGAAGAGTTGCTGTCTACTGACGAGCGAGCAGAGCTTGATGCGACGATGGCGGCCCTTAAAGATGTTCGCAATAGTGGCAGCGCCAATGAAATTACTAAGGAAATTGAGCGGGTAGCAAAGGCTAGTGAAGAGTTCGCTCAGCGTAGAATGAACAAGAGCATAAACAAGGCCCTTAAAGGCCATACCATTGACGAAATAGACGAGACCTGATGTGCCTAAAATAGTTGTACTACCAAATAACGACTTATGTCCAGACGGTGCGGTAATAGAAGTTGAGCCCGGTCAGAGTATTTGTCGAGTGTTGTTAAATAACGACATACATATAGAGCATGCCTGTGAAATGTCATGTGCTTGCACTACCTGTCATGTGATTATTCGTGAAGGATATGACTCCCTTGAAGAGGCGGACGAGTTGGAAGAGGACTATTTGGACAAAGCTTGGGGCTTAGAGCCAGAGTCGCGCCTTAGTTGCCAGTCACTTGTGGCAGACGCGGATTTAGTGGTAGAAATCCCCAGATACACTATTAATATGGTTTCTGAGCATAATTGAGGCCAAATAAATCTGTAGGAGGCTAGTATGAATTGGACCGATGTATACGATATTGCAGCAGAATTAGTTGAATCAAAACCTGATGTGGACCCTAAATATGTCCGTTTTACCGATCTGCATGCCTGGGTAATGGCTTTAGAAGGGTTTGAAGGTGAAGCTGATCGCAGCGGTGAAAAAATCCTCGAGGCGATCCAGGCGGCTTGGATTGAAGAAATGGATTAAGATCAGTGTAAATTAGTGCCAGTAAGCACCTATTTTTAATACAAAAACATGCTAAACCCGCGTATAATTCGCGGGTTTTTAGGTCTAGGTAGATATAAAATACTACCTACAATATTTCACTTACTTTTGGAGAGTTTTCATGGCGGTAGAGCGCACCTTATCTATCATCAAACCTGATGCAGTTGCAAAAAATGTTATCGGGCAGATTTATTCACGTTTCGAGAATGCAGGCCTTTGTATTGTTGCCTCAAAAATGAAGCAACTAAGCAAAGCTGATGCAGAAGGTTTCTATGCTGAGCACGACGGTCGACCATTTTTTAACGACCTAGTAGCATTCATGACTTCTGGCCCGGTAACGGTTCAGGTGTTAGAAGGCGAAGGCGCTATTGCTAAGAACCGTGAGCTAATGGGTGCTACTAACCCTAAAGAAGCTGACGCTGGCACAATTCGTGCTGATTTTGCTACATCAATCGATGCTAATGCTGCACACGGTAGTGACTCGCCAGAGTCTGCTGCGCGTGAAATAGCATATTTTTTTGACGACAGCGAACTTTGCAGCCGTTAATCAATTAGCACAACCGGGTTAAGCTCATGGTTACTACAACCTCAAGTACTACGTTATCAAACACTGCCGGCAGACCTGTGGTGTTTGATACTGATAACAAAGTTAACTTACTTGGCTTAACCCGTCCTCGGTTGCGAGATTTTTTCCAACAAATTGGAGAAAAGCCTTTCCGCACCGACCAGCTTTTGAAATGGATACACCAGCGTGGTGTAACCAACTTTGACGACATGACTGATTTAAGCAAAGCACTAAGACTTAGATTGTCAGAGGTTGCTGAAGTAACTCCACCTGAAGTCGTCAGTGAACATATATCAACTGACGGCACTCGAAAGTGGGCGGTTAAAGTTACCAGTGGCAGTTTAGTTGAAACCGTTTTTATTCCCGATGGCGAGCGCGGTACTTTGTGTATTTCTTCGCAGGTCGGCTGCACCTTAGATTGCAGTTTTTGCTCAACCGGTAAGCAAGGGTTTCAACGTGATTTGACCTGCGCCGAAATCATTGGCCAAGTATGGTTGGCTAATCGCAGCCTTACCAAGTTTGATCCGCATGCCAAAAGAGCCGTTACCAATGTCGTTATGATGGGTATGGGTGAACCGCTACTTAATTTTGATAACGCCATAGATGCTGCTAATTTGTCGATGGATGATTGTGCTTATGGTTTATCTAAGCGCCGCGTTACTTTGTCTACCTCTGGCGTAGTTCCCGCAATGAAAAAAATGATTGGAATGACGGATGTGTCATTAGCGGTCTCCTTACATGCGGCCAATAATGAATTGCGTGATGAGTTAGTGCCTATTAATAAAAAGTATCCCATTGCGGTATTACTTGAAGCGATAAAAAATTACATGGATAGCCTGCCGGATAGGCGGCGGGTAGTTACTATAGAATATACTTTGATCGATGGCGTTAATGATTCCGACGAGCAGGCGCTTGAACTGGTTGATGTGCTGCGTGATACTCCCTGTAAAATAAATATTATTCCGTTTAATCCGTTTCCACAATCTGGTTACAAAAAACCTAGTCGTAGAAGGACTGAGCGTTTCCAAAACATATTATTCAAGGCTGGTTATATCGTTACTGTGCGCACTACCCGTGGCGATGATATTGACGCAGCTTGCGGTCAGTTAGTTGGCCAAGTGAAAGATAAAACGAAGCGCAATGAGCGCTATCAACAAAAATATGCTGAAAATAATAAAGACGCAGAGCAGGTCGTTCGATTTGTGTCAGCACAACAATAAGGGATATAGCATATGAAATGTCTCAGATTAGTTTACAAATTTAGTCTAGTAATACTGGTTGCCTTTAGCTTGAATGCTTGTGTTACTACTACAGAAAACTCAGGGTTCACTAACAATAGTTCACCGGAATCGGCGTTGCTTAGTCATGTTGAAGCTGCTTATGACTATCTGCGCCGTGGTGATTTTGAAAATGCTCGTAGGCATTTACGCAATGCTGCAAAGATCAATGATCGCGATGCAACTGTGCATAATGCTATGGCTTATTCTTATGAACTCAGTGGTGATTTAGATTTAGCTGATGAGACCTATAGAAAAGCGATCAGTCTAGATGGCAGCTTAACTTCAGCGCGTAATAATTACGGTGTGTTTTTGTTTAAACAAGAACGGTACGAAGACGCTAGAGACCAATTTTCGAAGGTTGTAAAAGATACTTTATATCCCCGGCGTGGTGGTGCATTTAATAGCTTAGGCGTGTGTGAGTTAAGGCTAGAGAATTACGATGGTGCCAGAGTTGCATTTGAAAGAGCGCTTGACTTAGATCGGTTAAATCGAGCGCCACTATTAGAGTTAGCAGCGGTAGGTGTTAAACAAAACGATTTTGAATATGCTAGAAAAAAATATGAAACTTATAAGTTAGTAGCCGCTCAGTCAGCTCGAAGCTTATTGCTTGGCGCGGAAATCGCTGAGCACTACGATATGAAAAACGATTTAGCGAGTATTGAGCTAGCGCTAAAAAATCGTTTCCCAGACTCATTCGAATACCAAGAATTTAAAAAGCGTTTTAAATAATGACGAATAGTAGAACCGAAGAATTAATAGAGTTAGGGCGTAAGCTTAAAACTACACGCGAGGAGAGAGGGCTTAGTGTTGCTCAAGTTGCGAGCGACTTAAATTTGTTAGATGCTTATATTAAAGGCCTAGAATCTGGTGATCACTCGTCAATTAAGAGTGATGTTTTTGTGCGTGGCTATCTTCGTACTTATGGTAACTATCTTAAATTAGACGTAAATTTATTAGTTACTCAATACGACGCTGACGCTAAAGCTAAGATAGACGAAGTTGTCGATGATCAGGATATTGATTCATCAGCTAACGCAATTTATGTTTTGCTTGGGATTATTTTTGTTGGTTTATTAGCTTGGGCTTTATGGCCTGGCAGTGCCGATGAAGTTGAAGTCAGTAACTCTCAAGAGAGCTTAGCTCAACAAACTGTGGTTGAGGTTTTTAAAAAACCTAGCGAGGCCGACCAGATTCCAGAAATTGATGGTACTTTAGCTGAACTACCGGCTACTAGCTCAACGATGGATACTCCGGTTAGCTTAACTATAGATACTCCGATTATCGATAATGTTAGTAGTAGTGATGTTGAATTTAATAAATTGTTACTGCGGTTTGTCGATGAATGTTGGATTGAGGTGAGGGATAACGCGGGGCGTCTGCTGTTGGCTGATTTGAAAAACGCTGGCGATGAAGTGACCTTAGTAGGCGAGCCGCCATACAAAGCAGTGATAGGCAATGCTGCTGCCGTCGAAATATTTTATGCCGGTAAAGCAATTAAAGTTGTTGGTCGTGGCGAAAGTAATACTGCCAAATTGGTAATTGGAGAATAAGCTGATGAATCACGAATCACCAATTAAGCGAAGAAAAACTCGTCAAATAATGGTTGGCAATGTTCCCGTAGGTGGCGATGCGCCTATTAGTGTGCAGAGTATGACTAACACTGAAACCTGTGATATCGACGCGACAGTGAAGCAAGTAATGCAATTAGCTGATGCTGGTGCCGATATTGTTCGTGTGTCCGTACCAACAATGGAGGCAGCACAAGCTTTTGGTCATATTCGTCAGCAAGTGTCAGTGCCGTTAGTTGCAGATATTCATTTTGATTATAAAATAGCATTAAAAGTGGCTCAGTTAGGTGTTGATTGCCTACGAATCAATCCCGGGAATATCGGCCGTGAAGATCGTATTCGCGCGGTTGTGGAAGCTGCTCGTGAACGCAATATTCCTATCCGTGTTGGTGTCAATGCCGGTTCGTTAGAAAAAGACTTACAGAAAAAATATGGTGAGCCAACACCCGATGCACTGGTTGAGTCTGCCATGCGTCATATCGACATTCTGGATCGACTAGATTTTCAAGATTATAAACTTAGTCTAAAAGCGTCTAATGTTTTTATGACCGTAGAAGCCTATCGAAAAATATCTGCCCAGATTGATCAGCCCCTACATTTAGGTATTACAGAGGCCGGCGCGTTGCGCGGTGGTACGGTTAAATCGGCAATAGGTTTAGGCATGCTGTTGGCAGATGGAATAGGTGACACCTTACGCGTCTCGCTGGCGGCTGACCCAGTCGAGGAAGTCAAAGTTGGTTTTGAAATTTTAAAAAGTTTGCAGTTAAGAACCCGTGGTATCAACTTTATAGCTTGTCCAAGCTGTTCTCGGCAGAATTTTGACGTTATCAACACAGTTAATAGTCTAGAACGACGCCTTGAGGATATTCGCAGCCCACTTGATGTGGCAATAATTGGCTGTGTAGTAAACGGTCCCGGTGAGGCCAAGCAGGTGGCTATAGGGTTAACCGGCGGTAGCCCAAATAATCTTATATATGTTGATGGTAAACCCGATCATAAAATGACCAATGAAGAGCTAGTCGATGGCTTAGAAAAGCTAATCCGCGGAAAAGTTAGTGAGGCCGAAGAGCAGCTTGATCTGCAGCGTGAAAAAATAATCGCTCGTAGTTAAGTATCGATTCCCAAACTGTTGTTACAAGAATTGTTATAGCAAGAATAAAGCACAGGAAATACATCAGTGGCACAAATTAGAGCTATTCGCGGGATGAACGACCTGTCTCCCGAGCAAAGCCCATTATGGCAATATATTGAAAGCAAAGTTGCTAGCGTGCTGGCTAGTTATGGCTACAAAGAAATACGTTTTCCGATTGTTGAATATACCGAGCTATTTAAACGCTCTATCGGTGAAGTGACTGATATTGTCGAAAAAGAAATGTACACATTTAACGATCGTAACGATGAAAGCTTAACACTGCGCCCGGAAGGTACTGCTAGTTGTGTACGTGCGGCTTCGCAGTTAAGTTTGCTAAAAAATCAGCAACAGCGACTTTGGTATAGCGGGCCAATGTTTCGTTATGAACGGCCGCAAAAAGGACGTCTGCGTCAATTTCATCAGGTCGGCGTAGAATGCTTTGGAATGGCAGGCCCAGACATAGACGCTGAATTATTATTACTTTCGGCTCGGCTTTGGAAGTTACTTGGCGTACAGGATGTTGTGCGTTTGGAATTGAATTCTATTGGCGCTGCAGTTGATAG
>JBLHWB010000125.1:0-6374 GCA_047628915.1 Porticoccus sp. | reverse complement strand
TGCTTTGTACCAGTCCAATATACGCCCTACAAATGGGGAAATTAAGGTAATGCCTGCATCGGCACAGGCAACAGCCTGGGCAAAGCCAAATAGCAAAGTGAGATTACAGTTAATGCCTTCTTTTTCCAATACTTCAGCGGCCTTAATTCCTTCCCATGTCGAGGCAATTTTTATTAGCACACGATCTTTACTCACACCATTTTGCTGGTATAAGTCGATAAGTTGGCGTGCTTTTTCTACTGTCGCACTGGTGTTAAAAGACAATCTGGAGTCTACTTCGGTAGAAACTCGGCCCGGTACTAACTTTAATATTTCACAACCAATTGCGACCGCTAGATGATCACCCGCAACGGCTAATTGCTGGCTAGAACTGCCATCAGTATTTTTCCCAATTTCTTTTGCAGTAGCTAACAGGGTGGCATATTTTTCTAACTGAGCAGCTTTTAGTATTAGTGATGGGTTGGTTGTAGCATCTAATGGCTTAAAACGTTCAATAGCTTCAATGTCGCCAGTGTCAGCGACAACGTCTGTCATTTTTTTTAGTTGATCTAGCTTATTGCTCATGTGTTTATCCAGAAAATTATTAGCGGTTTAGTGTACGTGCAGGATTACGAAACGGCTAGTGCTTTGGCTTCTTTCACCATTGATAAGGCTTTCTCAACTACTTCGATTCCGGCCCCTTTTTTATGGCCGCTCTCACTCAGGTGTCGCCTAAATTGGCGAGCGCCGGGTACACCTTGAAATACGCCCAGTAAATGTTTTGACATACGCATTAATGGTGCGCCTGCATCAAGTTGATTTTGTATATATGGCAGATAACTTTCGACTAACTGTTCTGGAGACGCTATTAATGCTGGTGAGCTAAATAACGTAGGATCGACCTCATTTAGCATCCATGGATTTTGGTATGCGGCGCGACCAAGCATAACGCCGTCCACATGTTGTAGATGGGTTTTACACTGAGCTAGATTTTCTATCCCACCATTAAGCACAAATTCTAGCTGCGGAAAGTCCTGCTTAAGTTGGTATACGGTTGGATAACTTAATGGTGGTATTTCTCTATTCTGCTTCGGGCTTAAACCCGACAAAATTGCTTTACGAGCATGAACAATAAAGGTGGTGCAACCGCTTTCAGCAACGGTGGCAACAAAGTCAGATAACCATTGATAACTGTCTAAATCATCAATGCCAATACGATGTTTAATGGTAACGGGTATGTCGCAGTTATCTTGCATGGCTTTTATACCATCGCGAACTAATTGTGGCTCCGCCATTAGGCAAGCTCCAAATTGGCCGTTCTGTACCCGATCTGACGGGCAGCCGACGTTGAGATTTACTTCGTCATAACCCCATTTTTGTGCGAGTTGTGCGCACTGAGCTAAGTCTTTGGGGTTGCTGCCACCAAGTTGAATGGCGACGGGGTGTTCTTCTTGGTTGTAACCAAGAAAGCGCTCTTGATTGTCGCCATAAATAATAGCCCCGGTAGTAACCATTTCAGTATAGACCAAGGCATTTTTGCTCATTAGGCGCCACAAGTAACGGCAGTGGCGATCAGACCAATCCATTAGCGGGGCACAGCAAAAAGTTCTATCTAACATATTCGATTTTAACTCTGTTTCAGATATTACAATTAGTATATGCAGTATACGGGTATGTGGCGATTACCAAAAGGCATGTAACAGGGCTAATGGTTAAGTTGGAATGGAAAGGGAGGCTTTTAGTTGGCAAGCTAACAATTATTGCTATTGTTAGCTTGCCAAGATTGCTACTTTTCTTTAATACCATCAAGAATTTCAGTCAGTTGTTTTGCCCAGCGGCGAACCAACTGTTTGGTATCGGCCGAATTAGTCACACGATTTGCCCATGAGTGATAACCGCGATTTCTTGTTTGTTTAGAATCAGCGACGCGAGCTAATATTTCATTGCTTACCCCATCGTAAAATTCGAGGTATAGAGTCCCGCTGCCAGCTGTTTCTACGAAGGATGCAGATCGACTAGCGGTCTGAATATCTGGTGCATGAACATCAAGGTCAATCATGGCGGGCCTCAGTATCATAACCCCAGGACCATTTTCAGTAACGATTGAATAACCTTCAACATTTTTCATCTCATCAATAAACGTTTCGTCAAATAGTTCTTTTACGCTTGTTTTGATTTTCTCTACGTCGCTGTTTTTGATCCGCCCACCGCGTATATGGTCATTGTTATAATCGCGCTGCCAGTTCTTTTTAAACGCTACTTGGCTTGGAAGAATTAAAATTTTGTCGTATTCAGTAAAGTCAGCATTGTCTTTCAAATACGCCATTGTATGTTTTTCATTTTTAACCAAACTAAGACCGTCGATCGTCTTTTCTGGGCGATCTTTTGTGGTATTGCTAGAACAGGCTGATAATGCCATAGCTAGTAATAGCGCTACACCAATATTACTGATGATATTTTTCATTTATTACTCCTGAGTGGAACTGCCTGTATTGATCTATAAAATAGTTACAACTTGGATAAAAACATTGGAATAAGTTCCGTCCCAATGCTAAGCACATGCACTTATGCCGCTAGTATCTTTTGGCAATAAACCCTTAACTTAGCGACATTTTTTATTGTGAGTAATAATCATTAACCTAACAAATGTGCGATCATGTTAACGTCTAGCTATCGATAAATATATAGGAATAATTAGTGAGCTCTACAGCCAAATATTACCCCCCCTTAGAAGAAAGAATAAATGTATTATCCCACGCCTTTGGATTACTACTAAGTATTATAGGGTTGTTTTTTTTAGTTGCTCGGGCGGTAAAATTTGAGGGTCTATTACCGCTTTTTAGTTTTATCATTTATGGGATAAGTTTGGTGCTACTCTACACAGCATCAACTTGTTACCACAATACAGCTGAGCCAAAGTTGAGGGCGAAGTTACGAATTGTTGATCATGCGGCAATTTGTGTGTTGATTGCTGGAACCTATACCCCGTTAACCTTGGTTACTTTAAATGGGTCTGTTGGTTGGACGATATTCGCCGCGTCATGGGGCTTGGCTTTAGCAGGAATAATGCTTAGTCTGTTTTTTACTGGTAGGTTTAAGATTCTATCCACGCTGATTTATGTGTTTATGGGCTGGATGATCGTCTTTGCCATTAAGCCATTAATGGATAGCTTGGATGATATGGGTTTGCGCTGGCTAATAGCGGGTGGCATAGCTTATACAATAGGGGCCATTGTTTATGCGGTTAAAACGATTAAGTTTAATCATGCGATATTTCACGTTTTCGTTTTATTAGGAAGTTTTTGCCATTTCATGACAGTCTATTGTTATGTACTGCCGCTCTAGTTTACGTAGTGGAACATTAGAAAGAGTTAAGTAGTTAAATTATTAGCAATGGTCATACTATCAGTAGTATTGATGGTATTCCTTAAGGGAGCTGTATGAAAAAGTTTTTGTTAGTGTTGTTGTTCTTATTAGTAATGGTAGTAATTATTGTTTATATAAAACTGCTGCCAGCGCAACCGCTCGCAAGCCAAGCGTTTATAAATGGTACGGTATTGACTATGGATTCTCAAAACTCCATTGCAGAAGCGGTAGTCATTGAGAACGACAAGATAGTTGCTGTTGGCAGTTTGCAGAAAGTTAAGCCGTATATGAATGGTGATACAGTAGTTTATGATTTAGCCGGCAAGACCCTCATGCCGGGTTTTATTGATGCCCATGGTCACTTTCCCGCCTCAGGTATCAATTATTACATCGCTGACCTAAATAGCCCTCCCATAGGAGCTATTAAAAATATCCCCGAGTTAATTACAGCGTTAAAAGCGAAATATGCAGGCGTAGACGTCGGCGAATGGATTGTTGGTTATGGCTATGACGACACTTCAATTGTCGAACATCGTCATATAACGATTCAAGAATTAGACAATGAGTTTCCAGATAACCCCGTATTTATTCTGCATATATCTGGTCATATGGCGGTGCTTAACAGCCAGGCTTTAAAATTGATTGATGTTGATAAAAATACCCCAGATATGGATGGTGGTGTTTATGTCAAAGATGGTAATGGCGAACTAACAGGTTTAGTCGAAGAAACCGCTGCATTACATGCGCAAATGCTAGCAATGGATTTTGGCGCCCTAGAGAGCTTAAATATTCTTCAAGCGGCGGTGAAAGAATATAGTGCCAAAGGCGTTACCAGTGCGCAGGCTGGCGCGGTTGAGAGTAAAATTACCGCGGGCTTGGTTGCTGCTGACAAATTAAACTTGATTCCGATGCGGGTAAATCTCTGGCCTATATTTGATCAGTTCGGCGAAGACTTTCTCAGTGGTAAAGTTGCTAAAGAAGATTATAAAACGGCTAAGTTAGATATTGGTGCCATAAAAATTATTGCCGATGGCAGTATTCAGGGCTATACCGGCTATTTGTCTAAACCTTATCATGTGCAGCCACTCGGCGGCGGCCATAGTGCTGATCATGGCGATAGTGAATTAGGCTCCGAAAAGCTCAGCAGAGGCTATCCTCGAGTTATCAAAGAAGACTTGATTGAGTGGGTGAGTAAATATCATAAAGCTGGCTATCAAATGGCTATACACGGCAATGGTGATGCGGCGATTGATGACATCATTGATGCCTTTGCGTTGGCGCAACAAGAGAATTATGTTGCCGACCCTAGGCTAATACTGATTCACGCGCAAATGGCGCGCGAAGACCAATTAGTAAGAATGAAAGAGCTTGGTATTACTCCTAGCTTCTTTAGTGCGCATACTTACTATTGGGGCGATCGTCATCGGGATATATTTATGGGGCCAGAGCGCGCCGCTAGAATGAGCCCAACTAAGTCAGCCCTAGACTTGGGTTTACGCTTCTCTATTCATCTTGACGCTCCTATTGTGCCAATGGATCCACTGCTGGGGGTTTGGGCTACGGTTAATCGCTTATCAACCAGTGGCAAAGTTATTGGACCTGAGCAACGCCTGAGTGTTATGCAGGCACTAAGAGCCACTACTATAGATGCAGCCTGGCAGATATTTAAAGAAGATCAAATCGGCTCCATAGAGGCGGGTAAGTTTGCTGACTTAGTAGTGTTGAATCAAAACCCCTTAGATGTTCCAACAACAATAAAAGACATCAACGTTATTCGCACAGTAGTGGGTGGCGTGACAACTTATAAGCAATAATGCGGTAGATAAAATGCAGGACGATTTTGAAATCCCCGATGTTTATATAATTCCAGATTCAATTGCTAAATTGGAACCAGAGCATCGCGGAAATTGGCAAGCAACGCGTCACGTTAGCGCAAAAATTAAAGACTTAATCGAATTGTTAGTGACTAGTGACGCTGATATTGAGGTGTTGGATAATATTTCCAGCTCACTTGATGGCGCGGTGGCAGCGCTAGAAAATTCGCCACGTTATTTTGGCAAAGTAGATTATCTTGAGAATGGCCCGTATCAATCATTTAGTGACGTCAGCCACGAGCTAAGTCCGTTAAGTGGTTTATCAAACCCGTTGTCACCGCCGGTGACAATTGAAGTCAAAGATGGCAAAGCCTCTGGCAGTGTATTTTGTGGTTGGGCTTACGAAGGCCCGCCGGGAACAATTCATGGCGGGTTTGTGGCCGCTATATTTGATCAATTTTTGGGTATGGCCCAAATGATTGGTAAGCAGCCGGGAATGACGGGACGGTTAACTGTTCATTATCATGCTCGGTCGCCATTAAATAAACAGCTACAACTAAAAGCGTGGCTAAAAAGAGTAGATGGCCGTAAAACTGTTATTCACGGCGAGATGTTTGATGGCGATCATAAAACCGCAAGTTGCGAAGGTTTGTTTATCGCGCCCAAGGATGGGGTCCACATGTTAAGACCGCTGGAATAACTTACATTGATTCCAGCGTGTCTGCGCGCTGTTGCGCCATCTGCTTAATGTTTTCTGAGTCTGACTTCAGCTGAGCAACTTTAGTGGGCGAAACCAGTGGTGATGACGGCAGTTCACTTGGCTCATTCTTGTTGTTAGTCGCTATGGTTACTTTCGCGGCGACTATAGTGTCATTAGCTAGTTTAGGCATCTCACCTGTCGTTAGATTTTTGACTTGGCTATCTTCAGGAATGCTATCTGAGAAATGCCAAAGCCCCTCCGCGTCTTGCCATTTGTGCATAACATTACCGGTATCTAAACTGTCGTCGTTTAGGGATATATTGGTTAGCTCTTCAATCGTTTGAATAGTCAAACCCGCTATTTCTTTTACTTTGGCGAGCATGTTGGTGTCGGGCTTCCAATCATCTACCGTCATTATGGGGTTGCCATCAGGTCCAGAAATAATCATTGGTGCGACCAGTGCCAAGGCGAGCAATAGCAAAATAATCTTAATTTTCATTGTTTTCCTAACTATT
>JBLHWB010000124.1:0-6499 GCA_047628915.1 Porticoccus sp. | reverse complement strand
GCCGTTGAGTTTGAAGTTGGCCAAGGCCAAAAAGGTCCTTGTGCAAATAAAGTAGTTCCTGTTTAAACTACAGCGAATAGCAAGCAAAGCAGTAGACGGCTCGCCGTCTACTGCTTTTTACGTTTAGGTATTCTAGTTATTAGCTGTTTTAATCAAACCGACTAACAGCAACTGTCGGTAAAGTTTATCTTCTACCGCTACTGCTTTGTCGTAGCCCATTCTTTCTAAATGTGGCTGATAGTGCTTCTGGGCCTCATCATCAATAAAGCTAGCTTTAGCGATTTCTAATGCGCCGGATAATTTCATATTCTTTTTAAGCCAATCTAGGGCCGCTAATAAAGTTTCTTCGATATAGGTAAAGTCACTACCTAGTGGAAACATTTTAAAGTATTCAGTATCAGCATATTGCTTATAAATACTATCTAAGCGCTCTGCAGTATTATTGGTGTATTGACTAGGAATTTCATAGTCAACTGGCAATTTACCCAGCGCCTTGGCTTTTTCCATTAGCTCGCCTTGAAAGCATGAATCGCTAATATTCAACATAGCCGCAATAGTCTCGCTATCTGTTTTACCACGCAAATCGGCAACACCGTATTCGGTTACTACAACATCACGCAGATGTCTTGGAATAGTTGTATGACCATAATTCCACAGGATATTAGACCTTATTTCACCATCTTTAACCCGCGTAGCACGCACCAACAAAATTGATCTAGCGCCTTCAAGCTCATGCGCTTGGGCGACAAAATTATACTGGCCACCTACCCCGCTAAGTACACGACCGTCTTCTAACTGATCAGCAATACCAGCGCCCATTAAAGTGACTGAAAAAGCTGTATTGATAAATCTTGCGTCGACTCGATGGCTTCGTTTCAAGTCCTCATCACCATAGAGTGAGTTTACAAAGCTAATATTAGTCATATCGATCTGTGATCGCTCTTCTTCTGACAACTCACGCAGACCTTTATAAAAAGCATTTGGCCCTAAAAAGAAACCACCATGCATAGCAATACTACGCCCTTTGTCGTCAATTACTTGGCGCTTTAGAACACCGGCTTTAAACATCTCGAATAAGCCATAGGTAAACATCTCACTACAACCATATAAACCTTGGGCAAATAAGCCATTGCCACCGTCTTCTGCTAATAGCGGAAACTGCTCTGAAGTGAACTCTGCCGCTTTAAGTAGGTTTTGATAGTGGTCATTATTTGTATGGCGCTGTAAAACTGCGTTGGCTACGGCATCACCTAATGCGCCAATACCAATCTGTAGCGTGCCACCGTCTTTAATTAAAGCGCTAGCAGCGAGGCCAATAAAATGTTCAATCATACCAACCGGCATATTAGGCGTGCTTATTAAACGGCTGTCATAGCTAGGGTCATCAATAACTATATCAAACAGGTCCGCTGGTACGATGGCGCTATTTCCCATAAACGGCAAATCTTTATGGGTTTGCCCTACCACTAATATTGTTTCACCAGCTTGTTTTCGCTTAGCTAATCGTGGCATTAGGTCTAAAGTAACCTCAGGATTACAACTAAGGCTTAACTGCTCACTACCATTATGAGTTCGCTTAGAGATGGTTTGCGCGACCACATTAATACCGCGAGCATTCATGTCACGAGCCGCATGAGTGTAATTGCTATTAATATAATTTTGTTGAGTGTAAGGGTTGTTTAGCTCGCTAGCGGGTTGGACGAAAAATTCATGCACTGTGACATTAGCGGGGAGCTTCCCAGCTCTCGTGTCATGCAAATAGGTAAGCTCTTCGTAGTCGGCATAAACTCGTTCAATAAACGGTGCCAAAAATCGTTGCTGTAACACGCCTCTGACTGCCGGTTTTGCCAGTGACAAGGCAGTAACTATAGTTAACGATAGCTCACTATTCGCCTTTGCCTTAGCATATAAAATATTAACCAATGGATTTGGCTTACCCATACCAAGCGGCATACCCAAAACAATAATGCCATTGGTTTGTTCAATGATAGCGTCGGCGGCACGCTCGACAGACTCAAAACGCATAGTATCTCTCTAAATTTATCGAGCAATTATTATAACTAATTTTCTATAGCTTACTTGTTTGCGATACCAATCAAAAACGCTTTATAGTAATTCGCTGATTCAGCTGGAATTTCAACATAGGGCATATGCCCTACTGCTGGCCATACTTTTGCATCGATTGTGGGGATTCCTGCGCGCCATGCATCAACGCCACTGACATTTATCAGCTGATCTTTATCACCCCACTGTAATTGGGTAGGCACGGTTATTTCTGCCAAACTGCTATCAAGTAAATCTCTATTATAAAAATCAGAAAAAATGTTCATAAATTCTTCACGCCGCTGAATATAAATCTCAGCCATTACCCGCAGTAAAAATGGCGGTAAAATATTCTGCTTGACGGTTGTCATCTTATAAAACTGCTTAAATTCAGCCTTACTATGTACTTCAAATGGGTTGCGCCCTTGAGCTAACATAATTTCCATTTCGCTTTGTTGTGGCGTAGTTACGCCAGCTGGGTCTTGCAGACCAACACTAAGTACTGCTGCAGGATATGTTTTAGCAAAGTTGGCTGCAATAAAGCCACCCATAGAATTACCAGTGATATGCGCTTGTTCGATATTTAAATCATCGAGTAATTTTTTTAGCCGTTCACATTGAGCGGGAATACTGTAATCAAAGCTTGGGTTGTATTCAGTCTGGCCATGACCGGCCAAATCAGGCGCGATTATACGAAAGTCTTTAACTAAATGTTTAGCAAATCTTGCCCACAATTCTTTAGTTGCAGTAAAACCGTGCACCATCACAATGACAGGCTTATTAGTACCGCTATCGCCGCTGTCTAAATAGTATATATCCAACTCATCGAGGCTATGCTTTTTTACTTTTAAACCATAGGCCCTCGCCTCTAAGCGCGCTAAAAAATTAAGTAAGCTTATTCTGAAGCGCTGCGAAAAAATAAAAATAACGATCAAAGCGACTGTTATATCCAAGACAATAAAAGCAAGCATGAACATAGCTATTGGCTTCCACCTAAGCTAGACGCAGCTCCGTCTGTGCCAGGAGTCGTTCTAGCGAGCAGCTTGTAGCGCCATTTCAGCGGGAGTAAATGCACCATCAAACGAATAATGGTCGATAAATTACCATATACAATTCTAGGGTTATTATTGCGAATACCTTTTATAACATAGGCAACAATTTCTGCCGGCGGTGTGGTTAAAAAAGGCGCCGCCACTAACCGAGTGTCTTCTTTGCGAGCTATATTAGTTTTAATACCACCAGGGTGAACTAAGTGAACTTGAACATGACTATCATTAAGCTCTGCCATTAAGGTTTCGGTATAACCACGCACAGCAAACTTACTGGCGCAGTAATCCGCACTGCCCGGCGAACCAATCATTCCAAACACGCTAGAAACATTTACTAGAGCCGCCTCTTTATTTTTAGCTAGTTGCGGTAAAAAAGCCTGAGAGCAGTAAACCACACCATATAAATTTACATCCATTACACGCTTAAAACCATCAGATGGCGTCATCCACCCAGGTCCACCAGTCCCTTCAATACCGGCATTATTAATAACTATACTTGCATCGCCCAAGGTACTAGCGACCTCGCTGGAAAATTCGTAAACAGCGGCTTCGTCGGCTACGCTAAATAGCTTTGTATAAACCTCGGTATCACCGATTTTTTTCACCAACGCTACAGTTTCGTTCAACCCCGCTTCATCCAAATCACATAAGGCCAACTTACTATTGAGCTTAGCAAAGGCCAAGGCATACTCGCGGCCCATACCGGAGGCTGCACCCGTTATTACAACAACTTTATTATCAAAAACTTTCATAAAATTTACCTACCGTGAAAAAACATGATGCTTGCGACGAAACTTATTTGCTAGGTGTCTAAAGCTGAAAGTAAAGCCAGGAAACATTGCCACTACATAACCTGAATCACTTTTATACCAACTTTTACAACCACCACTTTGCCATACTGTTTGCTGCATTTCGCGGTGAATCATAGCCGTATATTCAGCTTCTGCAGCGCTACTGACGTCAATACTATTAGCCTGTTCTGCTTTGACAGCTCGAAGACAACTCATTATGTAAAGTAATTGCGCTTCAATGACAAATAATGCCGAGGTGTGTCCAATACCTGTATTAGGCCCAGTAATCATAAATAGATTGGGGAAATCTGGCACCGATGTACCTAGATAGGCTCGTGGATAGGCCTGCCAAAAATCATGTAGCTTTTTACCAGCTTTACCAATAACGGGATAAGAAATTAAGCCGTCGATGAAATCAAAGCCAGTTGAATACACAATCACATCAAGATCGATTTCTTGACCGTCACCAGTGACGATACCAGTTGCTGTAATGCTTTTTATGCCTTGGTCTTGCAGCGTTACATTTTCTCTGCAGAGGGCTGGATACAAAGTGCTAGACATAATCACACGCTTACAACCAAAAGTGTAATCAGGCGTTACCTTGGCTCTTAATTTAGGATCACATATTTGACTATCAATATGTTTTATCGCTTGATTTTTACTTACGAAATCTAGCGCTTTTTTAGAATATTTAAAGGCGATAACGCGCAGTTCAAACGTCCAGTAGATCCACCGACGCAATAAATTATAAGCCCACGGTTTGCGCAGCAAACTCCGCTGCCGCTCAGAAAAGACGCGGTCTGGTCTGGGCATAATCCAATGCGGGGTGCGTTGGAATACATGTAACTGTTCAACTTCTGGCGCGATAGCTGGTATTACTTGGGCGCCACTAGCACCACTGCCAATAACTGCCACCTTTTTACCTTTTAGGTCAACGCTGTGGTCCCAATTATTGGTATGAAACGCTTTGCCCTGAAACGACTCCCTGCCGTCGAACTCAGGCGTCACCGGTGTACTTAAGGGCCCGGTTGCGTTAATAACAAATTGACAGAAGTAAGATTTCGCATCGCCAATTTTAATCTCCCACTGCTGCTTATCATCGTGCCAAAGTAATTGCTCTACACAGGCATTTAATACCGTTTTATCAGCCAACTTATGTTTTTCAATAATATGGTTGGTATATGCCTCTAGCTCACTTCTCTCGGCAAACATCTGCGACCAATCGTAGGGCTCAGAGAAAATTGAATATAATGGCGATGGCACATCAACTGCAGCACCTGGGTAGGTGTTTTGACACCATGTGCCACCCATAAATGGGCGCCGCTCTAGAATCAAAAAGTCATCAATCCCATCTTTTAATAAGTTAATTGCCGCACACATTCCGCCGAAGCCGCTGCCGATAATAATCACTTGCTTAGTCATACTAATAAATACTCTTTATACAAACCGCGGTACTAAACCTAGTTACATTGCAATAATGTAATCACAGGCTGTAGTCTATTATATTATTGCAGCTTTAACATTGACCATAATAAGCCAAAAGCCTGCCCTAAGGTTGCCATTAACAGACGTTTTTCATAACTCAAAAGTCAATTGTAAGACGCCCAATTGCTCGGTATCCTAGTTGCACTAAATGCACTATTGCGCCGTAACTAGCGGACAACTTATTATTAACTGTTAAACAACTAGAAGAATAAATTCTTATGATTAAAAATCTAATTATTACGATCGTGATCTTTCTGTTTTCACTGCTAATTGGCTATTTAGCTAGTGAGCCAGGTGCACTAATAGCAGGACTGCCTAACCTAATAGCAATGGCTATCATCATCTTTGTCATTCAATGGCTAGCATTTATTCCATCGTTTATTTTTCAAACCGAAAAGTTCTATGATCTGACTGGCAGCGTCACCTATTTAACAGCAGTTATTATCGGTATTTTAACCGTCGACCAACTAGATTTACGCTCTATTATTATTGCTAGTCTCATTGGTATTTGGGCGCTGCGCTTAGGTAGCTTTTTGTTCATAAGGGTATTCCAAGATGGCGGCGATGGCCGCTTCGATAAGATTAAACCATCTTTTTCCCGCTTTTTACTCACCTGGACATTGCAGGGCCTATGGGTATTTTTAACCGCTGTGTGCGCACTTACCGCACTGGGCAATAGCGGTAAAGTAGAGCTAGGCATTGTTGGTATTATCGGTATAGCGATCTGGGTATTAGGTTTTGCTATTGAAGTTATTTCCGACGCACAGAAACGAAAATTCAGAGCTAATCCTGATAAGGCAACACCATTTATTACCACCGGCTTGTGGGCATATTCACGCCATCCAAATTACTTTGGTGAAGTGGTTCTATGGGTAGGCATTGCCGTAGCCTCCCTGTCTACCCTTAGCGGCCTGCAATACGTCACGCTTATATCCCCCATCTTCGTCTATTTGCTGTTAACTAAAGTGAGTGGGATACCTCTATTGGAACAGCGCGCTGACGCACGTTGGAGTGATAACCAGGACTATATTAAATACCGTGACAACACACCAGTATTGTTCCCAAAACTAAAAGCATAGCTTGCTGTAAGTCATCGCGATGAAACTATTATTAGCTTGGGAGCTTGGTGGT
>JBLHWB010000123.1:0-6513 GCA_047628915.1 Porticoccus sp. | reverse complement strand
TATCTGATAATGCGCCTTCCATGACTATGGTTAAAGTTGATTCAGATAAGATTCGTGACGTAATTGGTAAAGGTGGTGCGATGATTCGTAGTATTACTGAAGCCAGTGGCGCTGATATCGATATCGACGACGACGGCACAGTGCGTATTTTTGCTCCTGATGGAGATGCACTGCGTATTGCTAGAGAAATGGTTGAGTCGGTGACGGCTGAAGCTGAAGTTGGCAAAATTTACACTGGTAAAGTGAATAAGATTGTTGATTTTGGTGCTTTCGTGAATATCTTGCCTGGTAAAGATGGTTTGGTTCATATTTCTCAAATTGCAGAAGAGCGCGTTGAGAATATTGGCGACTACCTAACTGAAGGTCAAGATGTACAAGTTAAGGTACTAGACGTGGATAACCGCGGTCGTATCAAGCTAACCATGAAAGAAATGGGTGACGCTGAAGTTGCACCCGCCGCAGAGCCTGCACCTACTGCAGAGTAATCGCGTAAGTAATAAAAAAAGGGAGCCAATGGCTCCCTTTTTTTATGTCTACTTTTTAAATATCAATAAGCTATTGTTTTTGTTCGATAAAATTATCTGTTGAGGCGGTATTCGATCAGTTGATCGACTACATTTGGGTCTGCCAGGGTACTTGTGTCTCCTAAGCTTTCTAACTCATTAGCGGCTATCTTACGCAATATCCGACGCATAATTTTGCCAGAGCGAGTTTTTGGTAAATCAGCTGCCCATTGAATCAAGTCAGGTTTAGCGATGGGTCCAATTTCCGTGGCCACTATTGCATATAACTCCTTTAGTAATTCATCGCTTGGGGTGACGCCGTGCATCGGAATGACATAGGCATAGATACCTTGGCCTTTAATATCGTGGGGGTAACCCACAATAGCGGCCTCGGCAATGGCGTCGTGTAATACCAAGGCAGATTCGATTTCTGCGGTGCCCATACGGTGACCTGATACATTTAATACGTCATCAACTCGCCCTGTTATCCAATAATAGCCGTCTGCGTCCCGACGGGCGCCGTCGCCAGTGAAGTAGTAGCCAGGGTAGGTTGAAAAGTAAGTATCGATCATCCGTTGGTGATCGCCGTAGACACTGCGTATTTGGCTGGGCCAAGAGGATTTAATCGCTAAGTTACCCTCGCCAGCGCCCTCAAGCTCATTGCCGTCGCCGTCTAGTAACACTGGTTGCACGCCAAAGAATGGTCGGCTGGCAGAGCCCGGCTTTAAGGCAGTTGCACCGGGCAGTGGTGTGATCATTGCGCTACCAGTTTCGGTTTGCCACCAAGTATCAACAATTTGGCAGCGCTCTTCGCCGACGGTGCGGTAATACCACTGCCAGGCTTCAGGGTTAATTGGCTCGCCAACGGTTCCCAGCAGGCGGATACTTTGCCGTGAAGTACTGTCTACAAAGTCATTACCTTGCGCCATCAATGCGCGAATAGCCGTTGGCGCGGTATAAAAAATATTAACTTGATGCTTGTCTATCACTTGCCAGAAACGTGATGCGTCGGGGTAGGTAGGCACCCCTTCAAAGATGACTGTGGTGGCGCCATTACTCAAAGGACCATACAGAGAGTAGGTATGACCTGTTATCCAGCCCACATCGGCTGTGCACCAGTAAACTTCGCCCTCTTGATGGTCGAAAATATATTTGTAACTAATAGCGGCGCCTAACAAATAGCCACCAGTGGTATGCATAACTCCCTTGGGCTTGCCGGTAGAGCCTGAGGTGTAAAGAATAAATAACGGGTCTTCTGAGTCTATCGCTGCAGGTAAGTATGTGCTTACTTCTACCTCAGTGGCAGCGTGGTACCACACATCAATTTTGTCATTCCAGTTAATCTCACCACCGGTGCGTTTAACCACCAAGCAAGTGCTAACATTCGGGCAGCCTGCTAGCGCTGTATCAACATTGGCTTTTAGTGGAATACTTTTGCCGCCGCGTACACCTTCGTCGGCAGTTATAACCGTTTGGCAATCAGAGTTAAGAATGCGATCTTTTAGCGCTTCGGGGGAGAAACCGCCAAATACCACTGAATGAACTGCGCCGATACGCGCGCAGGCCAGCATGGCATAAGCGGCTTCAGGAATCATCGGCATATAGATGCAGACTTTGTCACCTTTGCTAATGCCGCGAGTTGTTAACGCATTGGCGAGCTTACACACTTCATCATGTAATTCTTGATAGCTAATGTGTTTGCTGTCGTTGGGGTTGTCGCCTTCCCATATTATGGCAGTTTGGTTGGCGCGCTTCGCTAAGTGACGATCAATGCAGTTTTCACTAACGTTTAGTTTGCCGTTGCTAAACCAGCTAGTTTCACCTTTGATAAAATCAAACTGGCAGACTTGATCCCACGGTTGTTGCCAGCTCAGAAACTCTTTTGCTTTGCGTGCCCAGAAAGTATTTGGGTCGCTTATCGATTCATTATATTCGACAAGATATTGCTCGTCGGTCATGTGAGTGATTTTTTTTGCGCTAGCGGGCACAGGGTAAGTAGTAACGTCGGTCATTATTTTCTGCCTAGTTCTAATTATGTTGGTCGAAAGCCGTTAATCTTAAATCAATAATATTCAAGGCGACAGCTTGTATTGTAGATATTTGACAAGGGAGTATCTGATTTATGCTATAGAGTCGCAGCAGAGAAGAAATCTTAGGAGAGGACGATGTTTGTGGCTAGCGCTTATTGGCTAGCCAGCATGCCCCAGTCGCTTGACGGGTTAATTGCTAGAGTAGTGTTATCTATCAGTCTGGTAGCACCTAGATTGGCGGCTACGGCTATGACCGCTTCTTCTGTGTCTACGGTAATGTCTTCTAGTGTTTTAGCGTCGCGAATACTGAAATAGTCGGGTTCAAAACCGGCTTGTCTTAAATCTTCAGTACCATAGCGCTGCAGGTCAGGATAGTTATCAAAACCGCTGGCGATAGCATCGCGATAGTCGAGCAATATTCTGTGTAATTTAGGCGCGATATCGCGCTCGTTTTCGTTTAGGTAGCCATTGCGTGAGCTCAAAGCCAGGCCATCTTCAGCGCGGGCAGTAGTGACGCCCATAATTTCAATAGGCAGACAAAGGTCTTCTACCATTTTTCTAATAACAAGTAATTGCTGAAAATCTTTCTTACCAAAAATAGCAATTTCTGGCTGCACCATATTGAATAATTTACTAACCACTGTTGCTACGCCAGCAAAATGACCAGGTCTATTTTGGCCGCATAGGGTTTCAGAAATTTTTGGCACTGATACAACTGTCGGTGGGGCTGCATTTATATTTGGGTACATCTCTTCAGTAATTGGGGTGAAGAGTAAATCGGCGCCTTCAGCAAATAGTTTTTGCTTGTCTGCCGATAAAGTGCGCGGATAGTTATCTAAATCTTCGCTGGCACCAAACTGCAGCGGGTTAACGTAAATACTAACGACAACAAAGTCAGATACGACTTTGGCGCGGCGTACTAATTGCAGATGGCCTTCATGGAGATTACCCATGGTAGGCACAAAGCTGATTTTTTTACCTGCCTGCTTCGCAGCTTTCACTGCATTGCGTAATGCTTTGACGGTACTTATTGTCTGCATAGCAATCCTAATAGTTCGAACTGTAATTTTATTACAGTAAGGTTAAAGTTAGCCAAATCATAAGGCGCTTTCTACCAATTCCTAGGCCACATATGGCCCTCAGTTGGCGGAGTATGCCGCAATAGATCAATGTGAGCAATTACCTTGATAGATAAAAATGTTACAAACAGAAGCGTTGTTTATCAATGTTTGTTACCAAATATCACAGAAATATTAAAAAATGTTTACTATCAACTGTTTAGAGTGGTTTTCTCTAATGAAATTGATGCTCTTCTGCTGGGAAAGAACCATCTTTTACTGCGCTAGAAAATGCCTCAATGGCTGCTTGAATACTATCAGTTCCAGTCATGAAGTTTTTGACAAACTTAGGCGCTCTTGCATTGAGTCCTAACATGTCATGTAAAACCAATACTTGCGCGTCTGTATCTGGGCCGGCACCGATACCAATTACTGGTATAGATAGCGCTTGAGTGATCTTTGCGGCCAATTCGCTGGGAACGCATTCCAGTACTAGCATCGACGCGCCAGCTTCTTCTAGCGCGATAGCATCTTCTAATATGGCAGTAGCTTCCTCTGGCAATCGACCCTGTACTTTAAACCCGCCCAAGCCATTTACCGATTGGGGAGTTAAGCCTAGGTGTCCACATACCGGTACGCCGCGTTCAGCCAGTGCACTAATACTTTCGCATAACCATTCACCGCCTTCCATTTTTACCATGTGGGCACCGGCTCGCATTAGCTCACTGGCGTTAGCTAGTGTCTGCTCATAAGTGGCATAAGACATAAATGGCATATCGCCAATCACTAAGGCGTTAGACACGCCTCGACTAGCGCATTGCAGGTGGTAGCACATGTCTTCAATAGTCACTGACAAAGTGTCTTTATTACCTTGCAAGACCATTCCCAATGAATCACCAACCAATATAGTTTCGATGCCTGCATTGTCTACTACTGCGGCAAAAGTACTATCATAAGCGGTGACGCAACAAAACTTTTTGCCGTCTTGCTTTAGGGTTTTCAGCGTTTGTGGAGTAATAGCCGCCATGAGAAATGCTCTGGTTAGCTGCCGTTAAACTGCAATGGCAGGGTTGAAATAATGTCTACCGCTAGTAATGCCTTGCATATAGCTTAATAGCTGCTGGTAGTGCTGGTCGTTGTCGGCGAAGTCTATATCAGTTGCATTGATTATCAATAGCGGAGCGCCATCGTAATATAGAAAAAATTGACTATAGGCTTCGTTGAGTTGCTCTAAGTAATCACGGTTAATGTATTTTTCGGCAATAATACCGCGCTTGATAATACGTTTTATTAGAGTGTCTACCGGCGCTTGTAAGTAAATAACTAGGTCAGGCCTAACCGATTTTGGCTGCAGCTCATGGTAGACCTGCTTATATAAAGCATATTCGTCTGCGTCTAAATTGGCTTGGGCAAATATTTTGTCTTTTTCAATTAAAAAGTCAGCTACCCTGCGTGGGTCAAACATATCGTTTTGGTGTAATTCAGCTAACTGTTTACTGCGCTGAAAGAGAAAGTGTAATTGGGTAGCAAGGGCAACATTTTCGTTATTATAAAAACGCTCTAAAAATGGGTTGTTGTCAGCGTTTTCTAACAAGGTGTGATAATTGAATGTGTTGGCTAGTTTTTTACACAAGGTGGTTTTACCAACCCCAATCGGACCTTCAACAGCTACAAAGTTATGGCTTGGAGCAGCACTTAAAACAATTGCTTCGTCAGTAGCTTGCTGCATTTAGTTCATCCATTGCATGCGTTGAGAGTTGAAGCTATTTTTACGCTGTATCCCCACATTTACAAGCTTTTGCGCAATAGTTTCTACGCTTAGTCCATTAGGTAGTATCAGCGCTGTGGTAATCTCCAGTAAGGGGTAGATAACGAAATTTCTTTCACACATCCTAGGGTGAGGGACAGTGAGCTCTAGTGTTGTACTGGTAAATTGGTCATACAGTAAAAGGTCTAAATCAAGGGTTCGTGCGCCCCAGCTGACTGTTCTGACTCGGCCTAAATTAGTCTCTATAGTATGCAGTGCAGCTAGTAAATCGTCAGGGCTTAGCATTGTCGTTATGTGCACAACGCTGTTTAGATAATCAGGCTGTTCGCCAGGGCCAATGGCTGTGCTTTGGTAAATACTGGCAGCGGTAATAACTGATATATGCGGCGTTGTATTGAGTGATGCAATGGCTTGATTAAGCTGGCTTAAAGGGTTGCCTAAATTGGCGCCTAAGGCGACGTATGCAGTGTTCATTTATCAGCAGGTGGGCTATCTTTTTTCTTAGATTTGCGGCGGCGTTTTTTAGGCTGTTTGCCCAATGCGTTGATCATGCTATCTTTTTTGTCGTCGTCAACATTTTGAATATCTGTCCACCACTGGCAAAGCTCGCTCAGGGACTCTCCTGCCTGCTCACGCAGCAGTAAAAAGTCATAGCTGGCTCTGAATCGGGGGTGGCTCAAAATGCTATAGACCCGTTTGCCCGGTCTATCTTCAAGGCGTATTTGCATGTCCCAAATTTCACGCATGGCAATCGAAAAGCGTTTAGGTATAGCAGTATTAGTAATTTGCTGGCGTATCGCTTGGTCGGCCGCTTGTTGCAGCGCTTGACTGGGCGGAGCGTTGTCAGTGGTCTTGTCGACTAACTGCTGAACTACTGGCCACAGCAGTGCAGCATAAATAAATGCCGGCGTAACTGGTTTTTCTTGGGCAATGCGTCGATCAGTATTTTTTAATGCCTCTTCGAGAAGGGCCGCCGTTCGCTGTGGCGCATCGTCAATACATTGCTGGGTAGCTGGATATAACTTTGAAAATAAGTCCAGCTGCTGCAGTTGGGTGAAAACGGCTTGGCCATATCCCCCCATCAATAATTTAAGCGATTCATCAAATAATCTTGCCGACGAAATATCGCCAAGCAAATAACCAAGATCATGAAT
>JBLHWB010000122.1:0-6543 GCA_047628915.1 Porticoccus sp. | reverse complement strand
CAGTCATTATCAGCGGCTATTGAAGGCTTACCCTGACTTGGTGGCCTATCCACAAGCCGATGGCAGCGTTAAGCTCGCCGCGGGCTGGTTAATTGATAATGCCGGCTGGAAAGGTAAGCGCATAGGAGCGGTGGAAACTCATAGTAAACAAGCGCTGGTGCTGGTTAATGTGGGCGGTGCCACTAGCGAAGATATATTGAGTTACGCGGCCGCACTAAGCGCAGCCATTGAAGACCTATACCAAGTACGGCTGCAACGAGAACCGGTGGCATATAGTGCAAGCTGTCAGCGCCTCGCATAAGCGATAAATATTTATATTTAAGCTATAACCCAAGCCCTAATAAAGATAAAATCCCCGCCTTATAGAGACAGCTTTGGCTGTTACAGTTTTTTAGCACTGGAGATTTACGTGGCGACAGTCATTTTAGGGATATCTGCTTTTTACCATGACAGCGCAGCAGCGTTGGTAGTTGACGGCAATATTGTCGCTGCAGCCCAAGAAGAGCGCTTTACTCGCAAAAAACATGATCCTGCATTTCCTGCTATGGCCAGTGAGTTTTGCTTGAATGAAGCAGGCTTAGCCCTGGCAGATGTTGATTATGTGGTGTTTTACGACAAGCCACTGCTAAAGTTCGAACGCTTGCTAGAAACCTATTTGTCTTATGCGCCGCGCGGTCTTAAATCGTTTTTGGCGGCTATGCCGGTATGGTTGCGAGAAAAGCTGTATCTAAAAAAGACCTTGCGCCGCGAATTGGCAGAGTTAGGCTCCATGGAGGAAAAAGACCTACCTCCGTTAATGTTTACTGAGCATCATCAATCCCATGCCGCATCGGCATTTTTCCCAAGTCCATTTCAAAAAGCCGCGGTTTTATGCCTTGACGGAGTAGGTGAATGGGCTACTAGTAGTGTGTGGCTGGGTGATGGTAATCAGTTAAAGCATCAATGGGAGATCCAGTTTCCGCATTCGTTAGGTTTATTGTATTCGGCGTTTACCTATTATACGGGGTTTAAAGTTAACTCAGGTGAGTATAAATTGATGGGCTTGGCGCCTTATGGAGAGCCTAAATACGTTGATTTGATTATGGATAATCTGATCAAAGTGAAAGACGATGGTACCTTCCGCTTGAACATGAAGTACTTTAATTTTGCCACCGGTCTAACCATGACCAATAATCACTTTGCTGACTTGTTTGGCGGCCCAGCCAGAACGGCTGAAACCGAAATATCTCAGCGCGAAATGGATATTGCCGCGTCTATCCAGGTAGTTACCGAAGAGATTGTATTAAAGATCGCCAAAACGGTTAGAGCTGAACTTGATGTTGAGTATTTATGCTTGGCAGGCGGGGTAGCCCTTAATTGTGTGTCCAATGGCCGCCTGTTACGCGAAGGTATTTTTAAGGATATTTGGGTGCAGCCAGCTTCAGGTGATGCTGGCGGTGCTTTGGGTGCTGCCTTATCTATTTGGCATGAGTATTTAGAGAAGCCACGTACTGCTGAAGAAGGTGACAGTATGCGCGGCAGTTATTTAGGGCCGCGAGCTTCGGATGATGAAATCCGTAGTTACTTAGATGAAACCGGTGCTAACTATCAGTATTTGCCTGACGCTGAGTTCTATCCTCGTTTGGCTAAGCTTTTGGCGACTGAGAATGTTGTCGGTTGGTATCAAGGCCGGATGGAGTTTGGTCCGAGGGCACTTGGTGGGCGCTCAATTATTGGTGATCCGCGCTCAACAAAAATGCAGTCAATCATGAATTTAAAAATCAAATATCGTGAGTCGTTTAGGCCTTTTGCACCGGCAGTTAAGTTTGAAAAAGTGTCTGAATGGTTTCAACATGATCGTTCAAGTCCTTATATGTTGATGGTTGCACCGATAGTGGAAGATAAGCGCTTGGCAATGACAGCGGAGCAAGAAAAGTTATTTGGTATTGAGCGGCTTAATATCCCGCGCTCGAAAATTCCAGCGGTTACCCATGTTGATTATTCGGCGCGTATTCAAACGGTTCATCCCGAAACTAATCCACGCTTTTATAATTTGTTAGACGCCTTCGAGGCTGAAGATGGTTGCCCAGTGTTGGTAAATACCTCGTTTAATGTGCGTGGTGAGCCTATTGTGTCAACACCTGAAGATGCTTATCGCTGCTTTATGCGAACAGAAATGGATTGTTTGGTATTAGAAAACTTTGTGCTAATGAAATCAGAGCAGCCTGAATGGGCTGGTAATGATGATTGGCGAAACGAATTTGAGTTGGATTAACTGTATGGACATGTCTGTAGATACGTCGAAAGTTACTACGCCAGAACTACGTAAGTTTGGCTTAATGTTTGGTGCAATCATTATCGCACTGTTTGGTTTGTTAATACCGTGGATTGCTGACGCACCAATTTTAGTGACAGGTAAGGCATTTACCCTAGGCGCTGTTTTTATCGTCTGGGGATTAATATTGCCCGCTACCTTAAAACCGGTATATAGCCTTTGGATGAAGTTTGGTGGGGTAGCGGGTTATATTAATACGCATATTATTATGGTGTTACTGTTTGCGCTTATTATTACGCCAATTGGCCTCATTATGCGTCTTTTTAATGACCCTATGCGCCGGTCTCTAACAGACGATAGTAAGTCATATAGAGTCTTACGTGAGCAAGACAAGCCAAAAACACATATGGAGAAACCATTCTAATGTTTGAATTATTAAAAGACTTAGCCAGTTTTATGGCAGAGCGGAAAAAGTTTTGGCTCGCTCCAATTGTATTGGTAATGGTGTTGTTGGGTGGTCTGCTGGTGTTAGGGCAGGGCTCTGCCGTAGCACCATTTATTTACACACTGTTTTAACCGCCGCTAGGGGCTTGTTTCTAAGTAGTTGCCAATAACGTCGGCAACTACTTTGTTGCCCTCAGGTGTCCAGTGTTGGTCGTAGCTAAAGTAAGTTTGCTGGCCAGATTTGGTTGCGGCAACCAGCGCCTCAGTTGGGCTTATACATTCAATTTCTTGTTCAATACAAAAATTCATAAACACAGTTTCTTGGCTTTGTAGAAAGTTAAATACATCTACTTTAAAGGTTGCTGGGTCTGGCATATCTTTGATTCGATAGCTACCAAACCGATGCAGTTGCTGTTGATCTATGTCGGCAGGGTTTGCCGCAGCCAAACTGATATTTGGTTTAGCCGGCGCCCAGACCATAATTAAGCGGCTGCCCTCGCTCTCGGTCATTTCTTTCATCAAGATAAATGCTTGTGACGTGGCTATCCACGCGCTGTTATTTTTCCACGCCGCTACACTATGATGGCTTTGTTCTAAACGCTTGGGTTTAAACGAATAAAACTGGGTGCCGTTAAGAGTATTAATCGCTAACGGCATCCAACCTGCCTTTTCATTATAGTCAGACACTGGTGCGTCGGAGCCAATTTTCTCTAATACAGTTCTAGACAGCTCTCTATAGCCATGAGCGACTGGCGAGGTTTTTAAGGTGTCAGTAAATCTTTCAAAAGGGCCTGGCTCATATCTTACTGTGGCTGCCATAGCAGAATTTATGCCTAGTAAGGCTGCCACTAAATTTGGCTGATAACTGGGTAAGTTAGCGCTTTGATTAAGTTCTACCGGCACATCATATTTGAAATCATTACCTTGGTAGACCATGAATAAAACGGTTTTAGGTTTAAATTTCTGCCCAAAAGTTACATAATTATTTAGATAAATCCTTGGGTCACTGCCAGATACACCTAGATTATATATATCTGTACCGAGATCTTTTTGCAGTAGCTCTGTCCAGCCTTGGTCATCAGAAACATGGGAGCCAGCAACAAAGCTATCGCCGACCGCGATAATAGGGTACTGGTCTTTTATTTCGCCGAGGTTTCTAAAGCCATATTTGTCTGAGGTTAAAACAATATCGAGATCTTTATACCCCGGCGGATCATTGGGGTAAGAGCGGTGTTGCACGGGAACGTCAGACTGGCTGAACGCATAGCGTTTATTGGGTGGACGGTGCCTTGTTACGCCAGTTAATTTTGGCGCAGCTTTGCCAGCAGCAGTATTAGTTGTGGTAACTTTGGTTTCAACATAACGTGCTTCAGCTTTCAAAAACGTTGTGGCATAAATAAACAGTACAATTGTGATGACAGTAGAAAATGTCATTATAAATAGCGTACCAATAGCTTCGCCAACAGATTTTTTCTTGTCTAGTAGCAACAGTGCCAAGCCGAGAAATAACACACTAAACAGCAACCGAGCAGAAAAGCCGCCGCTGGAATATTTACCAAACAGTACTTCTCGTTGTTTTAAAATTAACTCAACAATATCATTTGAAAAAAACCACAGGCAGGCTGTTATAATAACAAGAATGAGTGAAACTATAGTACGTGGTGTCATAGAGAGAGTCTTCGCCGCTGTTTAGTATTAACCATGCATACATAATATCATTTTTGTTAAGCGGCAACAGCGCTAACATAGTAAAGTAAGTTGGAATGAGCGAGTAGCAGTGACCCCAAATTTATCCGCTAGCGAAGAAATAGTAGACACCGGTTGTGAGTTAATCTATTACCCCTATTTTTTGGCGGCTGATGCAGCTAGATTGTTCGCCAATTTGCAGTCGGAACTTGATTGGAAAAAAGAGTATTTAACAATGTTTGGCAAGACTATTCCAAGCCCTAGGCTGATGGCTTTGTATGGCGAAGAGGGTATTAGTTATCGCTATTCTGGCACCGAGCATAAGGCGGCCACTTGGACAACAGCGTTAACACAAATCAACCAATTAATAACTCAGGTATGCGGGCAGCCCTGTAACTCGGTGTTAGCTAATCTCTATAGAAATGGCGAAGATTCGATGGGCTGGCATAGTGATGACGAGGCGGAGTTAGGTGTTAATCCGGTGGTCGCCTCAATAAGCTTGGGGGCAGAGCGAGATTTTGTACTGCGCAACAAGAGTGACACTAGCGAACAGCATAAATTTAACTTAGCCAACGGTAGTTTGTTAATTATGCGAGGACAAACCCAAGCATGTTGGCAGCATAGCCTGCCTAAACGCAAACGCTGCCTTGAACCTCGAATTAATCTGTCTTTTAGGCAAATTTATGACGAATAATTGCCTGTACTTTAGCAATTCACCTACAATGATTTTCAATGACTGACTCAACTGACATTATAGCGACTGAACGCAAAGGTTTTGATTCGAAACCGTTTTTGCAACAGCTAACCACGCGCCCCGGTATTTACCAAATGTTGGGGGCAGACGGCGGGGTACTGTATGTCGGTAAAGCTAAAAATCTTAAAAATAGGGTGTCCAGTTACTTCAGGGCAACGGGTTTAAATAATAAAACCGTTGCCTTAGTTTCACGTATAGCCAGTGTTGATGTAACGATAACTAATAGCGAAACAGAAGCGCTGTTGTTAGAACATAACCTAATTAAAAGTCATCGCCCGCAATACAATATATTGCTGCGCGATGATAAGTCTTATCCCTATATTCATGTGTCGGCGGGTAAATACCCGCGTCTATCGGTACATCGCGGCGCAAAAACGGGCAAGGGGCGTTATTTTGGCCCATACCCTAACGCCAATGCGGTGCGAGAAAGTTTAGCTTTTTTACAAAAAGTATTTCAAGTTCGCTCCTGTGAAGACACTGTTTTCAAAAATCGTACCAGACCTTGTTTGCAATACCAGATAGGGCGCTGCACCGGCCCTTGCGTAGAAAAAATATCAGTACCAGACTACGCTGACACCGTAAGACACACCGAGCTGTTTTTGGAAGGTAAAAGCCAGGTATTAACGCAAGAGCTGGCCGACAAAATGGAAGAGTCTTCCGGCAAGTTAGAATTCGAACGTGCGGCTGAATTCAGAGACCAGCTAAGTGCTCTGCAGAGTATTCGCGAAAAACAATATATTGAAGGTGAAACCGGTGATTTAGACATTGTCGCCTGTGTTGTTCATTCTGGTTATATCTGCGTGCAGCTAATGTTTGCCCGTGCTGGCCGCATTTTAGGTAGTAAAAGTTTTTATCCAAAAATCCATTTAGAAGAAAGCGTTGGTGAAATATTGTCGGCGTTTTTAGCCCAATATTACTTGGCCGAGAGCTTGCAAGACATTCCCAAAGAGATTTTAGTTAACCACCCGCTGCCTGATGACGATATTTTAGCGCAGGCCTTAACCGCCAAAATGGGCCGGAAAACGGCGGTTACTACTAAAGTTCGTGGTAACAGAGCCAAGTGGTTGGCGCTTGCTGAGCAAACTGCAGACCAGAACTGCGCCAGCTTAATGGTCACTCGCGATAATATGCACAAACGATTTGAGGCGTTGCGCGATGCCTTGCAACTGGATGAAGCACCAGCGCGGATGGAGTGCTTTGATATTAGTCATTCCAGTGGTGAGGCCACGGTTGCTTCTTGCGTCGTGTTTAACCAAGAGGGGCCGCTAAAGCAAGACTACCGGCGGTTTAATATTGAAGGCATTGAGCCTGGCGACGACTACGCCGCAATGAAACAAGCGCTGACGCGGCGCTATAAGCGTATTCAGCAGGGTGAAGGGCTGTTGCCAGACTTGTTAGTGATAGA
>JBLHWB010000121.1:0-6626 GCA_047628915.1 Porticoccus sp. | reverse complement strand
TGATCTTCTTCATGGTTAGTGTTTGATAAAAATACTGAAGATAGGCGATCAAAAGTCAATTTGTTGTCTGGCTTAGGATAATTGATTTTCTTGCAGTCTTTGGCTGGCTTCATTGCGCCATAGTCGGTGGTGTTGTCTCTGAAGTTAAGAGGTATTTTACCGCCAAAAATATTGTGCTCAATCCAGATAAGCCCTGCACCAATCAAGGTACCAAACTTATGCATAATGCCAACGAAGTTACGCGACTTGTATAGCTCTTCATGTACCCACGATGATTTAAAGTTATCTTCAAAAGCAGTTAGGTCAGTATTAGCTTCGCCGTCTTGTAGGGCTTTAACAACAGTTTCAGCTGCAATCATGCCGCTTTTCATTGCAGTGTGATTGCCTTTAATCTTAACGGCGTTTAGCGTACCCGCGTCACAACCAATTAAGATGCCACCGGGAAAGCTCATTTTAGGTAGGGCGTTTAAGCCACCTTTGGATAAAGCACGGGCACCGTAAGAAATACGAGTGCCGCCTTTCAGGTATTTTGATGTTTCAGGGTGTAGTTTAAAGCGTTGAAATTCTTCGAACGGATATAAGTGTGCATTTTCATAGTTCAAGTCAGTGATTAGACCGACGAATACTTGATTGTTTTCGGCGTGATATAAAAAAGCACCACCGGTTGCACCGCCTTCGTCCAACGGCCAGCCTAAGCCATGCACAACCAAGCCTTCTTCATGCTGTTCAGGCGGGATGTCCCAAATTTCTTTTATACCAAGACCATAATGCTGTGGGTCGCTGTCTTTATTAAGGTCAAACTTCTCCATCAGCTGCTTGCCTAAGTGGCCGCGTGAACCTTCAGAGAAGAGGGTGTATTTAGCGTGCAGCTCCATACCTTGCGTATAGCTGGGCTTGTGACTGCCATCTTCTGCTACACCCATATCACCAGTGGCAATACCTTTAACGCTACCGTCTTCGTTATAAAGAACTTCAGCAGCGGCGAAGCCCGGGTAGACTTCAACGCCAAGCTCTTCAGCTTGTTCAGCCAACCAGCGGCAGACATTACCCATAGAGACAATGTAGTTGCCTTCGTTATGGGTAGGTTTAGGAATCAAGAAGTTAGGCAATTTGATCGCACTGGTAGCACTGGTGTACATGAAGAACTTGTCTTCTTTAACTTGCGTGTTTAACGGTGCGCCTTTTTCTTTCCAGTCAGGGAACAGCTCATTCATAGCACGAGGCTCTAGTACTGCGCCCGACAATATGTGCGCACCGACTTCGGAACCTTTCTCAACTACACAAACAGTGATGTCTTCACTCAATTGGCGAATTTTACAGGCAGCCGCTAAACCAGCAGGGCCGGCACCAACAATAACAACATCAAATTCCATGGCTTCACGTTCCACGTACTCACTCCTCAGATCATTAAAATAGTGTATAACCAAACAATGTGTGCAGTATAACTACTTGATTTAAGCCCCGCCAGCACCTCAGAGGTAAGGATGGTCTAGATAGCTAAAATTATCGTATATGTATCCGCTAACGGTCGTAGATACTGACTATAAATCGATCAAAGGGTCGATATTGACGATAAAATCTTGACCTTTAGAAGCATAAGCGGCACCATATCCGCCGTTTTTTAGCCCATGTAATGGGACTCAAACGCAGCTTATTTTGTAAGTTATACCATCAATAAATGTTACAAATTAGTTGTCCTTAAATATTATTCAAGACAGACGGAATATTCATGAAAGTTCTCGTTGCGGTAAAAAGAGTAGTTGATTACAACGTTAAAGTTCGCCCGAAAGCGGATGGTTCTGGCGCAGATTTAGCGAATGTAAAAATGTCATTAAACCCATTCTGTGAAATTGCAGTTGAAGAAGCAGTACGCCTGAAAGAGAAAGGCGTTGCGACTGAAATTGTGGTGGTATCACTGGGTGAAAAATCATCTCAAGAGCAGATCCGCACAGCCTTGGCGCTTGGTGCTGATCGCGGTATCTTGGTAGAAACTAGCGAAGAGCTGCAGTCCCTAGCGGTTGCTAAGCTGTTAAAGGCTATTGTTGACAAGGAACAGCCTCAGTTGGTTATCCTTGGTAAACAGTCAATTGATAGCGACAACAACCAAACTGGGCAAATGCTGGCTGCGTTGGCAGGTTTACCTCAAGGTACCTTTGCTTCTGAAGTAGTTGTTGATGGCGATAAAGTCAATGTTACTCGTGAAGTAGACGGCGGTGCACAAACTGTTGGTTTAACACTGCCTGCGATTGTAACCACTGATTTACGTCTCAACGAGCCTCGTTACGCGTCATTGCCTAACATTATGAAGGCGAAGAAGAAGCCTATGGAAGTAACTACACCTGAAGAGCTCGGTGTTAGTGTTGCTTCAAACGTGAAAACCTTATCTGTTGCGCCTCCTGCAGAGCGTAAAGCGGGCATTATGGTTGAAAGCGTTGAGCAACTGGTCGACAAATTGAAAAATGAAGCGAAGGTAATCTGATATGAGTATTTTAGTAGTAGCAGAGCACGACAACGCTTCAATAAAGAGCGTTACTTTAAATACCGTTGCTGCAGCTAGTGCAATTGGCGGCGATATTGCGATACTGGTTGCTGGTAGTAACTGCGGCGGCGCGGCTGATGCGGCGGCAAAAATTGCTGGCGTTAGCAAAGTATTAGTAGCAGATAACGCAGCTTATGAGCACCAATTGGCTGAGAATATGGGCTTGTTGGTAGCTGAGCTAGGTAAAGACTATAGCCACGTATTGGTTGCAGCGACTACCACTGGTAAAAACTTCGCACCACGCGTGGCAGCTTTACTCGATGTCGAGCAAATCTCTGAGATTATTTCAGTAGAAAGTGCCGACACATTTACGCGGCCAATCTATGCGGGTAACTGTATTGCTACAGTGCAAAGCGGCGATGCAGTTAAAGTAATCACTGTTCGCGGTACAGCTTTTGATCCAGTAGCAGCAGAGGGCGGCAGCGCCGCGATAGAAGCTGTTGCTAGTGCTCACGATGCTGGTACTTCAACCTTTATCAGTGAAGAGCTAGCTAAGTCAGACCGTCCAGAGCTAACCTCTGCCAAGATCGTTGTGTCTGGTGGTCGCGGTATGCAAAATGGCGAGAACTTTGAAATGCTATACACCTTGGCTGATAAGTTAGGCGCTGGTGTTGGCGCTTCACGTGCAGCGGTAGATGCTGGTTTCGTACCTAATGATATGCAGGTTGGTCAAACGGGTAAAATAGTTGCGCCAGACCTTTATATCGCCATTGGTATTTCCGGCGCTATTCAGCATTTGGCCGGTATGAAAGACAGTAAAGTGATTGTCGCCATCAACAAAGACGAAGATGCTCCTATCTTCCAAGTGGCTGATTACGGTTTGGTTGCAGACTTATTTAATGCTGTACCAGAGCTAAATAGCCTGATTTAATAGGGTGAAGTTGTGAAAAGCCCAGCCTTGGCTGGGCTTTTTTTTGCTCAATATTCTGGAGATATAATGAAAACACTATTGTTTATATTCGCCTTGGCAGTAAGCCAGATTGCAGTTTCAACGCCGCTAGATACAGAAAATTCAGTGTTGAATATTATTAGTACCAAAAATGGTACGTTTGCCGAGATCCATAGCTTTTCGGGCTTAACCGGCTCGCTAAGTGAAAATGGTAGTGTTGAAGTGTCAGTGCCATTGGCATCTATTAATACAGGTATTGGAATACGCGATCGGCGCATGCGCGAGTTTTTGTTTAATACCGATATATTTCCTGTGGCAACTTTTACAGCCAATGTTGATGTGGCAGCTATGGCGCTGTTAAAAACCGGTGACGTCACTGAGTTGCGTGTTAATGGTGAGATAACAATGAATGGTCAGACGGCTAAGACCCTAGTCAATGTTATGGTAGCGCGCCAGTTAGATGGCTCACTTATCGTCGCGACTAAGCAACCATTTATCATTAACGCACAAGACTTTGGTTATGTAGACGGCATTAATAAACTGAAAGAGCTTGCGGCCCTGCCATCAATTTCAATGGCAGTACCGGTAACTTTTTCTGTGGTGTTTAAGTAGTTAGTCTCGTCTTAATTTATCACTAATGGCGATGGGGTTTGGGTAGTTAAGAATCACTATGTAACTAGACACTAATAGTGTGATAATCGCCGTTGCTTGAATTAAATGGGAAGCATCTTGCCCCAGTAAACCTTGAGTAACGGCTAAATAAGCTACTAATAATGAAAACTCACCAATCTGTCCCAGTCGACAGCCTACATCCCACGCTAAACCTTTAGTCTCGCTCATACGACGTAATAACAATCTGAAAACAATCGGCTTTAGACCTAACAAAACAACCGACATCACTACAGCTGGCAGCCAAATAGAGCTAATTAACGTTAAATCAAATCCAGCACCTAAGGCGAAGAAAAACAATACCAAGAAAAAATCTCGCAAGGGCCTTAGGCTAGTCGCGATATATTGAGAAATAGGACTTGTCGCCAAGGCAATGCCTGCTAAAAATGCACCTATTTCACCGCTTAAACCCATAAAGTGGGCGAGCTCTGCCATACCCAGGCACCAGCCAATGGCTAGTAAAAAAATGTATTCATGAAAACGATCGAATTTACCGATTAGTGGCAGTATTAAATATTTAACCATACCAAATGCGACGAGTACCAATATTGGTAGTGATACAATAGCGCTGCCAAAAGCGCCGAAATTCAGTTCGCCACCGTCACCAGAAAGCAATGCTACTAGTACAAAAATGGCGATCAAATCTTGTAGTAATAGAATCCCGACCATTAATTCACCAACATGCTTGTGGTGTAACACTGTAGTGGGTAGAAGCTTGATCCCAATGATGGTGCTGGAAAACATCATCGCGGCGCCTACGATAATACTTTCGGTTTGAGTAAAGCCAAAACTTAGTGCAATCCCATAACCGGCTAGGGCAAAAATTAAGCAGCTCAGTACAGTCACAAGCGTTGCCTTACGAATAACTGTCAATAGCGCCTGGGGCTGCATGTCTAAGCCCAGTAAAAATAATAAAAATAAGATTCCTGTTTTGGAAATGTCCGTTAACAGACTAAGGTCGTCTATCCACTCCAAACCAAAAGGCCCAACAATAGCGCCGAGAAAAATATAGGCGATGATAAGCGGCTGGCGAGTGTATAGAGCGATAGTTGCAAGAACTGCAGCGCCAGAAAAAATAACGAAAAACGCAAAGGTAAAGGAAGTGTCTTCCATACGAGCGCTATAAACCCCTTTTATTAAAGCTTACTAGAGTGTATTAAAGCGCTTAAGTATTATTTGTCTGCACAGTTAATACAATGAACAATTGCAGCTAAGTTAAGTATTAGCCGCAAAAAAACGCTAATTAGCGCCGTTTAAACAATGGCTCTGGCTGGTCGACTGCAACTTGGTAAGAATCAGAGAAGTCTTTGAGGCTACTAATCGCATCACTTGCATCGCGATCAGCTCGCATTGCAAAAGTGTTAAAGCCACAGCGCTTGTAGAAAAATAATTGATCTTTTAGTACATCACCAATCGCTCGCAATTCACCGCTATAACCATATTTTTCGCGTAGTAGGCGGGCATAGGAATAGCCGCGGCCATCAGCAAAATTTGGGAAATTAATAGCAATAACCGGTAAATGGTTACAGCTATCTTCAATGTTATCGGTATCTTCGTCGCTGTCTAGCCATACCCCGATGTTGCCACGCGTATTAAGCGCTGCACTATTAGCTAACCAATACTGCAACGGCACAATAAGTTTGCCATCTTCTAATACACTGTCTAGAGCAATGTCTTTAGCCAGTACTTTCCAGTCGTCAGCAATAATCTCACTGCCTTTAATAATGTTAGGCATAAACGGCCTCCTTAAATGGCGCCATACCAATACGCTTATAAGTGTCGATAAACTGCTCATCTAGATGGCTGCGTTTGGCAACATAAACGTCCAGTATTTTCTCTAGTACGGCTGGGACATCATTAGTGTCAAATGAGGGGCCTAAAATTTTGGCTATAGAAGCATCTTTACTAGCACTGCCGCCTAAACAAATTTGGTAAAACTCTTTGCCTTTTTTATCGACACCCAAAATACCGATATGACCGACATGGTGGTGACCGCAAGCATTCATACAGCCTGATATATTCAAATCTATTTTGCCAAGATCATAGACATAGTCTAAATCTTCAAATTTACGCTGAATGGCTTCTGCAACCGGAATAGATTTAGCGTTTGCCAAGGCGCAAAAATCTCCGCCAGGGCAGCAAATAATATCAGTTAAATAGCCAATGTTTGGCGTTGCTAGGCCTGCTGCTTTGGCTTTTTCCCACAGTACAAATAAGTCGCTTTTAGCAACGTCTGCCAACACTATATTTTGCTCGTGGGTATTACGTATTTCACTAAAAGAGTAGTCGTCGGCTAGGTCAGCGATAATCGCTAATTGCTTATCAGTGACATCACCCGGTGCAATCCCTGTTGGTTTCAACGATAAGTTAACTACAGCGTAACCGTCTTTTTTGTGCTCTAGCACATTTCGTTTTAGCCAGTTAGCAAAGGCTTTATTTTCATTACCTTGCGCGGTTAGCGCAGCGCTAGCCACGCTGTCATCAATTGTTTGGTAGGCAGGTTCAGAGAAGTAAGATTTTACCTTAGTG
>JBLHWB010000120.1:0-6668 GCA_047628915.1 Porticoccus sp. | reverse complement strand
TGCGGGCCGCTCTAGAGTGTCAAACACTTTGAATATAGAAGATTTAGCCCAAGGTGATATGTCGATGGCTATTGCCGCACTTACGCCGTTGTCAGTCATTAACTGTTTGCTAGATGCAGGTTCTATAGCCCAACAAGCCGACGTATTTAACCGCTTAGCGACTGAAAACTTTACCCCTGCCGCCCTAGCATTAATGGAACCCGGCATTGGCTTTAATGCCCACCAACTTAACACCACAGCAACCGAGCAAGCCGACGGCAACTTTGTACTTATTGGTGAAAAGGCTATGGTTGCCTATGGCGATCACGCTGAAGTGGTTATTGTCTTTGCCATGCTGGCAGGCGAAGTAGCTGGCTTTATTGTCAACAAAAATACTAGCGGTGTAAGCTTTGAACGTGAAGACTACATGGGCCTGCGGCCACTGCCGCTTTATAAAATGTCATTAGCTACGGTTAGCGTTAGCCCAGAAGCCAAACTGGCTGGCAATTTAAATATTCAACAGTTAGTTAACGACAGTAAGGTCGCCGCTTCCGCCTTAGCCGTAGGCACCTGCCAAGCAGTGTTAGATTATGTTGTGCCTTATGTAAACCAACGCGAAGCCTTTGGCGAGCCTATTTCAAACCGCCAGGCCGTCGCCTTTATGGTGGCTGATATGGCCACCGAAATTGAAGCCATGCGCTTAATGACTTACCGCGCGGCGGCCCAGGCCGACCAAGGGTTAGACAATACAAAAAGCGCGGCTCTTGCCCTACGCAACTGTATAAAACACAGCATGAAAATCGGCACTGACGGTGTCCAACTACTGGGCGGCCACGGTTTTACCCGCGAGCACCCTTGTGAAATGTGGTATCGAAATCTAAGAGCCATAGCCACCTTAGACGGCATGTTAATCGCCTAACCCCACAATTAAACAAGACTAACAAAAAGAGTTGCCGATATGATTAATCTCGAATTACCAACATCAATTACTTCAAAAGACACTTTACTGCGTCAGTTTTCACTCGATGGCTTTCGCCCTATTTCGCGTAAATATGACGATCTAGAACAAAAGGAAATGCCCGAAGAGCTATATGCTTTGGCAGACTTACTAAAAGCTGGCGGCGGCGGGCGCAAGAAAAAGTCCTCCAATGAGCCCGTGTCAGACGAAAATAAAAACGGCAGCAATATGAGCATGATCAACGCTAGCCAACAGTTATGTTGGGGCGATGTTGGTTTGTTTTTAGCCATGCCAACTATCGGCCTAGGTAATGCTGCAGTAGATGCAGTAGCAACCGATGAACAAAAAGAAGCGTTTGGCGAATTGTTTGCCTCAATGGCGATCACCGAACCAGGCGCAGGGTCAGACTCTGCCGCCATTAGAACCACCGCCACCTTAGATGGCGATGAGTGGGTATTAAATGGCGAGAAAATATTTGTCACCGATGGCTATCGCAGTAAACAAGTCGTGCTATGGGCAACCCTTGATAAGTCATTAGGTAAAGCGGCAATCAAATCATTTTTGGTGCCCAAAGGCACACCGGGTATGACCGTAGTTAGAACCGAAAAGAAAATGGGTTTACGCATTTCAGACACTGCGCAAATCGTATTCGATAATTGCCGTATTCCTAAAGCCAATATTTTAGGTAACCCTGAAATTGCGAAAAACGCTGAAGAACGCAAAAAAGCCTTTGGCGGCGTTATGCAAACCTTTGATAACACTCGCCCTCTAGTTGCTGCCCAAGCGCTAGGAGTTGCCCGCGCGGCATTAGACTTAACCCAAGACTTACTGAAAGAAAAAGAAATCAAACTGGATTACAGTAAAGGCTATTGGAATTTAAGTGCGGTAGAAAACGACTTAATGGAAATGGAAGCTGACTTTGAGGCCGCTCGGTTATTAATATATAAAGCGGCGTGGATGGCAGATAACAAACTCCATAATTCTAAAGAAGCCTCTATGTCGAAAGCCAAAGCAGGCCGCATGGGCAACTATGTTGCGCTTAAGTGTGTCGAGATATGCGGACAGCTGGGTTACAGCAAAGCTGACTTGCTAGAGAAGTTTGCCAGAGATTCAAAAATTATTGATATATACGAGGGCACTCAGCAGATTCAGCAATTGATTGTTGCCCGCCAAGTTTTAGGCAAAGGCTCTAGCGAGTTAAAATAAACGTTTACACTACCAACACTCCAACACCACTCTTTTACAGCGCTAGTGCTAAATAAAGCTGTAAAAGAGGCCATTTAAAGGCAGTGAAAAATAAAAACCTTTTTATTTGCAAACTGATTGTAATACTATGAGGCATAATAATTAAATGGGAGTGTTATCATGAGTAAGCGTTTTTTTAGTCTAGTACTGACAACCTTAGTGCTGATATCAGGTCAGTCATTAGCGAGTAACGAAAAACTCACTCATTTTCTTGAGATACTTTATGAGAAGCCTTCGTTAAATCTAAAGGCATATAACAAGGTCTATATTGATACCTTGGGTGTTTCCGATGCGAAATTAGTATTGCCACCTTGGGCTGATCAAAACACCAAGAAAATAAAAAATTGGTCACTAACCGAAAAAGATGTCCAGTTATTAAAAGACGCTTATCGCAATGCCATGACCACTACTATCTCTGCCGATGACGGCTTCCCTATTGTCACCGAGTACGGCAACGACGTACTGGTGATCGATATCGCTATTCAGAGCTTAACGCCTTACGCCCCTAAGGGTGATAAAGTAATTACCAAAGGTACTGGCGAGCTAGCTATTCAATTGCAGCTAAGAGACGGTGGGTCCGGCGCACTATTGGGTATCTATGAAGGCACTCAAGCAGTTGGCGAAGAATACCAAGAAAACAACCGACTTAGCGCTACCAGTAATCTTAATGCATTATTTTCAACCTGGGCCAACCAATCGAGAAAAATTCTTGATAATGCCCATAATAAATAAGCTTTGATTATAAAATATAACTCCGCAAAAGCTCAGCATGTCTGAGCTTTTTGCTGCCTGCCTTTGTACTACTCATTTATAGCTCAACCCTGAAAGCCGTCTCTGTTCAGCATAGCAATTTAATCGCTGTTTTCGGCTGTTAGTGGTCTCTAAAATAATTAGGGTCATGGGATTAAATAATTACTTGAGAGTTGGTTAGTAAGTTTTCGTTTGAGTAAATAGACCGCCACCCAAGCAAGAAAATTCTGGATGAAGGTCTAAGCTATAAATTACTTCGATAATACCCAGCCACAGTTAACTCTCAGAATTTAGTGGGCTTTTATCTGCTAGGAAAGTCATAGGGCGAATATTTACCGCAGCCCTCTTTACCTAAGCTGGCATACTCGTCTGCATTCCAAAAATCTTGCGATTGGTATGAGAGTAAAAACAATTGCGCATACATTTCGCAATACACTTCTTGGTCTGCAAGCAATGGGTCACTAAACATGCGATCCTTAATACTCTCAACAGTCATAATGCTATCTGTCATGCGAATACCACCGCCCGCTTCGGTATCCAAAATTAGCGTTTTCTCAGCATCGTTATTCCAAGGCTTCCATTCAACTTGTTTATTGTCTTGCCCTTTAGCAGGACTGCCAGTGCGGGCAAACTCGCCCCAGTAATTCATCATGGCGCTAGACAAGGCTAAGCGGCCTGGCTCATTCTCTTCAGTCATCAAAAACGGAATTGAAATGCCGCTGTCAAAACTACCAAATATGTAGGCTATTTCTAAACTATGCCCCGCGCCAATCAACTTGCTAAAATCTACCAATAAAGTATCCGGCCCTTCGTCCCAATCAAACCGATAAGCATATATATCGCCTTGTGTTTCACTTAGCAGCACCGCAGGTTCATCTACCGCTAAAGCTTTCCACTGGTCCGAATGGTAAGCAGCCGCCGCATTATAGAATTGCTCATCTTTTATTCTGGGGATCACTCCAAACCAAGTAGCTACATACGTTGGATTTTGCGCAAAGAACAATTTCGCCTCATCACGATTCGAACCCAATATCATAGGCACGCTGTTGTAGGCATTTTTATTCTCGAACAACTCAAATAACGACACGCTAGGTAGCACATAACCGTCGCGTATATTTTGTGGTGCGGGATACATACCATAACCACCGGGGTCGCCAATAGCGGAAAAAATTTCTTCAACGCTGCGGTCGCGCATAAAACCTACCTTTTCGCCGCTACCCATTTGTGCCATTAGCTCGATAGCATCATCGCGGTCATTGGCTCTGTCGCTACCAACTAACACCTTGCTAATTAGCTCGTTAGAACTTAACGCCATTCCAGGCACATCATCGTCACTAAAGTTTTCAGCATGCTGCAGTGTTGTAGTGTGGGCCGAGCCACTTTGCGAAATGGCTTTATGAAATAAGCCTTTGGCAACAGGACTGGCTAATAAGGCATAGACATCTCGGCCGCCAGCCGACTCTCCAAATATTGTTACGTTATCAGGGTCGCCGCCAAAAGCTGCAATATTGTCCTGCACCCACTGCAGCGCGGCAATCATATCTAACAGGCCATAGTTGCCTGACGCATCTAACGGATCTATTGATGTATCGCGAATAGCTTTATGACTAAACCAACCTAAAACGCCTAATCTATAATTAAGCCCTACATAAATAACATTTTGGCCGCCAGCTAAGTTATCGCCTTGGTAGGTGTTAGCTGAGCCAATGGTATTGCCGCCACCATGTATCCACACCATAACGGGTAGCTTTTTATCCCCTGTAGGCACGTTTTGTGGCTCAAACTTAGGCGCCCAAACATTAAGCGCTAGGCAATCTTCACTGCCGACAATAGTACCAGCGTCTCCTATGACACCAGCTGTTGGATTAGCATATTGCACGCAAGGCGAGTGGTAATTTATGGCCTGTAATTCTTCTAGTAATGGCAATACTGGCTGCGGTGCACGCCAGCGTAAATTACCTACCGGCGGCTTAGCATAAGGAATACCAATCCAAGCTTGGGTATCATTGTCGTCACTAAAACCAACAAAACTACCGGCAGGTGCAAGCCGACGCGACGACTGGTCGGCAACTTTAGCGACACTATCTATCGAATTAGGTACATCAACTAAATCACCTATGTAAGTATATAAACCGCCACCGGCAATAATAACCAGGCCAATGCCCAATAGTATTTTTTTCATTCAGAGTATTTCCTTAGCATTAAATAGTAGCGTCCGAGTATCAAAACTCGGGCTTTGTGTTGTCAATCTTTTAGCACACAGCGAATACCACCGGGCGCTTCAATTAGTGATGCGCATTCATTACAGTGGTTACAGCCATTTTTATAATTAGTCTCGGCTTGAGCATTTTTGACAAAGTCCGGGTCATGTATTAAACCTCTGCCTATTTGAATAAAGTCAAAGCCTGCAGCCATTATCCTCTCGAGGCCGTCATTAGTACAAACGCCACCAATATAAACTACCTTGCATTTTACTCGCGCCACTATGTTTTTAGCTTGTTCAATAAAATAGGTCTCTTCATAGGGGTATTGTTTAAACATTTTCGGCCCCAAAAACTTAAGGCCTAGCTTCATCAACCAGTTTTTTTCCTGTTTAATCATGCCATTAACAATACTGTCACCCCTAAACATCAACATGGGGTTCATACTGCTGGTGCCGCCGCTGCAAATAATCGCATCAATGCCAGCTTCGTCCAGCATCGCTGAAATCTCGACAGAGTCACTATAACTAACACCGCCACGCACGCCATCGCTCATACTTATTTTTGCCAATAACGGAAATGTAGCCCCTACTTCCTCGCGCACCGCGGCTAGTACTTCCAAGCCAAAGCGCATGCGGTTTTCTAAGCTGCCGCCATATTCGTCTGTACGCTTATTGGTGCGCGGGCTGATAAACTGGCTAATGCCGTAGCCATGGCCAAAATGAATTTCTATAGCGTCAAAACCAACCGATTTCATAAAGCCAGCGGCGGTGGCAAATGTCTGTACCCGCTCGACTATATCAGCTTTAGTCATTTCGCCGGCCCATGGCAAGCCTTTCACTAAACCAATCATGCTTATACCCGCGGTGGGGCCTAGCGGACGCTTGCCGGTAAAGTCTTTGTTTTTAGTGAAGTTGCCGCAATGGCTAAGTTGGCCCGATACTTTGGCGCCGGTGCGGTGTACTTTGTCTATCAGATCGACCAGCTCAGGGCGAATATGCTCACCCATATACATCATTTGATGCATTACGCGGCCATCAGCCTCGGCACCGCAATAAGCTAGCGTGGTCATACCAACGCCGCCTTCACCAATACGCTGATGAAACGCCGTCAGCTCTGGGCTGGGAATACCATTAGGGCATTTCCCTTCAAACGTCGCGGCTTTGATAATACGGTTAGGTAGCGTTAAGCCATTTATAGCCGCAGACGCAAAACATTTATCCAGTAAAGCAGACATTACGTAGCCTATTATTCAATCATTTCTAGTTGCCTAGCATAACTGGTTTGCATGCCATTAGGGATGCCCCTAGACTGGGCGTCGATTACCATTTTGTAAAAACTGTTGGTAAAACTACCCATAAATCACGATAAGAGAAGCCGTGAATGAAAAACCGCGTAACTGAAATACTTGGCACCCAATATCCTATTATTCAAGCCCCCATGGGTTGGATAGCTCGCGCTCAATTAGCATCAGCTGTATCCAACGCCGGTGGCATGGGCATTATCGAAACCTCGTCTGGCGAGCTAGACAATAT
>JBLHWB010000119.1:0-6680 GCA_047628915.1 Porticoccus sp. | reverse complement strand
ATTTACGCCAACTGTATTATGGCAACTTGAGTCATGGGGCTTTGCAGAGCACGGTAAAGCCGGCGATTTTGCATTGAGTGGCGCACTGCGCAGCGGTGGCAGACTACCAACAAACACCAACGGTGGGCAATTAAGTGAAGCTTATATTCATGGCGTAAATGGCATTGTAGAAGCGGTAAAACTAGTGCGTGGCACAGCGGTTAATCAGCCCAAGAAAGCTGTCAATAATGTGCTGGTAACCGCAGGGGTTGGCGTACCAACTGGCGGCGCTATCTTAGGTAAAATGTAATAAAACCAAGCTTATCATCTACTAACACTAAAATAATTTAACCTAACGCCTCGCTTGAGGCGTTTTTTATTTTGTTGAAAAATTCGCGAAAACCAACATCTCCTTCTATATTAATTTATGAGTATTAGGTAAAAGTTTGATAGACAGGTGGCAACCATTAAAAACGAACAGCGTAAATCTACTCGTTATCGCATAAGCGACATCGCTGTCATTGGTATTATTAACCCAACGTCAGCCACACCAGTATTAATAGAGGATATTAGAACAACGGACTTTAATTTCTACGGTATCGGTATCGAAACGTCGGCCATTCTAGGTATTGGCGACAAGCTTTCTTTAGCAATCAAAACCGGTGATGAGGCAACATCAATTGTCACCGCTGTTGTTTGTAACCGAGCCACTACCAACGGTGAAACTAATCGCTACGGCCTACACTTTGATTACTTATCTGAGCTAAACAATCAAGCGGTAGGCACCCATTTAAAAAGCATTGAAGCTAAAGCTAAGCCAGCGCAAAACAAATTTACCTTTTCAGGCTAACTAAGTAGCTTAGCGCTATAGTCCGCCTTCAAACCTTTCTTATATATTTTTCCTGTCGCTATCCGTGGCAGTTGCTCAGTCTCTATCCAGCAATGGCTAGGGATTTTAAATGCCGCCATATTTTCAGCTAGAAAATCTCGCAACTCTTGTTTGCTTAGTTGCTCACCAGCAGTTGGCACCACCACCGCAGCAACCGCCTCGCCTAAGCGCTCATCAGGCACACTAAAGACAGCAACCTCTAGTACTTTTGGATGTTCATATATAGCCGACTCCACTTCAATACAGCTAATATTTTCGCCACCGCGAATAATGATATCTTTAATTCTATCAACAATCGTCAAGAATCCATCTTCGTCCAGTTTGCCAATATCACCGCTACGAAACCAGCCATCAACAAAAGCTTCTGCGGTAGCTTCCGGCTTATTCCAATAACCTTTGGCGTTGCCTGGGGTATAAATACAGACCTCACCCGCCTCGCCTTCAGCTACCGTTTTACCATTTTCATCAATCAGTTTAATTTCTGTAACCGCGGGTAAAGCTCGCCCGCAACTGTGAGGTTTTAACTGGTAAAATAAACCACTAGTTATAGCTCCGATACCATTAGTTTCAGTTAAGCCGTAGCCTAATCCAGCTTTGGCATTGGTAAACGTAGTAGCAAGTTTACGCACTTGTTCTGGCGGGCGTGGCGCTCCGCCAGCATTAATTTCTCGCAGTGTAGAAAGATCACGATTAGTCGTTAGTGCAGCCTGTTCAAGTTCTGCCGACATCGTTGGAACGCCACTAAAGCTAGAGATTTTTTCACCCTCAATGAGTTCCATCGCAGCATCAACATCCCACTTATACATAATCACCATTTTACGGCCGACAATAATCGATAATAGAAAAATACTATGACTAGCAGTAACGTGGAACAGCGGTATTGTTAACAACACAGCGGCTTGCTGTTCTAACGCAGGTGGCGCAAGTTGTGGCGCTAATTGCTCGACTGTCGCTAACGCAGCAAATGCACCGGTCAGCCAACTGTATATAGCCGACAATACAGAACGGTGCGATGAAAAAACACCTTTGGGCATACCCGTACTACCTGATGTATATAAAATAGTAGCACCGTCTTCCGGCGCTATTGCAACCACCGGCATGGCCGCACCTTGGTGGGTGTTTAGCACCTGTTCAAAATCCATTTCGCTAGCAATACGATCATTTAAATCGCCTACGACGACCTGAGTAATATTCAACGCATCAGCAAACGATCTGATACGACTGCAACGCTGCGGATCAGATATAACTAAGTTGGCACCGCTATCAGCGAAACCATACTCCAACTCTTCACTGGTCCACCATGCATTCATCGGTACTGCTATTGCGCCAATAGAAACAATTGCCATAAACGCGATACACCACTGCGGATTATTACGCATTGCAATAGCAACTCTGTCACCTTTTTTTACGCTTAAGTCTTGCACTAGCGCCTGAGCCAGCTGCGCAGACAACTGATGTGTCTGAGCAAAGGTATAACGCTCATGCTGGTAGACTAGAAAGGTCTCATCACTGTGCTGATGTGACTCCTCTAAATACTCACGTAAAGTGGGGCCAGCTTTACCGTAAACGCGAAATAGATTGCCGTCTATTTGTTGCTTTGTAACCTCTAAATCTTCACCTGGCGCGGTCAGCATTGCAACATTAGCGTCTAAAACATCAAGAAATTCTTTCATTCAATTGTCTCTTTTATCATTATTATGGCGTGGTTTATTGAACACTAAAACCACTGCAGATTAAAGCACTTAGGTGACTTCTAACTCATAAGTCATCTTGTTCTATAGCTAAGAATAACGCATAGTATCTGGTTTTAATTCACACCGAATTTAAACATACAAACGAGGAATAAAAAATGACTGAAGCATGGATAATTGATGTCTGCCGTACACCACGCGGTATTGGTAAATATGGCAAAGGCGCATTGGGCGATATACATCCACAGCAATTAGGCGCCACAGTGCTTAAGGCACTAGCCGAGCGTAATAGTTTAAACACCGCTGACGTCGACGATATTATTTGGGGCACAAGTACACAACAAGGTGAGCAAAGTGGCGATTTAGGGCGCATGGCTGCGCTGGACGCTGGTTATGACATTCGCTCTAGCGGCGTCACCTTGGACCGTTTTTGTGGCTCAGGTATTACCACTGTCAATATGGCGGCGATGGCTATTATGTCAGGCATGGAAGATGTAGTTATTGCCGGTGGTACCGAAATGATGTCAATCTATGGCAAAGAAAATGTAACCATGCCAATGTTTATGGACAACGGTAACCTGCGTCTGCGTGAAGCCCATCCACAGCCACATCAAGGGGTTTGTGCCGATGCTATCGCAACCTTAGAAGGCATCGACCGTAAGGCTTTAGACAAACTGGCTGCAACGAGCCAGGAACGTGCCGCTCACGCCATAAAAAACGGTTATTTCGATAAAAGTTTAGTCCCTGTATATAACGAAGATGGAAGCTTAGCTTTAGATCACGAAGAGTTTCCAAGACCTCAAACAACAGTAGAAAGCTTGGCGGAGTTAAAACCGGCATTTACCCAAATTGCTAACTATCCACTGAACGAAGAAGGCACAACTTACGCGTCATTGGTTAACAAGGTTTATCCAGAATTAGAAATAAACCATGTTCATCATGCAGGTAATTCATCGGGCGTCGTTGATGGTGCAGCGGCATTATTACTAACTTCACCTGAATACGCCAAAGCGCATAACTTAAAGCCACGCGCTAAAGTAATTGCTATCGCTAATATGGGTGACTCACCTACTTTGATGCTGAACGCACCAGTGCCGGCAACCAAAAAGGTATTAGAGAAAGCCGGTTTAACCGTTGACGACATTGATCTATTTGAAATAAATGAGGCATTTGCCGTGGTTGCAGAAAAATACATTCGCGATTTAGACTTAGACCGCGACAAAGTAAACGTTAATGGCGGTGCTATGGCTTTAGGACATCCAATCGGTGCGACTGGTGCGATTTTGATTGGCACCCTAGTTGATGAACTAGAACGTCGAGGATTAAAGCGCGGCTTGGCAACAATGTGTGCAGCTGGTGGTATGGCTCCGGCCATTATTATCGAACGCATAGAAGGCTAAATCTTTGGTGGCGAAACTGATTAGTACAATTCAGTTTCGCCAACATGATTTTTCTCGCAACAAATACTTCTGTAGTAGTGACACAAACTCAATAAATCACTCTATTAAGTAGCTATCTTTCTCAGTTGATAAGTAGCCGATGTGGTAGCCACAATTTCTCCGACTGTATTCTTTAGTTCAGTTTCCATGATGAAATCAGCTTTACCATTTTTGCTAGCCGTGTCAATCAGTTCATTAATTTGCTCACTGGTTAAACGCATCTCCACGGAGATATCCGTTAGCGCTGGCGCCTTATACTTTATTTGCATGTCTTTAATAATTGGATAGAAAATATTCATATCAAAGCTGCCAATAGATAAAGCACCGCCAGCCATTTCTGATAAGGTAAACAGTGCACCGGCATACATGGTATTAATATGATTACCATTGCCTTCGATAGGCATGACTAATTTGGTATAACCGAACTCTAACGCTTCAAGCTTTAAACCGCAGTTAGTTACAAACGGGAATGGTTGTTCTATAGCAGACCGTAGCTGTTCTAACATAACGACAAATAACTCCAAAAATTAAATTAATAACAATTACTGACTAAGGTATTTATCAATCTCTTTAGCCACTAACCACAAACGGTCCTGACCCCAGGTACCTAATAGCGTATTGCCGTTTTTATCTAGCAGGCGAAAGCTGGGCACTCCCCAGGAATCAAATTCATACATTGCCAAACGATTAGCTTCCAGCTCATCTTGCCAATCGTCATTATCGATAATCGATTGTGCATCACTCCATGACAAACCGGCATTTTCAACAACCAGTTGCATCCCTTTATCATTATTCGTGTTCACCCCATCAAAAAATGCCGCGTGAAAAAAAGACCTTAGAAACGGTACTTCCTTGCCCTGCTCTCTAGCCCATGGAAATAAGGAAAATGCTTTTCTTGCTGGCGAACCAATAGGGTCATAAGTTTTTCTCCCCCAGTCAATACCCAAGGCGTGTGCTTCACGACTGGCGTCGGCAAAAATATACAAGCCTTTAGTGCGGGTCAACGACACGCCACGCATAACCATTGGCATTACCGGCCGCAATACCATATTAATACCAGTTGCCTCAACCAAGTCGATCGCTTTGTCAAAGATAAACGAACTATAAGGGCTACGTAACGAGGCATATATTTCAAGCGTTAGCGAACCATTATCTTTCAACTCTCCAGCACTTATTTCTGGCCTAGGCATTACCAATTTAGCATCGCCATTGTTAGCCCCTAATGCTATTAACCTGTTTTCTAGGTGGTAAAACCGATCAACTCCCCAATACCATTCGCCGCCATAATAAAACATCGCACCAGAATAATGTTTAAGTTCAGCTTGGCGAGCGTCGCCTTGGGTTAGTTCTGCCAACGACTGCTCATTGCTGGCAACGCCAAATTTATCTTTTAGGCGCACTAAGCTTTCGTAGTCGTTAGACCAAATGGCATTACTGATCTGCAGTAAACCTGACAGTCGCTGCGGCGGGCTTAAAGCGGTAAAAATCGCTATTGCTAAATTCACAGTTTCTGCTGACGGAGGTTTAGTGTCTTGATTAAAATTTAACCCGTAGTAAGGCGCAACCTTGATGCAGTCAACCACCGATAACTTACCCAATAGTTCAGGTTCTGGTGAGTTATTACCAGCAGGGCCACTCACCAAATGTACTCGCAGCTCAACATTGTAGGCGCGTACTAATTTAGACAATAATTGAACAGCTAGGCAACTATAGGCATCGTCTAGTTGATGAAAATATTCCACCACATGCGGTTGCTTGCGGCTAACACGCTGTTTTTCTATTTTTCGACGTTTTTTCTCTAACCGAGGCTGACTGGCTGTTTTAGTCATAACTTTCGACGTTAACCAACGGGCAATGGCCGATGGATTACTCGTTGCTGCGCCACCTTGATCGGTAAATTTCTCTGACATATGCGGCCTCAATTGATAGACTACGATTATATTATGAAACAAATTATGACATAAGGATTGGCATAATTCTTTAAATCAAAATACTAATTGAGAGCACTCCTTGAATCCTGCATTACAAAAATTAACCTCCGTAATTACCCCAAGCAAAACCAGTACCGATGTCTATACTGGCCAAAATATGCATCCTAATGCATTTCGAATTTATGGCGGCCAAGTATTGGCGCAAATTATCCGCGCAGCGGCAGACACGGTAGGCGCAGATCGAGCGCTGCATAGTCAACATGCTTATTTTTTACGCCCAGGCGACCCACAGCTTCCGATAACGTTTGAGGTGGATCGCGCCAGAGACGGCGGTACTTTCAGCTCCAGGCGGGTAACCGCATTACAACGTGGCAAACCTATTTTGGTTAGCACCTTGTCTTTCCAGGTACCTTGCGACGGTGACGAGCATCAACCTGCAATGCCACAAGTTGTTGGGCCAGAAAATCTAATAAGCGAGCGTGATATTGCTATCGCTAACAATGATCTAAACGAAGACTTTATGATCACCAGCGGTATGGATGTTGATATGCGCTGCATTAATCCGATTGACTGGAATGACCCAACGCCACGCGAGCCAAAGATGCAAATTTGGATTCGTGTTGATGGTGAAGTTGAAAATGACTTAAGCTTACACCAGGCACTACTGGCCTATATGTCTGACTCGTTTTTGATCGACATCGCATTAATTGCTCATGGCCACACCTACAAAACTGCCAATATGCAAATAGCG
>JBLHWB010000118.1:0-6686 GCA_047628915.1 Porticoccus sp. | reverse complement strand
GTTGTTTGAGATTCTTCCACGACATGGTTATTTTCTCTAGGATGATTTTACTCTGAACATTATCCTACACAATTAGTATTATTGGGAGTTTCGTGCAAAGGTCTCTCATTGTAATCATTTCTATTTTATTCGTCGTTGCCGTGCCAGGCTTTTCCGGCCTTATTGTTGGCAACCAAATCGCGGGCAATACCGGTGACTTTATCAGCACGTTGCGACGTGCTAAAACAGAGTCTGGCGCTAGTAATACTTCAGTTATCCTTTGTATAAGAGACGGCGACGTTTGTATTGCAACAACTGACGTGACGTCGACGTGGAGCAGTGGCTGGCTAGTTTTTCTGGATGATAATGGTGATGGCCTAAAAGATACTACTGAGGCATTGTCTTATCAATACGAAGACTTTGGGCAAGATATTACATTTATAGCAGTAGATGGAAGTGGTACTGCAGTTAAGAGAATATCGTTCAGCCCTTCTGGAGACACTAGCTTAGCTAGCGCGGCAACATTCGTGATGTGTGACAAAAACAAAAACAATAGAAGAGGCGTTCTTGTGACCGTGGCAGGGCATGCCTCTCCTCTTGATAGCATCAAAGGAGGTCAGTGTTAATGAGCCATTATCGATACGGCCAAAACCGATTCATCGCCCTTACTCGACGCATGCTTAACAAAAACCGTGGAGAAACCTTAATTGAAGTGTTAGTCGCCTCTTTGATTATCTCTATCGGTGTTCTGGGTGCTGCGGGCATGCAAGTCGCAACACTTAAAAACTTAAGTATTTCAGATAACAGAGGTCGAGTTGTTATGCTCGTTGAAAATCTAACCGAAAATATCAAAGCTATCCCAGCGGCTGATCACGCTGCTTTAATAACGCAATATCAGCTATCACAAGACATAAGTGATTTACCCAGGGGCAGTCTTGGGGTAAGTAAAGCAGGTGTTATTTATACGGTTACCGTGCGATGGGATGAAGACCTCAGTGGCAGTAACACAGGAAATTGCCCGGTCTCAACGTCGGCCGACCTCGATTGTTATGAGGCTACCTTTTCAGAATGAGAACTGTTATTGCTAAAAATAATCATACCATCCATTTGGCATCGCAGCTTCTCAAGCGACATAGCGGTTTTAATTTGATTGAGTTGATGGTCGCGATGGTTATCGGGATATTTTTATTGGCTGTCGTTGGCAGTATAGTATTTAGTGCCCAGCTGTCCTTTAATACCTCTAACCGCTTAGTGCGTGTGCAACAAAACGGACACTTAGCTAAAAACATGGTGACGAACGATTTAAAACGTGCGCGATATATGGGGTCAAACATGGTTTTAGATGCAGCTAATCTGTTCGGCACTGAAGGGCAAGAGGCACCAGCCGCTGGCTGTGATACTACCACTACGACATGGGCTCGGATGGTTAAGCAAGGTCTTTTCGGTGTCGATGATGTCCAGATTGCCGGCGGATCCACCTACGCTTGCATAACAGCTTTAGTCAGCGGTGCTGTTGGCAGTTATAAAAGAGGGGATATACTCACGGTAAGATATGCTGCTCCTTGGGATGTATCCACTTTTGTTGATGATAAACTTTATATTCGCAGCTCGTTTGTGAGCAGTTGGATTTTTCTCGGTATAAATGAAAGCAACGCTAGCAATGATGAAAGCAGTTTTCCCGATCCAATAAAAGATGTCCATGAGCTTATTGCCTACAGTTACTACATTGGTGATTCAGGACGTGATTGTAACAGCATAAACGGTACAGTGGGCGTGGACTCTCTTTTTCGAGTAAGTATTAACGCCGGTAACCCTGTAACTGAAGAGATATTTCCTGGCATAGAGGACTTTCAAGTACAGTTTTCGACCGATGGGATTGTCTATGTCGATGCCAACAATGTCACTGATTGGGACGCTGTCGTCGCTACACAATTTTGGTTGCTAGCCAAAAGCGAATGCGAAGAAATAGGGCTTGTCGATAATAATATCCGGACATTAGCGGGGGTAACAAGACCAGCCCCTAATGACGGTTTTCGGCGCGAATTATATTACAGTTTTGTCGAACACAGAAATTAATAGCGAGTTGTCCATGAAGGCTCATAGGATATCCGCTAAGTAAGAATTAACATTAAGGGACATTATTGCATGCTGCTCACTATGCGGACCTATCCACAGCAAGGTATTTCATTAGTCATGTCATTGGTTATGCTGCTAATCATGACCACTGTCGGTATTAGCGCAATGAACATCTCAATTTCAAATCTTAAGATGACAGGTGGTATCCAACAACAGAGCTTCGTGTCAAATAGCTCAGAAGAGTCGTTGTTAATTGGAGAGAAGCAGGCTAAAAATCCACCGGCTAGCTTTGCCTTTATTACAAATCAGGTCAATTTTTATGATGAACCTGCCTGGACAAGTGCTACGAATGCGACGACAGCTGGCAGCCAGTACATTGTTGAGTACTTGGGTAAAAGAATAAAAAACGGAGGCGATGTCACAACCGGAGGTGGCACTGTCGCGCCGGGAGACAGTATCCATGTTTACCGTGTTACTGCTCGCAGTATTGCGGGTAACAATACGACACGTATGTTTCAAAGTTTCTATCTGAGCGACAACGGACCATAAGCTAGCTAGTGGCGGTTCCCTAACTAACAAACAAATGTGACATTTTAAATGGGCTTATGAGGATATCAATATGGATATTATACTAAAACTACCCACGATTTTATTGGTAAATATATTATTTTTTGGTCAAGCAAGCGCTCAATCCCTTGCCCCACCATTGGATTATGTCAGTCCAATAATGCTAAGTAATAACAATTTAGCGAATGGTGCCGTCGCCTTCCGTGGTGCCTTTGAAAACGCTAGCTGGCAAGGCGATTTATTTGCTTATACCATTGCAGCTGATGGTTCAATAACCAAGACGCCGACGTGGTCGGCGAATCAGCAATTTGCCGAGGCAGAAACTGCCAACCCCAACACCTATTGGGCGTCAAGAAACATAGTTTTTGGCGCAACCCCTATTCTTTTCAAATGGGCGAATCTGACTCCTGATCAACAACTTGTTGAAGGCCTAACTGAGGGTGTGGTCAATTTTATCAGGGGCGATAGAACGCAGGAGAGCAATGGATGGCGTCGTCGCAACAGTTTATTAGGTGCCATTATTCGCTCTAACCCAGTTTATGTCGGCGCACCCAACGCCAATATAAATACATCAGCATACCAAACATTTGCCACTGCTAACGCCAACCGAACACCCCTAGTATATGTTGGGGCTAACGATGGTATGTTGCACGGGTTTAATGCTGAAACAGGTAAAGAAGCCTGGGCCTATATTCCCTCAATGCTGCTTTCATCATTGCCAAATCTTGCGGTTAACCCCTATAAGTCCAACTATTACGTTGATGGTAGCCTCAATGTCGGCGATGTTGAATTTTCTAATGGCACCTGGAATACAGTGCTGGTCGGCAGCCTGGGCGCCGGAGGAAAAGGCTTATTTGCAGTAGATGTCACAGACCCCGGCAGTCAGAATGCCCCTGGGCAAAAAGTACTCTGGGAATTAAATGACGGCGATATGGGTTACGTTTTTGGGCCCACCAGTATTGTTAAATTAAACGATGGCAGCTGGTATGCAGTCAACGGTAATGGTTTTAACAGCGGCAGTAGTAAAGCGGTGCTTTATATAACCAATGTAAAGACCGGCACCATCAAAGAAAAAGTCACTATATCAAACAATAATTTGGGGCTTTCTGCCCCTGCTTTTGTTGATTTTAACGGCGATGGTAAAGCAGACCTTGCCTATGCCGGTGATCTTCAGGGCGATATGTGGAGGATTGATTTAACCAATATGGCCGCCATAACAACAGCAAAGGTATTCGATGGCAATGCCAACCAACCTATCAGCATGGCGCCTAAGGTCGCCAAGCATCCTTTAGGCGGCTTCTGGCTGCAGTTTGGAACGGGCCGTTCGTATGACGCGACTGACATTAATGATAAGATCCAAGCCATCGTTGGCATAAGAGATAATGGGCTCACGTTTAATGCAATTAAGCCAGCAGATCTGCTAAAAAGAACCTTGTCAGCTCCAATTACTTATATCGATCAAAATAATCAAGTTACAGATAGAGTCGTGCGAACTATTGTCGATGCAAGCGTTAATATTAGCACTCAAAAAGGCTGGATGATCGTCTTGCCCGCTGGAGAAAAATTGTTGACATCGCCGCAATTACGGGACGGCCGATTAAGAGCCAGCATCACCAAAACCAATGAAGATCCTAGCCTCAACGAAAACTGGATACTTGAAGCAACCTATGATCAGGGTAGCAGTAATTTAACAGGTGTTTATGACCTTAATGGAGATGCTTCTATTAACGCTCTAGACAGGGTCGACGGCAATAATGACGGGGACATGCTTGATCGTGAGGATATTCCAATGGCTTTAAAGCGCGATAATGGTCTGTTATCTCAAGCGACAATTGCGCAAGTTAATAAATACCGAGATATGTTGTTTTATAATACTAATAAACCCTTATCAGCGCCGTTTATCGACTCACCTGACGTGGGGTGTATTGGTAGTTGCGGTGGTTTAGAGGGCGGTCATATGGATGTCGATACAGATTTAGTCTGGGGCGATAAAACGTCTAGTCATGCTCATGAATATGATGTTAAGACGGGGCTTACCTATATCGATTACTTTAATATCAAAGAAGGATTAAACAATCTTGTTACAAATAAAAAGTTTATCATTCTTATTGCCAATGCCGATCTCTCTCCTGCTACTGAAATCATTATGGGAAAGGATAGTGAAGGCAAAGACATACAACATAATGCGGTAGAATACCAGAAACTAATTCACCAAAAACTGGCTGCATGGGATGGGTCAAGCGATTTAACGGATCAAAAGGGTAACTCCCTTATTCACACTACAACATCACTAAAGGACTCGAGCGGTTCGTTGCGGATCCAGTTTGATAGCCGTGCTATCGCCAATAGCGGTCTCATTCCGACAAATACAGGCTGTGTAAAAGAAAATAGATCAGACAATAATCGATGGAGGAATGGCGCGCTCACGATGCATTTAGTAGATAGCGATAATTTTACATTTCCGGGTAAAGTAGAGGTGCAAGACCCTACCGATCTAGTAGACGCTATGTACATAAAAGGCGAGCAAATTGAGCTCACCGGTTTTGGTGGTCTACTAGCCAAAAAAAATGGATTTGTGTTCGAGAGTACTGTTTTTTGGCATTATGAGGGAAAATCTTGTTACGGTGATGCTGGATATGAAGAGGAAGTTCGAAAAATAAAGTTTGTAAACTTATTGGTGCAAGATGGTGTAAAAGAGAAAGACGCTGAAAAAATCAACGGTACTGACAGTTGTGTCTCAAACAAAGGCAAAATTTTATTGGAGGAGGAGCGCTGTAATGTGATTCTTGAATTACTCAATACTGATCTATATCATGTTAAAAACAATGATGGAGATGGAGATGGAGATTCTGGTGGTGGTGGTGGTACGATCGATGACGCTGCGGAGGCCTTAATTAGACGTGATATAGATGATGGTAACATCTCAGGCAATAAACCTTTAAAAGCCGGGCGAGCATCTTGGATAGATATGCTGACCAAGTAGGTGAAAATAGCCAAAGAACGCTAATATACATGTAATGGAATAGAGGCAATGAGAGATCAAGCTGGATTTACATTAATTGAATTAATGATTGTTGTGGTGATAATAGGGATATTAGCTGTAATTAGTTACCCCTCTTATCAATCATATCTTATAGAAACACGTCGATCGGATGCACGTAGCAGCCTTCTCGATATCAGCGCCCGCTTAGAGCGCTTTATGATTTCTAATAACAGCTATACAACGGTTGTGTCTGGTGCAGCTGGGTTAAATCTTGGGAGTAATACTAGTGCAGAGGGATACTATACAATAGCCATTACTGCGGGTACTTTCTGTGGCTCTAATATCGCTATTTGTTATCAGATCACCGCCACAGCAATTGCGCCGCAGGACCAAGATACCGAATGTGCAACTATTACTCTTAATAGTACTGGCGCCAGATCAGGCACAACTGCTGGAGCTTGCTGGTAGACTACCCCCAAAAAAGGGTCTGGCAAAGGCGTTTGACATTAGTGGCTAACCACTTATAAACATTGGCATCTTTAAATCTACCCAATGCTAAAGTCGCTTGTTTAATTACCGCTTGCCTCGCTTATTTGTTTTATTTGCAGGCGATTTTATAGGTTGACATCGGGTAGTGTTTGATGACTGCTCGTTAAAAATTTGACCTCGTTAAAAGACCTAAAGCGGGCATTCATTTGAATGGTTGATGAGCTAATGATTGCTGTGTAGCTGTATATTTTTCTAGAGGTTTATAAGTGAAAAAAGTTTTTGTAATAAGCTTATGATAAACGTAAAAGCCGCTAAAAGATGGGTGTAAAATAATTGAATAGGTGGGGTTAAGCTGTAGCGTAAATGTATAAAGCCCCATATATTCTATGGGGCTTTATTTGTTTCAATGATCTCAAACAACGCTAACCGGTAAACTTTTCAAATACGAGGCAGGCATTGGTGCCGCCAAAGCCAAAGCTGTTTGACAATACTCGATTAATTTCACCGTACTGGTTCTCTGAGATGATCGGCACGTTGAGCGCAGCATCGTCTAGACAGTCAATATTAGCGGAGGCGCAGATAAAATTATTCT
>JBLHWB010000117.1:0-6696 GCA_047628915.1 Porticoccus sp. | reverse complement strand
AACCAATGACATTGCGTTAGCCGAGTAATATTGCTGATAAAAATCAACTGCGGCAGAACGCAAAGACTCTTCGCCATGCTCAGCTAAAGTATCTAGGTTACCAACAGTGAATTTAGAGAACGGATGCCTAGGATTGGTCACCTCTTTCAGTACGTCCAGATAGCGACGGGCATCAGATTTTATATAGGCTTTATATTCAGAGTGAACGGCATTTTTTTCTCGCTCTACATATTCTTCTTGTAACAATGGGTCAATAAAGAAGCGCGAGAATCGATCAAGCGCTGGCTCCAACTGATCGGCTTTGATATCAAAAAAGTAATTAGTATTTTCAAACGCGGTGTAAGCATTATGGCTGCCAGCATTATCGGACAAAAACTGTTGATAATCGTCAGCCGCTGGATATTTTTTAGTTCCCAAAAACAACATATGTTCCACAAAATGTGCTAGTCCAGGACGTGTTTGCGGATCGTCTTTACTGCCTGTTTTTACATTTAAACTTACCGCAGCCATTTCGATACTAGGGTCTGAGATTAGTAAAATTTCTAAGCCGCTATCTAGCTTACGATACTCATAGGTGCGCGAGTCACTAGGGCTTTTAATTACACTAATAGCTTTTTCTTGATCGATTTCAGCGACAGTTTTTTTAGGCTTCTCGCAGGCGACAAGTAATAAGCTGCTGAGCAGTACTGCTAGCGCTAAAGATTTATTTACCGACAATTTTCTCTCCTACTCGCTAGCGGGCAAAGCCGCTGGCCAAGCATTGATTAATGCTTTAATTAACGTGGCTAATGGAATAGCAAAAAACACTCCCCACAAACCCCAAATACCACCAAAAAATAATACGGCTATAATGATCGCGACTGGATGTAAATTCACCGCTTCTGAAAATAGTAAGGGCACTAGCACATTGCCGTCTAACGCTTGAATGATCATATAAGTAAAAAACAAATACGCAAATTCACTACCCCATCCCCATTGTACAAAGCCAACCAGTAGCACCGGAATAGTAACAACTGCAGCACCGATATAAGGAATAACAACTGACAACCCTACTAGCAAAGCAAGCAGGGCAGCATAGTTCAAGCCCAGGATAAGAAACGCAATATAACTAACCACGCCAACAACAATTATCTCGATAGCTTTACCACGAGCATAGTTAGCAACCTGATTATTCATCTCTGTCCAAATTTTTTGCATCATAGGCCGTTTCTTTGGCAAAAAAGATGATAACCAAGTAAGAATTACATCGCGATCCATCAGCATAAAGAAAACTAAAATAGGCACCAACACAATATAAATAAGAAGACCGACAATGTTTGAGATATTTTCCAGTGAAAACGACACCACCCACTGGCCAAAACCAGCGACCTGCTCACTGGCATTAATCACTACTCCATTCAATTGTTCCTTGCTGAATAAATCTCCTTCCAAGGCTATAATGGCTTTTTTCACTGCAATCAACATGCGTGGTAATTCAGCGAACAAATTTACCAGCTGATTCCATACCAAAGGCATAATAAAGATAAGGCTTATTACAAAGATGCTGATAAACATGACATAACACAGCCACAAGCTAATTCGCTCAGATACACCCCAGCGCCGTAGAAAACTGTCTACGCCCTGCAGTAAAAAAGAGAAAATAACGGCTGCGATCAATGGTGCCAGAATGTCACCCATTATCACAACTAACGTTACTCCGCTGATTAGCAACAGCAGTAGAATTAGTGACTCCTCGTCACCAAACAATTGACTAAACCATTTGCTAAATGTAGCTAACATATTCCTGCCCTAAAACTTATTTCTTTCTGATCAAATAACTATAAATATCATTTTCTTGCAAACACTCAAGCAAGCTATGACCACTAATATCGGTATAAGTGCGAAAATCTTTGACAGAGCCTGAATCGGTCGCCAATACCCGTAATAACTGACCGCTAGCTAGAGTATTAAGCCCCTGCTTTGCCTTTAACAGAGGCAGTGGACACTGCAGTCCGGTAGCGTCAACTAGCTGTTCTTGTTCCAATTTTGAGCACCTTCAAATATCAAGGTATGCTAGCACACTAAAACATTTAGAACGCAGAAGAACTTTATGTTTAACTGATGTCCAAATAGTTATGGGTATTTAGCTAACCTCTTCAAGTCATTAACAAAAGACACTACGATAGATGAATCTAAGACAAGGAATAAGAACAACAGCAACGGCAGGTCTGTTTATTAGTGCAGCAGCAATTGCGCCGGCCAGTATTAGCCAAATTGAAGAACAAAAACTACCCGACTTAGGCAACGCAGGCGCCAGTTTAATATCTAACCAGCACGAGTACGACTTAGGCCGCACTTGGCTAATGCAGTTTCGACGCCAAGCGCCACTAGTTGACGACCCACTATTAACTGATTATTTAGAGCATCTACTATACAAGCTAGCTGCCAATAGCGAGCTAGTCGATCGGCGCTTAGATTTAGTGGTGGTGGACAATCCAACTATGAATGCATTCGCTGTACCCGGCGGCGTCGTTGGTGTTCACAATGGCTTATTTAAATTTGCTGAGAACGAAGATCAACTTGCATCAGTGCTTGCTCACGAATTGGCGCATTTAAGCCAACGACATTTTGCTCGCCGAGTTGAGCAACAACAAGCTGCATATTTGCCGACTATGGCGGGACTTCTTGCTGGTTTGGTACTAGCAGCGACTGCTGGCGGCGGTGCAGGCATAGCGGCGATTACCGCCACTCAAGCAGCAGCTTTGCAAAACCAATTAGATTATAGCCGCTCAAACGAGCAAGAAGCTGACCGCGTGGGTATGCAAACGCTGGTTAAAACGGGGATGAGCGCAGATGCAGTTGGGGATATGTTTGAGCGGATGCAATTTGGCTCACGTTATTCTCGTGGCAATGTACCAGAATTCCTACTGACTCACCCAGTAACCTCCAGCCGAATCGCTGACGCGCGCGGGCGGGCAGCAAACTTACCACCGATGAAACTTAAGGATAATTTTGATTATCACTTGATGAAAACACGAGTAGAACTGCACTTCACGTCAAATAACACCGCCGCAATTACTGAGTTTCGCAGTCGATTAAAAAACCCAAAGTTAGATAGAGATATTTCTTTATACGGCCTCTCCCTGGCATTAACCCGCGACGGGCAGTTTGACGAAGCTGGCGAAGGTTTTGACTACTTAAGACTTAAAGACCGTTCAAATATTGCTTATATAGTAGGCCAAGCAGAACTATGGACTGACTCCGGCGATGTAGCTAAAGCTAAGCAATTATTGAGCACCCAGCTGCGATATAATCCTAACAACCATCCGCTTACCGTTACCTATGTTAATACCTTACGACGCCAAGGCGAATTTGACCAAGCTGAAAGCCTGTTAACTAAACATATTAATTTACGTAAAACTGATCCTCAGCTCTGGTATCAGCTAGCCGAAATACGTGGCTTAAAAGGTAATATTATTGGCTTGCATGAAGCGCGAGCTGAATACTATATGCTCAATGGCGCCGCCAACTTGGCGACAGAGCAGCTAAGCTATGGTTTGAATTTAGCTAAAAATGACAAGATAGCTAGCCAGCGCATGCAGCAGCGCATTCGAGAAATTCAGCTATGGATAGAAAAGGTTAGCGGCTAATTTTTATTTGTTATCAGCAACAAAATTAACCATACGATCTAGTGGTAATAATGCGCGCTGGCGCAGCGCTTCATCAACTTTGATTTCGTTAGCGCCTGTTGCCAATGTCTGCGCTAAATTTTCCAGTTCATTCATTGCCATCCACGGGCAATTTGCACAGCTTTTACAAGTAGCGCCATTGCCAGCCGTAGGCGCAATTAAAAACTCTTTGTCAGGCATTTGCTGTTGCAGCTTATGGAAAATACCTTGGTCAGTGGCAACAATAAACTGCTTGTTGGGTAAGTCTCTGGCCGCATTAATAATTTGTGTAGTAGAACCGGCCACATCTGCAAGCTCAACCACTGGCGCGGGGGATTCAGGATGCACCAGCACTGCAGCATCTGGGTAAACCTGCTTTAAATCCAATATACCTTTGGCCTTAAACTCTTCATGCACAATGCATGAACCATCCCAGCACAACATATCAGCACCGGTTTGCGCTTCAACATAAGCGCCTAAATGTTTGTCTGGTGCCCACAGAATTTTTTGTCCATCAGCTGACAAATAATCAACCACATCGACCGCGATGCTTGAGGTAACAACCCAATCAGCCCTTGCTTTAACCGCGGCCGAGGTATTGGCGTACACAACAACTGTTCGATCAGGGTGAGCATCGCAAAATGCTGAAAACTCATCAGCAGGACAACCCAAATCTAACGAGCAAGTAGCCTCTAACGTTGGCATTAACACTCGTTTTTCAGGGCTTAATATTTTGGCGGTTTCACCCATAAATTTTACCCCCGCAACAACTAAGGTTTGGGCACTGTGTTGTTTGCCAAACTTAGCCATTTCTAATGAGTCAGACACACAGCCACCAGTGGCTTCGGCTAACTCTTGAATCTCGGGTGAGGTGTAATAATGCGCGATAATGACGGCATTTTTTTCTTCTAACAATGCCTTTATACGATCAATCGTTTGCACTTTTTGCTGGTCACTTAAAGTAGACGCCTGCCAAGGCTTATTAAGATGATCTTGTACGACCTGACGGGCTTTGCCAGCGGTTTTATCTGCTACTGTCATAAATAGTGTTCGGTGTTGATGTCTCGTTTGAGCAATATATCACATTATGTTGCAATAATAGGAGCCTCTAGAGGTTCAATCACGGGATCAAACCGACGTGTTTTAGCCATAAGTATGAATATAGCCGGCACAAAGTATAACGACACCAATGTTGTTAATACCGTACCGCCAATAATAGTGATCGCAAATGGCGGCCAAAATAAACCCACGCTAAACATCAAAGGGATTAAACCACCCACTGTCGTTAAAGTAGTCGATACAATGTGACGACAGCAACTCATCACACATTCAATAATTGCATCAGTATTGCCGCGACAAGCAGCAGGGTTATTCTTAAACTCTGCCAGAATAACAATTGCAGCATTTATCGCCAAACCCATTAAACCCATTAAGGCGACTATAATTATGAAACCGAAAGAATAACCGGCCAAAAAGACGCTAAGCAAGCCTAACCCAACCGATAAAATAGCAACGCTAAATACTACCGCTGTTAATCTAAATGAGTTAAACGATAACACCACCACCATAATAAGTAAGGCGATAATAATATTAACGTAAACCATCATCTCGCCCATGGCGTCACTTCTACCATCAGCTTCGCCACCAAGCCCAAGCTCATAACCGGCAGGCACCGTAAAACCATTTTTATCTAATTGCGCCAAAACTGCAGTCAATACAGTTTGCGGTAACACGCCCACGACGGGAAATATATGTACCTCAGAAATTCGCTGACCATTGCGCCGCGTTATACCGGAAGAGTCTGGTTTCAAGCTAGCGTCACCCAAGGCAGACAATGGCACCATGCTTCGACTATTAGCATCTCCCACCATCAGATAGCCGCTAAGTATATGGTTGTAGTTGCCGCGGTGCTCATCAGCAATTCGGGTGCGCACTGGCACATCTTCTCCACCCTCAATAATACTGCCGCCGATAACGCCGACTAATGCAGCTTGAAACTGACGCGAGGCTTCAGATAAGCTCATCCCGACTTTAGCCATTTTATCTTCTGACAAATTGACCCAGAGTTTTTTCCTGGCCGGCTCTATAGTGGCGCGTGAAGCTAACACGCCTTCAACTTGCGAAGCTGCTAAGCGCACTTCATTACTCAACTCTTTTAAGGTATCCAAATTTGGCCCGTAAATTCGAAACTCTACCGGCGCACTGACAGGCGGCCCCTGTTCTAGCTTCATTGCCATTACTTGGGCGGTGGGATATTTATGACTTAGCTCGCGTTGAATAAAATGTATGGCTTGGTCAGATTCTTCAAATCCTTTGGCCTTAACCATCGCCTGCGCATAAAAAGTCATCCCCTCACTGCCAGTAAACAAATTGTAGTAAAACGATGGCGCGCCATTGCCGATATACCAATCAATCCGCTCTATGCCGTCTATCTTTTTAACATCTTCGGCAATCTGCTCAGTGATCTCTCTGGTGGTATTAATACCAACATCAGGCGGCATGTAGATCTGAATTTGAAACATATCTCTGTCGGCGGGAGGAAAAAAACTAGTGGTCATGAATGTCGCGCCGAAGTAGCCACAAAAAGAGATAGCAACAACAGCCGCTATAGTTCTACCAGGCCAAATTAAAGCAGTGCGCAGTGAATTGGCAAACTTATCCGCAATATCAGGCACCTCAATGCCATATTTAAACCATTGCTTGTTTAACGGTAAATTTTTATCTGGCGATGTTGTTGGTAACCAGCGACCGGCAACACCTGCCACTAAGGTAAACGAAATAAGATAAGAGCCAATCAAGGAAAACATTACGGCTAGCGCAATCGGTCCAACAAACTCTCCGCCGGCGCCAGGCATCAAGGCAATAGGCGAAAATGCCAAAATAGTTGTCAGCGTAGATCCTATTAAGGGTACCTTTAAATGTGTCAGTGACTTTTTAATCGCGGTTAATGTAGACAAGCCTAAACGCCGGTTTTGCGCCACCGAGTCAGTCATCACAATAGCGTTATCGACCATAATACCCAGTGACACCACCAAACCAGTAACCGACA
>JBLHWB010000116.1:0-6713 GCA_047628915.1 Porticoccus sp. | reverse complement strand
TCTGGTCGCCAGTGGTTGATAGAGTTTCATTACCATTGTTGAGTCGCTTTGGTCGCAGGCGAAGCTGGATTTTAGCGGGGCAGTTAGGTATCGCTATTGGATTGATATCTTTATCAACAATCGATCCTCAGGCTAATTTATTGCATGTTGCCCTGTGGTCTGTATTGATTGCATTTTCGTCAGCGACTCAAGATATAGCGGTCGATGCTTATAGAATTGAAGCGGTTGAATCAAGGTTGCAAGGAGCTATGTCGGCGGCGTACATTTTTGGCTACCGAGTTGCTATGTTGGTGGCTGGAGCAGGGGCTTTTTTAATTGCTGATAATTACGGTTGGTCGCAGGCCTATTTATCTATGGCTGCCATTATGGGGGTTGTCATGGTTGCGGTATTGCTGGTAGCAGAGCCTGTAGTTGGTATCGGTGAAGTAAACTCTGGTAATAATCAGAGTTCTGTTTTTAGTAAATTAAAGCAGGCTGTTATTAATCCACTTTCAGATTTTTTTACTCGTAATGGGCAGTTAGCTATATTGATTTTAATGTTCGTTGCATTCTATCGACTTAGCGATATTACTATGGGGATTATGGCCAATCCCTTTTATTTAGACTTAGGGTTTACTAAAACTGAAATTGCGCAAGTCGTCAAATTCTTTGGTTTTTTCATGACTATAATAGGCTCTTTTCTTTGCGGCAGCATAGTGGTGAGGTATGGGTTTTATGGCCCTTTATTAGTCGGTGCGGTGATGGTTGCATTGACCAATATATTATTTTCAACATTGGCAAGTATTGGCCCCGATATCAATTGGTTGATATTGGTAATTAGTGCAGACAACCTTAGTGGCGGTATTGCTACTACTGCATTTGTTGCATATTTATCTAGCTTAACCAATAGAACTTATACCGCTACTCAGTACGCTCTGTTTAGTTCGCTAATGACGTTACCGGGAAAATTTTTGAGTGGTTTTTCTGGGTTTGTTGTAGACGCTAGCAGTTACTCTAGTTTCTTTTTACTCGCCGCCGCTTTAGGTATTCCAGCCATCATTTTGGTAGTGATGCTAATTTTAAATAGGCATAAAATAGAGGCTAATGTGGCATCTGTGCATTAATTTACCCACTGATAAATTTTAAGTTTTATTCTCGAACCGTTAAATTCTATGCCCTCTTTTTTTAGGCGCCGTTGTTGTACTTCATAGCCGTCGCTTCCTTCTGGTAATGATACCTTTCCCGCTGCGTTGATCACGCGGTGCCATGGTATAGCCGAACCTTGCGGTAGACGGGACAGTATTTTACCGACCATTCTAGCTTTGCCTGGCAGGCCGGCAATCGCTGCTATTTGTCCGTAGGTGGCTACTTTACCTGTGGGAATAGAGTGGATGACTAAATAGATGGCTTGCAGGTCTTGATCGTTCATAGGATTAGGATAAGCCGATAATCTCAGTGATTACAATAACAACAATACCGGCTATAAGCTTAGATTTTAACAGTAGCGGTTAAAGTCTAAGGCCACCGTCCATTTCAATAACACGACCGGTAAAATAGTCGCTTTCAACAATATAAGCTACAGCTTTGCCAATTTCTGCTGGCTCGCCCATGCGATTAAGTGGTACACCTTTACAAATGTTTTCTAATACCTCTGGCTTCATTGAAGCAACCATTTCGGTGGCAATAAACCCTGGCGCAATTGCCGCGCTTCGGATACCAAAGCGAGCCAACTCTTTGGCCCAAGTAACGGCCATGGCGGCGACGCCAGCTTTAGCTGCTGAGTAGTTTGACTGGCCAATGTTACCCGCTTTAGAAATACTAGAGATATTGATGATGACGCCTTGATTGCCTTTTTCAATCATTTTGGTAGCCGCTTCACGGCCGCATAAAAATACCCCCGTTAAATTCACATCAATCACCGACTGCCACTCAGCCATACTCATACGTTTAGTGATTTCGCCATCTCTTACTTTGATCATCATAGAGTCGCGAATAATACCCGCGTTGTTAACCAGTACATCAATTTGGCCAAAATCAGCAGCGATGCTGTTAAATACCTGCTCTACCTCTTCCTCTTTGGCGATGTTGGCAACATAGCCCTTACCTTCGCCACCCGCATCTTTACAAAGCTGTGCAGTCTGATCTAGCTTCTCTTGGTTTAAGTCGATTAAGGCTAGCTTTGCGCCTTTAGCTGCCAGTACTAATGCCATCGCACGCCCCAGTCCTTGGCCGCCGCCAGTAATCACTATAACTTTACCGTTAATATCCATTGTTTTACCTATAATTGGTTGGAGAAAAATGGCGCAGTTTGCAGGACTCGTCTAAAAAACGCAAAATGCTAAGCTTCTAAACGAGCTTGAAATTATGCTATTTGGTCCCATTAAGTAAGCCTATAACCAAGGAGTCGATGAATGCCATTACTTGTATTGTTTGTTGTAACCCCGATTTTAGAAATGCTGTTGCTAATAGAAGTAGGTAGTAAAATTGGTGCCTTAAACACGGTAGGTTTGGTGTTGTTAACCGCAATGATTGGGTTAGCACTGCTGCGCAAGCAGGGTGTAGATACATTGCTGCGAGCTAATCAAAAGATTAATAGCGGCGAAGTACCAGCCCAAGAAATGGCTGAAGGTCTAGCTTTGGCGGCTGGTGGAGCTTTGCTGCTAACCCCAGGTTTTATTACTGACGGCATCGGTTTTTGCTTGCTGCTGCCTTTTACTCGCAAACTACTAGTAACAACTGTATTTAGCCGTTTGGTATCAAAGATGACTGTTAGTAGTCAGTTTCACGCCACTAGTACTCAGCAATATTCTCAATCTATAGACAGCAACATCAAAGGCGAAATAATTGAAGGCGAATATACCGAGCACAAAGATAAGCCTTAATTTGCATCCGGGGCTTGAAATGTTGGCGCTTCACCCCAATTGAGTGCTGCGAAAAGGGTGGCACTTGACTATAGCGGTTTGCGCCCTATTATTAGCACTCTCTTATAGTGAGTGCTAACCGCCTAATTTTTAGGTAAGTAATTGAGTTTAAACAAGAAATGCCCTTTTTGGGTGTGGAAAATATAACTAAACTGGAGAAATACAGCAATGAATATACGTCCACTACGCGATCGTGTTGTCGTTCGTCGCAATGAAGAAGAGCAGGTTTCTGCTGGCGGTATCGTATTAACTGGATCGGCTAAAGAAAAGCCAACCCAAGGTGAAGTTTTAGCTGTAGGTGATGGCGCTATTTCGGATAACGGTGATGTTCGTCCGGTAGCTGTAAAAGTTGGTGACGCCGTAGTCTTTGGTCAATACGCGGGTAATCCGGTAACGATTGACGGCGAAGAGCTAATTATTATGAATGAAAGCGATATCTATGGCGTTCTAGAAAGCTAATTTCGCTTGTTATTTTATTTAACCAAATTATTCAATTAATTTTAAGGAAATAGAAATCATGGCTAAAGACGTAGCATTTGGCAACAGCGCTCGCCAGCAAATGTTAGAAGGTGTAAACATTCTAGCTGACGCAGTAAAAACAACTCTGGGCCCTAAAGGCCGCAATGTAATTTTAGATAAATCTTTCGGAGCCCCGACTATCACTAAAGATGGTGTATCGGTAGCAAAAGAAATTGAGTTAGAAAACAAGTTCGCCAACATGGGCGCACAAATGCTTAAAGAAGTTGCTTCAAAAGCATCTGACGTGGCGGGTGACGGTACTACTACGGCGACTGTATTAGCGCAATCTATTGTCAGCGAAGGCCTTAAATCTGTTTCAGCGGGTATGAATCCGATGGACCTTAAGCGTGGTATTGATAAAGCGATAGCTGCTGCGGTTGAAGAAATTCAAGCAATGGCTAAACCCTGTGCAGACACTAAAGCGATTGCACAAGTGGGTACTATCTCAGCTAACAGTGACGCTAATGTTGGCCAAATCATTGCTGAGGCAATGGATAAAGTCGGTAAAGAAGGTGTTATTACCGTTGAAGAAGGCACCGGTCTGGAAAACGAATTAGACGTTGTTGAAGGGATGCAGTTTGATCGCGGTTACTTATCGCCATACTTTATTAACAACCAAGACAGCATGAGTGTTGAACTAGAGTCGCCGGCTATTTTGTTAGTTGATAAAAAAATCTCCAACATTCGTGAATTACTGCCGGTGTTAGAGCAAGTTGCTAAAGCGAGTAGACCATTAATGATTATTGCTGAAGACGTTGAAGGCGAAGCTTTGGCAACTTTAGTTGTTAACAACATGCGTGGCATTGTTAAAGTGGCAGCCTGTAAAGCCCCTGGTTTTGGTGATCGCCGTAAAGCTATGTTGCAAGATATTGCTATTCTAACGGGTGGTACTGTTATTGCTGAAGAAATTGGTTTAGAGCTTGAAGGGGTAACTCTTGAGCACCTAGGTACGGCTAAGCGGGTCACGATGGACAAAGATAATACTGTTATTGTTGATGGCGCTGGTGATACTAAAGTTATTGAAGCGCGCGTTAATGAAGTACGTGTTCAAATTGAAAACACTACTTCTGACTATGACCGTGAAAAACTACAAGAGCGTGTTGCTAAGCTAGCTGGTGGTGTTGCGGTAATTAAAGTAGGTGCGGCAACAGAAATGGAAATGAAAGAGAAGAAAGCACGCGTTGAAGACGCATTGCATTCTACTCGCGCTGCAGTAGAAGAGGGTGTAGTTGCCGGTGGTGGTGTGGCTCTTATCCGCGCTATTGCTAACATCACTGGTCTTAAAGGTGATAACGAAGATCAAAATGTTGGCATCGCTGCTGCGCTTCGCGCAATGGAAAGCCCTTTTCGTCAAATCGTTAAAAATGCTGGCGATGAAGATTCAGTTGTTCTTGAGAAAGTTAAGAACGGTGAAGGTAACTTCGGTTATAACGCGGCTAACGGCGAATATGGCGATATGATTGCAATGGGTATTCTTGACCCTGCTAAAGTAACGCGTACAGCGCTACAAGCAGCGGGCTCTGTTGCCGGTCTTATGATTACTACTGAGTGCATGATTACTGATCTGCCAACTAAAGATGGTGCTGGTGGTGGTATGCCTGATATGGGCGGCATGGGTGGTATGGGCGGCATGGGCGGCATGATGTAACCCAGCTTTCCAGCTAAGCATAAAAAACCCCGATTTAGTCGGGGTTTTTTTTATCTTAAGTTTTAGTTAGCCAAGTTTTTTAGCCATCATCGCGGTTAGTTCTGACTTTATTTTCCCTGAGTAAGCGCTGAGTAAAAAACCGATATCTAAGTCTATACTGACTCTACTGGGCGATATTTTTAGCTGGCCACTAACACCTCTGCGTTTAAAGCTTACTAAACTATCACCTTGCCAGTTTGGATTTATGCCATAGCGAGTTTTTAGATCATCTGCCAGGGCGTTAACAATTTTTCGAACTTCGTCATCGCTTTTATTGTGATTTTGACTAACGTTGACTCGCGCCATGGTTTGTCCTCTGTCTTATTGTTATTGTCAGTTTGATAGTATCTTTAATTGGGTAAAATACCAGCCTTGTAACTTATATTGTAGACAAAAAAAAGACCGCCGCAGCGGTCTTTTGATTGACTTACAACTCTATACGAATTGTAGAAGCGCTACGAATACAACAGTTAGCGCGATAGAACAGTGAATAACACCTTTAACTGACGTCATTGGTCCTTGCTTGCCAATAATAGCATTAATTTGTAGTGCAACGATAATTGCCAATACCGCCCAGAAGCCGTTAGATATTGACGACGTTAGCGGAATTAATCCAGCTCCAGCGCCATGACCAGAACCAAACATTCCTAAGAGCATAGGTGCTGAAAATAGCGTATTAGTTCGGGAAGCAAGGCCAGCTTTAGCGGCAGCAGCGGCTTTATCACCTTCCTTCAAGCCAATAACAATTTTTTGGTTTGGCCAAATTATTAGCCATACATTTAAGAACATGAAGGTTCCCATTAGGGCACCCATCATGATGTATGAGTTTGCTCTAGCGCCCACCCATGCCAACAAAACTATACCAGTGATGAAGGTGAACATTGCACCCCAACGGAACCACCAAAGTGCGCGTGGCGCTAGCTTCGCTACTGCATCTGATTTAGCCGCAGGCTCAGCTTCTTTAAAGTACTCAGTTTGTACAAAGTTAAAGTAGTAAAGTAGACCGATCCACGTAATACCAAATAACACATGCAGCCAGCGGAAAAGTAAATCCATTGATATAAAATCGCCCATAGGAATCTCCAGTTAGTTTGTGATTTTGTTATCCTGTACACATAAGATGGTACAAGTTATTAGTGGGAATATAGTATAGTTTTAACCTAGCTAGTGCAGCAATTTTTGCACTAATACGAAACTTAAGCGTAAATAGCTTGTTTAACCATGCATACTGTAATGTTTATTGACCTAAGGAATTAAATCAATGCCGTCACGTCGTGATGAAGATCCGGTTTTATCATCCTCACCACTTATTGCCGATAGAGGTGATAGAAAGTCCAGTAATGGAAAAGTGAAAAAAAGTGTTGGCGTGCCGGTCGCCAAAGGTACCACTAGTGGCACTAAGTTAATGTTGGTCATTGCCGTAATGGGGTTGGTAGGCTTAGCAGCATGGATTGCTGAACTGCAAAAGCAACTGCAGGCGTCGAGTAATCTATTAGTTACTTATCAACAAAATATGCAGGCATTAGAGCAGCGTCTGTCGATTACCGATGAAAGTATGATGCAGTCTGATACTCAGTTTGAAGATAAGGTTAAGGTGTTAGATAGTG
>JBLHWB010000115.1:0-6765 GCA_047628915.1 Porticoccus sp. | reverse complement strand
ACGGGTTCCAGTCTTCAGTTTTCTGATACAGGCCACCCATAGCCACCAGCTGATCTTCTAGTAAATAAGGCACAATATCGGTTAATTCAACTGCCGCTTCTTCGGTGTTACTAAAACCGGTTACCTGTTTACCTTTTACCAGCGGTTCGCCATTTCTACTTTTGGCCTTTAATAACGCCGCTGGTGCATGGCATACAGCCGCCACGGGCTTGTCAGCAGCTATAAATCCTTCGATTAATGCAATTGAATCATTGTCGTTATACAGATCCCATAAAGGTCCATGGCCACCTGGGTAAAATACTGCATCAAAATCTTTTACTTTCATGTCAGCTAATTTGGCAGTGTTGGCAAGCACCTGCTGAGCCGCTTGATCGCCTTCGAAGCGGCGAGTGGCATCAGTGTGAAAATCAGTCTGGTCACTCTTTGGGTCAAGCGGAGGTTGACCACCATTGGGTGATGCAAGTGTTACCTGTACCCCCGCATCTTTTAAATGATAGTAAGGGCTGGCAAATTCTTCTAGCCAGAAGCCTGTTTTTTCACCGGTGTTACCCAGCTCTTCGTGTGACGTCAATATAAAAAGTACCTTCATTAGCAGACTCCAATTGGCTGATTAATTGATAATATTTTTTGATAAAATTGATAGGGTAGACGTTAAATCGACTTCAATACTCTGCTATATTTCAACTCAGCTGTCGTCTTGTAATTTTTTATTACGCAAACGTGCACGATAATTCCCGCGCGCCAGTTCTTGCATATCTTCTACGGCATCAGTTTCGTCTACTATCTCACGGCCTAGTAAAGTTTCTATGGCATCTTCTAAGGTAACAACCCCAGCAGTTTGGCCAAACTCGTCTTCTACCAAAAACAAATGCTCACGATTTTTAATAAACATATCGAGTAGTTTTTGTACGGGTAGTTTTTCAGACACCCTAGTAATAGGTTTAACTTTACTGCCTATGGTTAGTATGCCATTGCCTTTGCGTTCAGCTTGAAACAAATCACGTTTGTTTACTATGCCAACGATATCGTCAATGTTTGCGCCATACACTGGCATACGAGTGAACTGCGCTGTTCTATCATCATCCAATGCTTCGGTAACTGTGCTGTCTTCATTAAGCATATGAACAACACTGCGTGGTGTTAATACCTGCTCAGTTTTTATTTCACGTAGCTTTAATAGGTTAGACAAATACTCGTTTTCTTGGGTGAATAGATTGCCGTCTCTGTGACCAAGAGAGGCGAGGGCGATAATTTCTTCCCGAGTAATTTCATCGCCTTCTTTACTGCTGAACAATCTAGTTAAACGGGTGGCTATCCAGACCAAGGGATACACTAACTTGATCAACCATGAGATAACAAAAGCCGATGGTATTGCTAGTTTTCGCCAAAAAGTTGCACCTAGGGTTTTGGGGATTATTTCTGAGAAATAGAGAATCACCAAGGTCAGTAAAACGGCGATGAGAGTTTCCCATTTGGCACCAAAAACCTGCACGGCTTGCGAGCCAACTCCTGCTGCGCCCATGGTATGAGCGAAAGTGTTAAGGATTAATATGCTGGATAAAGACTCGTCAAGTTGCGCTTTGACTTTTACCAGCTGTTTGGCCGCTCGTGGTCTTTGTGATGATGTTTGTTCAACAAAGCTTGGCGTGATTGAGAGCAGTACTGCCTCTAATACTGAACACAGAAATGACACGCCGATGGCGATAGATAAATAGATCAATAACAGAGTCATGCAGAATACGTTCCAGAGCTTTATTTAGTGATAGCTATCATACACCCGGTAGTCGTGAAAACTAGCGGTGTACAATATTAACTTTCGTCGGTTTTCGCATCCATAGCGGCGGCATAACCTTCTCGCACCATATTAGATGTGGCATCGAATAACGCATCTGGATCGCTTCTACGCAACATCGCTATGTGTTGTTCTACGCCGGTTGCCAATATCAATTCCCGAGTGCCATCTTCAATAGCGCCAACAATAGCTGTAGCAGAGTCGCTTGGCAGCATGCCGTTATCGATAGCCGCATCGCTGACGCCGCGTTTTGCGCCATCGCCAGTTAATGCATTAATAGATACATTAGTTTTAACTGAGCCGGGCGCTATAACATGGACTTGAATACCCAGATGTTCGTTTTCGGCGCGTACTGCATCGTGGTAGCCAATTAAGCCATGTTTTGCTGCACAGTAGGCTGAGCGCATGGGTACACCGGCAATGCCGGCAACACTGGATATAGCGACAATATGTCCGCCGCCAGCCTTAACCATTTTAGGCAGTACTGCTTGGGTTAGGGCAATAGGGGCGAGTAAATCAACGTCAATCATCTGTTGGTAGACGTCAAAGGCAGTGTCGATTGCTAGTGAGCGTTGTGAAATGCCAGCGTTGTTAACTAGGCCGTTAATACGCCCTTGCCAAGCCCAGGCTTGTGCGGCGATTTTTTCAATCTGGTCAAAATCAGTCACTTCAAAAGGCAGTATTAAGGTGTCGCCGCAATCTTTGGCGACAGCCTCTAGGGCCGTAACATTGCGGCCTGACAAAATCAGCTTGGCGCCATGCGCGGACAAAACTTTTGCTAAAGCTGCGCCAATGCCTGAGGAGGCCCCGGTAATCCACCAGCATTGATTGTTAAACATAAGATGACCTTTACTGCATTGAATGGGTTCTATTGTGTTTATACCTGACTGTATTTTACTCAGGTATAGACATCAGCTGCTATTACTATTGTGGTATTCCACTTTTACGATTAATCGATCTGCCCTTTTTATAATTCAAATTTAGTCAGTAAATGGTGCTCATATGAGTTATATAGGTAGCTTTTACTTAGGGTGGTTTAGTCATTCTATTCTTGTTCTTTAGGTTTTCTCTTCAGTGTAGAAAGCCCGCTGGCATCTCGATCTGCCATTGGTTTAGTTGCCGGGCGGCGTTTGGCGGCATCTTTTTTTGGACGGTTACGTACTTTAGCTTTGGCGTCTTTAGGTTTTTTCTTTTTACCAGCGGCTTTGCCAGAATTTTTAAGTTTTTTAGGACCAGTAAAATTAGCTTTTAGCTCTTTAATTGTGCGGTGTTCAAACACTGTTTTTAAGTAGCGCTCGATGCTGGACATCACATTCCATTCACTGGACATAACTAGTGATATCGCTAAACCTTTTTCGCCGGCGCGGCCAGTACGGCCGATGCGGTGAGTATAGTCGTCGCCGTTGCGCGGCATGTCAAAGTTGATAACCAGATCTATGCCTTTTATATCTAGCCCGCGCGCAGCTACATCACTGGCGATAAGAATGTCGAATTTATTTTCTCTAAATTGCTCCATGATCTTTTTGCGCTGGGTTTGACTTATTTCACCATGCAAGGCATAAGCATTCATTCTTTTATAGCGGATGAAACCGCATAGTCTGTCTGCTGCAATACGGGTGTTGGTAAATACCACTGCCTTATTAAAATCTTGGTTCTCTAGCAGCCACGCAAGTTGTTTTTGCTTATGGTCTTTATCATCGGCCAAAATAACTTGCTGCTGTATGTCTTCGTTTTGCTCGCGTTTCGCGTTTAGTGAAATTGTTACTGGTTGGTTAAGCATTGTTTTGGCAATACTATTCATTCCAGTGTTGTTTAATGTGGCCGAGAACAACATGGTTTGTCTTTCGGCTTTGCAAAACTTGTTGATAAACAGCATGTCGTCATTAAAGCCCATGTCTAGCATGCGATCGGCTTCGTCCAGTATTAATACCTCAAGTTCTTTAAAGTCTGGTGAGCCTTTCTCTAGATGCTCTACCAGGCGGCCAGGCGTGGCGATAATGATTTCAGGATTTTTTCTGAAGATAGCTTTTTGAAACTTAAACTCGTCACCGCCAATGATTAATCCAGTGTCTATGTTGGTATTGCTAGTGAGTAGCTTGCTTTGTTTAAATATTTGGCGGGCTAGTTCGCGAGTTGGTGTGAGTATTAAGACCCTAGTGCCTGCTCCTTCTACTTCTGCGACGGTAAGTAGTCGGTGGATGGTTGGCAATAAAAATGCCACCGTTTTACCGCTGCCAGTTTGGGCTGAGACTAATAAGTCTTTATTAGCTATAGCCAACGGCACAGCTTGCGCTTGCACGTCGGTTGGCTGGTCAAACCCCAAATTATTTAGTGAGGTCTGCAGGCCTTTATTTAAATTTAGTTCGTTAAACAATATCGTATCCTGTCGCTATCTTTTGCGTTTTTTTCTGTTTTTTAGGCGTGCTTTTAGTTTTTCAGCTTTGGCAGCACGTATTACTTCTAGCTCAATTAGCTCAACTTCCATCATAGCAGGTAGTTCAAGAGTAATGCCGCCTAAGAGGCCGTCGCGTAGCTCGGTTAATAATATTTTTGAGATTCGGTTTAAATCTATATGGCCGCCTTTGCTAAGGCAGCCGCGCTGACGACCTATGGTTTCTAAAAATTGTAATTCAGTGGCGGGCAGAATATCTAGCTTGTAGCGTTGTTTAAGTCTGTCTGGATAGTTTTTTAACAAATAGTCAGCAGCAAAAAAAGCGACATCCTCGTATTCAATAGCAGTATCTTTAATTGCGCCGGTGGTACCTAAGCGATAGCCGCTGTTACGATTTTCCAGATTGGGCCAAAGCATGCCGGGAGTGTCGAATAGCACAATGCCATTGTCTAGGTTAATACGTTGTTGGGTTTTAGTGACTGCTGGCTCATTACCAGTTTTGGCAATAGTGCGGCCAGACCAGGTGTTGATAATGGTAGATTTGCCGACATTGGGTATTCCCATAATCATGGCATTGATGTTTTTGATGCTTTGATCTTTATCGGGCAACATTTGCCGGCAAATATCTGGCAGTAGCTTTATTCGTTCAGGATGTTCAACTGATGACATGACCAGCGTTTTGACGCCTTGTTCACGCTCTAAATATTCTTGCCAAATAGCGGTAGATTCTGGGTCAGCCAGGTCGCTTTTGTTAAGTACTTTAATGCAAGGTTTGTCTTTACGGATATCGGCCAGCATAGGATTTTGGCTGCTGAACGGAATCCGCGCGTCGAGTACTTCTATAAAGATCTGAATCGCCGGCAGCGCTTCTTTAACCTCTTTGGCGGCCTTGTGCATGTGGCCAGGAAACCATTGAATGTTGATCGACATGCTTTATACCAAGGTGATTTGATGTTTTTCGATAACAATCAGTTTCTGTTTGTACAGTACACCTAGCGCTCGTTTGTAATTTGATTTGCTGACTTTAAAGCGAGCAAAAATCTCTTTGGGATCACTTTTATCGGTCAGGGTTGAAACGCCGTCGCAGGCTTTCAAATCTTTTAAAATGATTTCACTTAATTCGTCCCGCGCTTCTTGGCCATTAAATTGTAGGCAAAGATCTATGCGCTTGTCTTCACGAATATTTTTTATATAGCCTTTTAGCTCTTGGCCTAGACGCAACGGGCGAATGACTTCATCTTTAAAAATAAGACCAAGATGGGTGCCGTTGACAACAGCTTTATAGCCCATGTCGCTGCGGCCACAAATAAGCATATTAACCGCTTGCTTGGGTTTGAAGTAAAATGACTCTTCACTTAAAAAATTACTTAGTTTGGTTGAGGCAACGATACGGTCGCTGTTGTCGACGTAAACATAGGCGACATAATATTTGCCTTCTTCCATTGGTTTAGATTGCTCGCTAAAGGGAACTAGCAAGTCTTTCATTAGGCCCCAATCTAAAAACGCACCAATTTTATTGATTTGCGATACTTTTAAATGAGCTACTTCACCGACCATAACTTTAGGTGTTTCGGTGGTGGCTATAAGTAAGTCACTAGAGTCGCGATAGATAAAGACTTTGACGGTGTCGTCTACCTCACAGCCGTTGGGAAGGTAGCGAGTGGGCAGTAAAATTTCGCCTAAATTGTCGCCGTCTAAATATACGCCATGGGGTACTGTCTTCAGTACCCGCAGGTGGCTGATTTTGCCTAATTCAATCATGGTGTTACCAGTAATTCCGATGGGTGTTGCTTGGGTTAACCTTGCTCTTCAAGGTATTCATTTTTTAGTTTAACATAATGGTGCGAATTAGCCGTAAGGCTGGCTTTGTCTTTGTCACTTAATGGTCTTATTTGCTTGGCTGGTGAGCCTAGATATAAATAGCCGCTTTCAAGAGTTTTACCAGGTGGCACTAAAGAGCCGGCGCCAATGATGACATCGTCGCCGATTGTGACGTTATCTAGCACGATTACGCCCATTCCTACCAAGACTCGGTTGCCAATCGTGCAGCCGTGTAACATTACCTTATGGCCGATTGTGACATCATCTCCCACGATCGTCGGGTAACCTGCAGGGTTTGACTCACTTTTACGTGAAACATGAATAACACTGCCATCTTGTACATTGCTGCGCGCACCAATACGGATGTAGTTAACATCGCCGCGCACATAGCTACCAGGCCATACCGAGGCATCTATTCCTAAGATAACATCGCCGATTACCGCCGATTGTGGGTCTATATAGACGCTATCGTCGAACTTAGGCAGTATTTTTTTATAGGGCCTTACTGAATAATTTGTCATCATATTATTGAGGCATTAACACTTTACTAGCAAACAACAATGATGGCGGAATAACCCGCCAAATGAAAGGTGAAATATACAATATGTTATCGCTAGAGCTTATCAGTAATAATCACTTTAATGGCTTGGTTGATACTACTGACTCATCTAGGTATCGTGATGACCGTATTAATTGTCGCGCTTAGAAACCTAAACTGCATGCAGAAACTACTAACACTATTCGATATAAAAGCCGCCTT
>JBLHWB010000114.1:0-6815 GCA_047628915.1 Porticoccus sp. | reverse complement strand
CCAGCGGCACCTGCAGCTCTTCACTGATTCTATTAGCAACTGTTCGCGCCGCCAATCTTCTGGGTTGAGTATGGCCAATAAGACCTTTAACACCTAAGCCTGCTTGTAAGCATATTTTGGGTAGCTGAGTAGTTTTTCCTGAACCGGTCTCACCGGCGATAATAACAACTTGGTTTGCTGCCAAAGCAGACAAAATATCGTCAACTCTTTGCGCAACGGGTAAATCAGGATAGGAGAGTATAGGGATTTGCTGGCGTCGCGCTACAACCAAATTAATACTGGCATCAATGTCACTAACTAACTGACTGACAATTTTATCGCTAGGCATTCCTTTGCCAAGGCGTTGCGACACCTTGTAAAGCTGTTTACTTAGACGTAGGTAGTCCTTGCAAGCAACCTGCTCGAGTTTATTGGTGAGAACTGATATTTCTTCGGACAATAAACTCGATGCCTAATTTAGTTTTCGCGTAATTCGCGATGTAAGATTTTACCAACCGCAGTCTTAGGTAGGTCATCACGCAGTTCAAATGCACGTGGTACTTTATAACCCGCCAAGTTTTCTTTGCAGTAAGCCCGCAGTTTATCAAAATCAACATCTGCGTTGGCGGCAACAATAAATGCCTTAATCGCTTCACCAGCGGTTTCGTCTGGAACGCCAATTACCGCAGCTTCTAATACGTCTTCATGGTTACAAAGAACGTCTTCCACTTCATTAGGGAAGACATTAAAACCGGATACAATAATCATATTCTTTTTGCGATCAACAATACGTATATAGCCATCTTCGCCCACTTGAGCAACATCGCCAGTGTATAACCAGCCGTCACTATCAATTGTTTCAGCGGTAGCATCAGGTCTATTCCAGTAGCCCAGCATAACTTGCGGGCCTTTTACGCAAAGCTCACCTGGCTCATCCACGCCCAGTGTATTTCCTTCGTCATCAACAATTTTGATCTCGGTTGCGGCAACTGGCAAACCAATAGTACCGCGCTTGTTGCCATTAGCTGGAGCGGAACTCACCAGTGGCGACGTTTCTGTCATGCCATAACCTTCATAGATATCGCAGCCAGTGACCTCTAGCCACCTTCCCGCAGCAGCATTGGTCAATGCCATACCACCAGAAAATGTGACTTTAAGTGCAGAAAAATCTAATTTTTTAAACTCATCATGAGCACACAGGCCGACAAATAAGGTATTAAGCCCAGCAAAAGTAGAAAACTTATGTTCACCTAGCGTTTTAACAAAACCGTCCATATCTCGTGGATTGGGTATTAGTACACCATGATCGCCACGATGGATTCCCATCGCCGCTAAAATACAGGCATAAATGTGATAAAGCGGCAGCGGTAAAATATTCACTTCACCGCCATCACTAAATCCGTAGGAATCAGTCATTGTCATAAACTGCATTAAGTTAGATACCAAGTTGCCATGCGTTAGCATCGCCCCTTTAGACAAACCTGTTGTGCCACCGGTGTATTGCAGCATCGCTACGTCTTCAAACTTAGCACTGCTTGGGACATGTGCTTTTTTACGGCCAAGGCTTAGTGCATCTCGCAAACTAACGGTATTGGCAATTTCAAACTTCGGTACTAGTTTCTTAATGTGTTTAGAAACAAAATTAATCAACACCCGCTTTAAGGTCGGATGTAAATCACCCGCTTCGGTGACAATAACTTTTTCAATGCCAGTATCTGGTAAAGCCTTAGCGGTATCGGCAGCAACATTTGCCAACACAATCAATGCCTTGGCACCGCTGTCATTAAATTGATGCACCATTTCACGCACTGTATAAAGCGGGTTGGTGTTAACCACAATCATTCCTGCCTTAAGCACGCCCAATAGGGCCACCGGATACTGCAACATATTAGGTAACTGCAAGGCCACGCGATCACCGGCCACTAAGCCTGCTTCATTTTGTAAATAAGAGGCTAAATTATCTGATAATTGATCCAACTCACCAAAGCTAATTGTATGACCAAGAGCGGTAAATGCCGGCCTACTTCCATTCTTTTTACAACCTTCAATTAACAATTCAGTGAAACTACTATGAGCACTGGTATCAATAGTTTCGGCTAGATTTAACTTGGCTCTTGCATCGTAAATTACCTGCATGAATATTTACTCCGATTACATCATTATCATTTTAGCAAAGCATAGGAAACTAAGGGGTTGTAGCGTGTAAGTCAATAAAAAGGCATTAATAGTCGATATTTTAAATGGCGATGCTAAAGAAGCCGATAACGCGCTAGATTATTACCTGATAAACTCCGCTTCCTGAAACTTTTATCGCACAAGGAATCAACGTGAGCAGCATTGAGAACATAACCTTTGACGAATTAGAAATTGGCCAAAAGGCTGAATACACCCGCACCATCAACGAAGAGGAAGTTTTGCTTTTCGCCAAAGTGTCTGGTGACACCAATCCAGTGCATCTGGATGAAGCATATGCGGCAACCACCCAGTTTGGCGGACGTATAGCCCATGGCATGCTCACCGGTGCTCTCATTTCAGCAGCGGTAGCACTTAATATGCCTGGCCCTGGCAGTATTTATCTTGGCCAAACAATGAAGTTTAGAGCGCCAGTAATGATTGGTGATACGTTAACGGTGAAGTTAGAAATTATTAGGAAACATGAGGGCAAAAACATTGCGGTTATTGACTGCAATGTTGTGAACCAACATGGCAAAACAGTGGTTAAGGGTGAAGCAACTGCGCTAGTGCCAACTGAAAAACTAGTGGTAGAGACTATTGAATTACCCCCAATTACTATTGGCTAAAGTAACTACCACACGCTAACTAACCAATAACAGCGGCAAATTACTCTGCCGCTGACTCTTGTTCGATAAATTGAGTTGGCTCAAAGAACATAAGCTCTATCTCAAGAGTGCCTTTTACTTTAGAAGACCAAGCCATCATCAATACATTTAACTGGCCTTGCTCGACCACCGCACCGGGGATATTAAATAGCTGAGAACCATTCTGCTGATTATTACGCACGGACGGACGCTTTCCTTCCTCCAGTAACTTAGCAATCTGGGCTAGCAAGGCTTTCAAGTGTTTGCGCATTAAACTGAAATTCAACTGACCAATATAGTCAGTTGTATCAAGCGAAACATCAATATTTAACTCGCTTTTGTCTTCCATCGTTAAGCTAATCAGCTTAAGTCTTTTGCCTTTATCGAGTTCACTAAATACCCGCTTGGCAACCAAACGAGTATTGTCAAAAAACGTTTTATGTAACACATTTGCCGACATAGTAAGAAATTGTTCTGGCGACAATGAATGCGATGAATATTCTGACTCTGACATAATAGTCCTATTAATCTATTGAGTATTATTTTTAAGGAAGCAAGTCTACCTGTTGGCTCTCGCCCTTTCCACAGCAACTTATAAAAAAGGTGACAACAACCATGCAAGGGCATCACGCAGTCGATAAAATACATTTCGCTTAGCAAGATCACGATAACTAATCGGCTGAGCATTTATCATGCTTTGATCAAAGTGTTCAAGCATAGTGCTAGCAAACTCTGAATCGTAGACTTCTATCATCAGTTCAAAATTAAGCCGCAAGCTGCGCGGATCTAAGTTAGCTGATCCAATCTGCACATAAGCATCATCGACCACAAACAATTTACTGTGCACAAAGGGTCCAGGCTGAAAGTAGCAATTCACACCTATTTTTAGCATATCCATCATGGCATGGTTTGCAGCCCACTTTACGATCGGTAAATTGTTATTAGCAGGCATTAAGACATCGACTTTAACGCCTCTTAATACAGCTGTTTCCAATACAGCCTCTAGCTCTCTGGGCGGAAGAAAGTATGGCGTCATAATCGATATCCGATGCTTGGCGGCACCGATGGCACCAATCAAAATACGCACCAACTTATCAACGTCTTCATTCGGGCCAGCTTCAATAACCCTACATAATACATTGCCGGCATTAGTGAAATCTGTCGCCAAGCCCTGCTGTTCAGGGATAAGTATCTTACTACTGAAATTCCAGTCGGCAACAAAAGTAGCTCGCAGCTGGGCAATAATATCGCCCACTAATTTAAAGTGTATATCTTGTACATCGGATTGCTTGCCTCTCTCGCTCAGATAGGCCGCACGAATATTCATACCACCGGTAAACGCAACTTTATCGTCAACAAGTAATAACTTACGGTGATTACGCAAGTTCAAAGTAAATGTAGGTGGGATTAATTTAGGTGGAAAATAACTCGCCGCATCGACGCCTAAGCGAGTTAAACGTGATCGCGCTGTTGGCCAAGAGTATTTCTCGCCGACACCATCGATTAATACCTTAACTTCAACGCCTCTATTTTTAGCCGCTGCCAAGGCCTCAACAAAATCAATGCCCGAACCTTTGTAGTCAAAAATATAAGACAATAAATAAATACTCGTAGTAGCATTATTGATCGCATCCAACATGGCTGGATATACCTGCTGGGCGTTGAATAAAGGGACAATAGAATTACATTCCGTAAGGTCTTTGCCAGTGACTGTTTGTGACAACTGACCTAATGTGCGATAACTGTCTGGTACTACAGCTGATATTAAATGCTTTATAGTTGGCACTTCAACTGATCCATGTAAACGCTTGGCTCTGGTAACTACCCTATTTTTACCAAACATAAAGTACAAAATTGCACCAACTAATGGCCACATAAGACAAACCGCCACCCAAGTGAAGGTAGCCTGCGGCTTGCGATGGTGCAGTAACACGTGGACAGCAGCAAATAAGGATATTGCCACCCCCAAGCCAACTAGCGTCCAGTTAAGGTAACTGAGTAATATATCCAAGCCATTTATCCTGTTTGCAGCACTCGCCTATGGATCATTGTTAATCATCTAATCAAGAATTAAAGCTTATATGAGTATATTGAATTATTTTGGCTAGGATCCCAGCAGATTATCAAATATGGTCTATATTTAGATATCTTTATGCTTGACCTTAAACCTCTTATATATAAACAGTTACGAGAATTATGCTTACTTCAAAACTAATTAACCAGTTAATCGCATTTATCCTATTAGCCATAATGACAAGCGCAAGCTTTGGTCAAACATTGTACAGCGAACGCACCAAGCTTAATGCGCTAAAGCTAGAACAGAAAGACTTAATTGAAACCAATACTGACATAGAGCAAAACCTAGCTTCAATTAAGGATGAAATAGCTGAAGCCGAATTAAACGCGCCCAGCGATGATGCCTATGAAGAAGCAAAAGCTAATTTAGCCGCTACCGAAGATGCACTCTCTGCAGATCCTAGCAGCTCTCATCAAGCAAAGGTTGACAATGCAGAATTCAAATTGCTATTAGCCGAGCGTAAATACAAAAAGAACAACAAAGAGCTATTTGGTCTCGAAAAAGAACAAAAGCAGTTATCGACCTCATTAGTATCAAATAATCGTCGCAATGAAGAAATTTCTGGCCTGCTAGAAAGCCTTACCGCAATCGTTGCCTCAATGCAGGCTAATGAAGTAAAAGCCAACAAGGCGGCCGCCGAAGCCAGATCAAAACAACAACAACTTGACTCTGAACGTGAAATTATTCGCCTACGCAAGAAGCTAGCCCAGCGTGAAGCAGAAGCAACCGCAGCGGCAATAGCTGAACTAGCGGCACAAGAAGCCGAAGCGGCGGCAGAGCAGCAAGCTATGGTAGCAGAGGTATCTGCTGAATCTGAAGCAATAGAATATCAGCAAGTTTTTGTCGCCAGCGACAAAGCAATGGCAAGTAAAGCGATGGCTGCTTACGACGCGGCAGCTGCAGCTGACGGTAAGAAGGGCCGGTCAAGCAAAATTATTAATATCAAAAACTATCGCAATGGCAATCTGGTAAATCAAAGCTCAAAGAGTTTAAAAAATAGTGGCAACAGACACTACAAGACAAAAGTACAATTACGCACTGGTGAGATAGCTTTTGTTATCGGCAGTACTCGCCTAGAAGGAACCATAGAATCAACCAAAGACAGAGACATATATATCGCTTTGTTAGATACGCGAAACATGTCTAAAGCCACAATGACATTGATTCCAACCGCATTATTAAAATAACCAAATGTATTATTAGTAAAAAAGAAGGTGGCTATAGCCACTTTTTTTATGCCTGTGATTCAGCCCGATAACGGTATACTTGGCGCATGACTAAACAAACACAAGTAACCACAGCTGACATAGAATGGAGAGAAAACGGCGTTCCGGTTTCAACTGAATTTGGCGACGTCTACTTTTCCAGTACTAATGGCTTAGCAGAGTCTCGCTACGTTTTTTTACAACATAACCAATTAGCTCAGCGCTGGGAAAATCTAAGCAATAACACTTTTACTATTATCGAAACAGGATTTGGTACTGGACTGAATTTTTTAGCTGCCTGGCAGTTATGGCAACAAAGTGCATCGGCAAATTGCCAGCTACATTTTATTAGCATCGAAAAATACCCCCTAACGAAGCAGCAGCTAAGCCAGGCCTTAGCGCATTGGCCAGAACTAAAACCATTAGCCGACCAGCTTATCGCCAATTATCCTCATCCTATCCCCGGCCAGCATCGACTTGAGTTCAATGCCGGAAAGGTGTGTTTAAGTCTTATTTTTGAAGATATTGAAACTGCCTTGGCTGATCTTCAAGCCAATAATATCCAATGCGATGCGTGGTTTTTAGACGGCTTTGCTCCTAGTAAAAATCCTGCTATGTGGTCACCGCAAACATTAGAAAACATTGCCGCCTTAAGTAAACTTGATACCAGCTTTGCGACCTTTACTGCCGTTGGTCGAATTCGTCGCAACTTACAGCAATTAGGCTTTGAGGTAA
>JBLHWB010000113.1:0-6910 GCA_047628915.1 Porticoccus sp. | reverse complement strand
TTTTTATCTCGCCAAAGAGCCATTATCGTATGCGCGCTGAGTTTCGTATGTGGCATGACGAAGACCGACTTAACTATGTAATGTTTAACAAAGACAGCCCAAAAGAGCCCGTCGAGATACACGATTTCCCTATTGCTAGTAAAACTATCACTGAGCTAATGCCGCTGCTGCGCGAACAACTGCAAGTCAATGAAGAGCTGCGCCGCAAACTATTCCAAGTAGAGTTCTTAAGTACCACTTCAGGCGATATGCTGGTGAGTTTGCTGTATCACAAAAGACTAGACGAAAACTGGACTATTGAAGCCACCAAGCTTAGCGATATGCTAAACATTAAGATTATTGGCCGCGCACGAAAGCAAAAATTTGTTATTGGTGATGATTTTGTCACTGAAAACATAATTATTGATAACCGCGAATATATATATCGTCAATTTGAAAACGCCTTTACTCAACCTAATGCGGCAATCAATGTTGAGATGATCAACTGGGCTTTAAGTTGCTGCGATAATATTACTGGCGACTTACTAGAGCTATATTGCGGCAATGGTAACTTTACCATTCCTCTGGCGGCTAAGTTTGATCGTGTTCTTGCTACCGAAATTTCAAAATCGTCAGTGGCGGCGGCAAATCACAATTGCCAAGCTAATATTGTCGAAAATATTACTATGCTACGCATGTCGAGTGAGGAATTCACCAGTGCCTGGAATAAAGAAAGAGAATTTCGTCGCCTCAAAGACATAGACCTAGACAGCTTTGATTTATCCACTATATTGGTCGACCCACCACGTGCGGGCTTAGACGATGAGACATTAAAGCTAGCTCAACGATTTGATAATATTTTATATATATCCTGCAATCCGCAGACTCTAGCAGATAACTTGGCAACACTATGCCAAAGTCATAGTATTATAAAAACAGCATTTTTTGACCAGTTTCCCTATACTCAACACCTTGAAAGCGGCGTATTACTACAACGAAAAGAGGACGGATAAAATGCCAATCATTATCGACCAACAACAAGCCATAAAAATGCTAAGCCTGCTAGATGGCTGGAAGCTAGTGGATGCAGGCATAGAGAAAGAATTTAACTTTAGTGATTTTGTTAGCGCCTTTGACTTTATGGGCCAAGTGGGAAAATTAGCCGAGCAGCAGAATCATCATCCGGACTGGTTTAATAGCTACAATCATTTACTGATTATTTTAACTACCCACGAAGTGGGCGGCATTACCGAACGTGATTTAAAATTAGCCAAAAGCATTGATAAATTGGTCTACGTTAGTACACAGTAACACTATGTTTTAGCAGCTCTCTGGGAAGCACATGATCTAAATTAGCGATATCATCTTTGTTCACTTCAATAAGCTTCCAATTTTTTTCTTCGTAAATACTTTTACGATTTAGCATATTGCTCAATACGCCACTGCCGCCTTTTTCGCCCCAATATTCAATATAAACATTACCTGTCGGCAGATAAAAGTCAGAGTAAAATTCTTGTTCTAACGGCAGCCTACGACCACAGCTGTGGGTAATACCGGCAAAATATAGCCAATTACAAATACTAACTTCTTCAATGGTAGAAAAATGATGCCCATCAACACCTTGAAAATAACCTTTATCATTAGCTGTGGCTTTACCTAATTGACCATAAGAATTTTGTAAGGCACAGCACAAAGGTTTTTCTTCAATGATTTTTAACGGCCACTTAACATAAGGAATACTAGTTTCTTCGTCTTCGACTTGCTCGCCATTTAGTGCCTCGCCAGCCGGTGTAATACGCCAACCTTTAATACCCGGCGTCAACCAGCCAAGCTCGGCCAAGACGTGATTCATATAACGACCAGACACTGAAAACTGCTTGCCTAAGCTACTAGCACTAATCACTAAATCAGCAGGTAGATTTTTAATCGACCGATGCTCTAAAACATCCCGTGACCAAACTACATAACGACCGTATTTTTCGCTATTGGCGTAACTGCCGCCTTCAAACTCACCTTTAGCCGTTAGCACCCAGGCATCGCCATGGCGCTTCATCCAACCGAGGTCTTTTAGCAGTAAAAATAATTCACGCGAAGGTATGCCAAGCTCTTTCGCTAGAGCACTGGTAGAGATGTTATTTTTAAGGTCTTTGGCGCTCATTAACGCAAATCCAGCCTATTCAAGAAACATGATAGATTATGGTAACAGAAAAGGAATTAAGCCAAATAGCGAAAAGCGACTTTAACTTTACTAGCTACTTTAATAATTTCTTAAAATCCGCTGGGCGTTTTTCAATAAAAGCCATCACAGCCTCTATGTTCTCAGGCGAACCTGCTTGTTTTTTCATCCCTTCATGCTCTGCTTCAAGTGCCCTGTCTATGCCGCTTTTATGAGCTGCTTTTAAACAGCGCTTAGTTTCACGTAATGCATTAACTGGCCACTGGGCAATTTCTGCAGCTTTAGCCGCAGCTTTTTCTAGTAAGTCAGCATCACTATATTTGGCCGTCGCTATGCCGACATCAACTGCTTTATCAGCATTTATCCATTCAGCCGTATAAAACAGCTCAGCGGCGCGGCGCGCACCTATATTGGCCTGCAACATATAGCTTGAGGCAAACTCTGGCACTAAACCCAAATTAGCAAAGGGTAGCCGCATACGCAGTGACTCGCCGACATAAACAACATCACAATGGAATAGAATCGTCGCTCCACCGCCGATAGCAATACCTTGAGCCGCACCAATCAACGGTTTATCAAAATCACAAATTACCCGTGCTGCAGACTCAAATGGATGTTCGCTATCAGCGCCACCGAAATCATTGAGATCTACACCGGCGCAAAAATCCGCGCCATTGCCAGCCAATACCACTACATTCACCAGATCGTTTTGCTGAGCCTGCAAAAACGCTTCACGCAACTCAATCCACATTTTTATATTGAGCGCATTTTTTTTATCAGGGCGATTAAAAGTCAGGGTTAATACCCCGTCGCTTAAGTTTTGTAACAGTAAGTCAGCCATAATTTACTCAATCTAAAAAAGTAGTAGTCTCAGACAATGGTGCTCGGTCTATTTTTATTGCATTAATTGGTGAATCATCAGCTGCATAACCAAATGAAAGCCCAAACATTAAATTCAAATCGTCACTAACAGTAAATTCTTCTTTTACAATGCCGGCAAAAAAACCTAGCGATGTCTGTGGACAAGAAGCTATGCCATTAGCTTGCATCGCCAGCATAACGCTTTGAGCGTACATACCTAAGTCAGCGCCCTCTCTGATACCGAATTTTTTATTAATAAAGAAAAATGCCACATGAGGCGCATCAAAAAAGCAGAAGTTGCGCATAAAAAACTCACCACGGCGTGCTTTATCCGACCGCTCTATTCCCAAGGCAGAATAAACCGCATTAGCACTGCCGTACTGACGATCTTTATAAACCCCTTCATAGACACCGTCGTAAGGTATATCCATATCACCTATTTCACCTTTAAAGGCTGCTTCAGTAATCTTAGTCCGCAGACGCTCGCAACTCTCACCTGATGCTACGCAAACCTCCCACGGCTGGGAATTACAGTTTGACGGCGCCCATTGAGCAAGATCAAATACTGCCTCTAGAACATTTTTAGCAATTGGTTCACTTTTAAAGTCGCGAATAGAACGCCGAGATAACAGCGCCTCTTCAACCGTCATAGAATTTTTAAGATGTGACTCACTCATAGTAATAACCTGTATTTAAAATATTGACAGTTACAAACTGACAGAAAAATAACTAAATTTATTCTGCGCGCTTAACAGCACCACTCTCATTTAGCTGTGCAATAGCTTCCTCATCTAAGCCCAGAGACGCCAGTATTTCATCGGTATTAGCACCGTTAACAACTGCAACGTTGCCAATTTCACTAACGGTGCGACTAAAGCGGGGCGCTGGTGCAGACTGGGTTACGCCCTCGATCTCAACATACGATTGACGCTGTTCGTTATGCGGATGTGCTGGCGAATCTTGCAACGAGACAACCGGCGCAAAACACACATCGGTGCCTTCCATTTGTTCACACCAATAATCACTGGGCTTGCTTAGAATGACCTTAGTAATCTGCTCTTTTAGCCCAGGCCAGCGTGTTTTGTCGTATTGCACCATAACGTCAGAGGATTGCAGGTCAATGCCTAGCTTCTCTTCTAACAACGCATAAAACTGCGGCTCTATAGAACCAATAGATATCCACTCGCCATCACTACACTTATAGGTGTCATAATAATGCGCAGTGCCATCTAGCATATTAATATTGCGGCCCGACTCCCACATACCCATGGCTTTAAAACCATGCATAAATGACATTAATGAAATAACACCATCGGTAATTGCGACATCTATCGCTTGGCCTTTGCCGGAATTTTTTGCTTCAATAATCCCAGCTAATAGACCCATAATTAGATACATGGAGCCGCCACCAAAGTCACCCAACAAATTAAGCGGCACAACTGGCCCACTCTCTTTAGTACCGATCGAGTCTAATGCACCAGTGATAGCAATGTAGTTAATATCATGACCAGCGGTATGCGCCAACGGACCAGTCTGCCCCCAACCTGTCATTCGGCCAAATACCAAACGTTTATTTCGAGCGATACAAACATCTGGGCCTAAGCCTAATTTTTCCATCACCCCAGGACGATAGCCTTCTATTAATGCATCGGCTGTTGCAACTAGTTTTAACACGACCTCTACCCCAGCAGGGTTTTTCAAATCGACTGAGATAGATTTTTTACCTCGATTCATTACATCAACTGGGCCACCGTTAGTCGTCATACCGGCCTTAGAGCGATCAATGCGGATAACTTCTGCGCCTAAATCAGCGAGTAACATACCGGCAAACGGGCCCGGTCCTATACCCGCCATTTCAATTACTCGTATTCCCTTTAATGGACCCATCAAAAACCTCTGTTATGTAGCTGTTGTTTAGTATTTATTGTCCGGTAAACTGGGCCGGGCGTTTTTCTTTAAACGCTTTCATTCCCTCTCTTGCATCACTGGATGCAAATACCGGAAATGCTAACTCATCTGATTTCAACATCGCATCAGCCTCACTAATATCACCTTGTATTTCTCGCAATGACTTAGTGATAGCTTTTAATGCCAAGGGCCCAGTTTCGCAAATTTTAGCAGCCAGCTCTTTGGCTACTTTTAGTGCATCGCCCTTAGGAACAACCCGGTTGATCATACCCCAGTCCAGCGCTTCTTGGGCACTAACATGCCTGCCGAGTAATAGTATTTCAGCCGCTAAACAATAAGGAATTTGCCGCGGCAGGCGAACACTAGAACCAGCCATTGGGTACAAACCTCTTGCCACTTCAGTAACGCCATAAATTGAGTCTTCAGCGCCAACACGGATATCAGTGCCCGCTAGTATTTCAGTACCACCCGCTAAGGCGTAGCCTTCTACCGCTAAAATAATTGGCTTATTAGGTCTGTTATCACGCAATAAAGCCTGCCAATGCAAATTAGGCACCGCAGTCATCATCTGCTGAATTTCTTCTACGCCTTCGCCACCCTCGGGGCCCGCTTTCAGATCCATACCGGCACAAAAAGTATCACCGTTGGCAGTTAATATGGCACACATTAAACCGTCGTCTTCATCAAGCAAACGCCACGCTTTATATAAGCCAACTAGCATACCGGGGGTAAAGGCGTTTTTTTTCTCTGGCCGATTCAAGGTAACAATTAATATGCTGCCATCTTGCTCGACGATGCAGTTGTCGGTACTTATATCCAATGATATCGCCATAATCTTGCTCTCTTAGGGATCAAATAAACGCGGCTAACGCATAACGAATAATGTGGCTATTACCGTAGCTACCTGCAGCCAAGGAGTATCCGATCTCGATTAGTTTAATCTTTAACTAATTTAGACCATCACTCCATGACTTAAAAGATCAGAATTGCTGACTGAGTTAGTAGCTAGCCAACCGAATGGGCGCCGGCAACAGCAATTTCCTTGGCGGCTTTGTAGTCAGGCTTACCATTTGGACCACGCGGCACTTCATCAACCACATGTAACTCACGCGGCAGTTTGTAGCCAGCTATGCGACTGCGAGCGTCTTCTTGCACGCTCTCTAACGAGGGCTGATAACCTTCTCTGATCGATATTACTGCGGTTACTTTCGAGCCGTAGCGAGAGTCATCAGTGCCAACAACTAACGCATCAAAAATACCGGGATGGGCTTTTAACGCTTCTTCCACTTCTTCAGGAAATATCTTTTCACCACCAGAATTAATACAGTTAGAGCCACGCCCAAATACAGTAATGGTATTGTCTTCCTCAAGCTTCGCCTCGTCGCCGGTTAATAACCATAATTGGCCGTCAAGCTCGACAAAGGTTTTAGCAGTTTTTTCTGGATCACCATAATAGCCCACTGGAATATAACCAGAGCGTGAAAATATTCCTTTCTCACCTGGCTCGGCGTGTCGCAGCGGAGTTTCGCTTTCAACTATAACGCCCATAAAGTCAGATTTAGCCACATTACCCAGGCCACGTTCTGGTTTTCTGGAGCCGCCATCCATACCTAAATTACCAGACTCTGACGATCCGAAAGAGTTTGAGATAAACGCATTGGGGAAAAAGCTTTTAAATTCTTCTTGTTTACTTTCAGAAAAGACAGCACCGCCTGAACCAATACTAAATACAGAGCTTAAATCCCAATGGTCAGACTTTTCGCGCAAGGCATCTAATAGTGGTATTGCCATCGCATCACCCACAATGGATACCGAGTTAATTTTTTCGCGCTCAACCAAATCCCAAATATAGCCAGCCTCTAATGAGCGTTTATCACTCAGTACCAACTTGCCACCGGCTAATAATTGAATACAAGCATACCACCAGCAGGCACCGTGCATTAACGGCGCCAAAGCAATACCGGCAATGGGATTTTCCGGCACTCT
>JBLHWB010000112.1:0-6946 GCA_047628915.1 Porticoccus sp. | reverse complement strand
ACATAATTACCAATAAATATTCCATCAACCAAAGAGGCAGATGTCATGGCAATTAGCCCTACCAGCGAGGGGATCAAGTACTTAATAAAGGTAGGAACTATTGAGCCAGTCAGCGCAGTACTATCTTCTACTTTATTCGCATTCACACTCAATATCTCTAAATCGCTTACTTGATGTTTCTCTTTTGTGGGATTATTTTAAGCGCCAATCCCTGGCCGCGGCAATTATAACACTACGAAGCCTTTCACTTTTGATCTGCATGTTATAAATATTCAGTTATTTGTTTGGCTAAGCTGAAGTCGCTTCAAACCAACATTAAGTTTTATTACTAATTAGGGTTCCGAACTGCGTCTCACCGCTAGCAATACTACTAAAAGCTAAGGGGTCCCGAGTATCAACAATAGCAATCGTGTCCACCCCAGATTCTAATAATGATAAGGCTTCTTCCACCTTTGGTATCATGCCGTCGACAATAATACCGCTATCGATATGCTTTCTTGCGGCCGCTGAATCTAATTGGGCAAAACGACTAGCAGGATCTTTTATATCTTTAAAAATACCGCCAATCCCAGTGACAAAAATAAGCAGTTCTGCCGACATTTTTCTAGCAATTTGGACCACTGTGGTATCAGCATTAATATTAAAAACTTCACCATTGTCATTGATACCTAAAGAGGCAATTACAGGCACTAGATCAACTGCCAATAAGCTATTTAGCAAGTCAGTATTAATCGAAGTAACGTCGCCTACCTCGCCAAAATTTATCGGCTCAGCGCCGCCGCCGGATACTAATATGGGTGGCCGTCTTGTTGCCCTAATAAGCTTACCTGACGCGCCGTGACAACCAAATGCGTTAACCCCTTGGGCTTGCAGTATAGACACTAGGTCTACATTCACTTGGCCGCATAATACTTGTTTTACCAGAACCAAATCTTCTTTGCTGGTAATACGCCGCCCTGCCACTTTGCGCGATTCTAAGCCACAGCGAGCCTGCATAGAAGACAACTGGGGGCCACCGCCATGCAACACTACCACTCGCCAATCTTGCTCTATTAGCCCCATAATATTTTTTGCTAACCCATCCTGCTGGGTATCATCGAGTAAAATGTCACCACCTACTTTAATAACTGCTAGCGGTTTTAGACCGACGCCCGAACTCAGCTGATCAATCATGGCCACATGCCTAATTGATCAAGCTGATAATTATTGTCATAGCCGGTCATCAGGTTGAAATTTTGCATGGCCTGGCCTGCACCGCCTTTAATTAGATTATCTAATACACTGGTTACGCATAATGTTGCTGAGCCATCGCTGTGCTGTTCACTTATATCAATACCAATTTCTATACGGGCAGAGTTTTTGATGGCAACAACTTCTGGGGCAACGCCCTTTGGTAATACTGAAATTAGTGGAAACTGCTTATAATAGGCTTCATACATAACCCTTAATTCATCTTCGCTAATACCTGCCGGCATATCTAGTTGGGCAATGGACATCATGCCTCGCGCTAACGGTGCCGACACCGGCACAAAATCAAGTTTGACCTCTCCCGCCCCCGCGGCAGTTAATGTTTGTAGTATTTCTGGCGTGTGCTGATGATTGAATACTTTGTAGGCTTTTAAATTATTGCTACGAACTGTGTGATGATTGCCCGCTTGTGGATGCACACCTGAGCCACTTGAACCGGTTAACGCGACTAATCTGATTGCCGCCTGCTGCATATGGCCAGCATTCGCCAATGGCAGTAGTGAGGTAGCAATACAGGTAGCAAAACAACCGGGGTTAGCCACATGTTTAGCTGTTCTAATTTGCTCGGCATACAGCTCGGGCATCCCGTATACAAAAGTGCCTAAACGCTCAGGACACGGATGCTGGTCAGCATAATAGCGGGTGTAATCGCTAAGTTCGTTAAGCCGAAAATCACCCGACAAGTCAATAATTCGCACATCTAGCTCAAATAATTCCATCGCCACACGGGCGGTGATTACATGAGGCATCGCCAAAAAGACAATATCTGCGCCAACGGCACATTCTTGCGGCGGAATATCTTCGAGTACAATATCGCTAAGACCCCAGAACGAACGATTTACCTCACCAATATTTTTGCCGATATGATCTTTGCTAGAGACCCTCAATATCTCCACGTCACTTCGACTTAACAAATTTCGCAATAGCTCGGCAGCCAGAAAGCCGGAGCCGCCAATAATAGATACTTTAGTTTTTTTCATAAGGTACTCACATTTATCTAATCGTCAGGCTTAATAATGACCAATGCTCGCTGCCCTATAGCAACGTTCTCATTGGGAAATAAAATTCGCTCACCGCTGTCAGCGACAAGGTATTGATAGGCTTTATCAGTCGCTAAAACGGCGCCAATTTCAAACTCAGTAAAGTTGGCAATATCATCAGCAAAACAAAGGCGGAAATCTTCAGTTTGCTTTAGCACCTCTCTAGTAATACTAAAGCGCTTAGCTACCTTGCTGTGTGCTAGTAAATTTTTATCGCTACAGATAACTTCATGTAGCCCAGTAATGACCGAAGAGAATTCAGCCAAATCGTTTTCACCGAATGGTTTTACTTTGCCAAGCTCTAACGTAAAGCTAGTAGCGCCGCAGCTATTAGCAGTGAAATTCGAATAAGTCGAACTCTTTTGCTTAGTCGTTAATATTGCTTCAATGCCCCATTGGCTTAGCATCGAAAACTGCTGCTGAGTTATCGGTAATTGGCTAGCATTTGGAGATACTGCAAACTTTTTGTAATAGGAATCTCTAATAGCAGTATGTAAGTCATAGTGCAGTTTATGCTTAGCCTCTAGACCAAAAAATATTCGACTATAGTCCATTAAGCAACAGCTTCTTTGGCGCTCATCACTAGCGTTACTGTTGCCGACAAAATCAGTATTAAATAGTCGATTCATATTTTCGTCTATTTCTCGACGGCTAGCATTTATTGCCGCTGGATTAGCGATCACAATAAGCAAATTTTTCTTAACAGTAATTTTCTCTGCCAAGATATCATTCACCAATTGATCAATAATTTCTATCGGCGCAGTTTCATTACCGTGCACGCCCACTGACAATAAGATTGAGTCTACTTGAGAGCTCTCATTGGGTTGCAAAAACAACACGCCATTATCCCAAAGCTCCACTCTCACATTGCTGCCTAGTATTGCGCTACGCTTAGTTAAAACAGGATTACCTGCTAGTGTGAATTGCAAAAAACTTTGCCCGTCAAATAATTGTTGCTCAACAATTGTCATTGCATTAAACCTGCTGAAACTCATAAAAACTGCCCAAATCTAATATTTGAGTTAATTCGTCTAAGGCTGCTTTACTCTCAAACAGTAACCTAGGGTCAGCTAAGTCAGCCGGGCTTAGCTCTTCACGGTAGTGCTTATCTACCCAGCTATTTAAGGTAGCAAACAGTTCATCACTAAACACAAAAGATGGATTAACCTGCGCCAACTCACGCTCATTTAAGGCTACTCTCAGACGTAAGCAAGCGGGGCCACCGCCATTGCGCATGCTTTGACGAACATCGACAAATTCCAGATTTTTAATCGGAGTGTCTTGCTTGATAAGATCAAGTAAATAACTATACACGCTGCTATTTTCTTGGCTTTCCATTGGTAGCACCAATGTCATCTCATCGCTGCCAGGTAAATTGACTAGTTGCGAGTTAAACAAATATGACTTTATAGCGTTATCTAAAGACACTGTGCGCTCGGGCACTTCTACAAAATGTAATGGCTGGTCGCCGTAGGCATTCGTCACCTGCTTAAACAAATTGTCCTTATCGGCAAAAGCTAATTCATGCATAAACAATACGTTTTTATTGCTGACGCTTACTACGTCATTATGAAAGCCACCGGCATCTATCACCTGAGAGCTTTGACAGGCCATAACTGCTTTACTGGCATCAAGCTGATGCTTGCGTGCTATCGCCATTGATGCTTCTAACGACTGCCTTGCGGGAAAGCTGGTACTGGCTGGTGATACGCCAAAATCATGCTTTGCGTAAACAAACAGCTCAACGCCTTGCTGACCATAGTCAGCACATAGTCGATTGTGATTAGCAGCGCCTTCATCGCCTAAATGGACACCACCAGAGAGTGCGTCATGATGAGCGAAATGCTGATCATTATTGAATATAGTTTTTAGTAGCTTGCTTGTCGTTTTGTGTTCTATAGAGCGGTGAAACATGCTGTTTAAGTTTGCCGGCGTAAAGTGTACCCGTGCATCTTGAGTGTCACTACTAGGCGACACTGTAGCTGCATTGGCCGCCCACATTGAAGAAGCCGAATAGCACATTGCTAGTAACTGTGGCGCAGTTTTATGTGCTTTTTCTACAATGGTCTGGTCTGAACCGCTAAAACCTAGTTGTCTCAAGGTAGGAATATGCGGGCGCTGCTGAGGAATTAATATGCCCTGCTTTAACCCTAAGTGGTGCAAGCGATGCATTTTTGCCAAGCCTTCTTTTGCCGCCTGACGTGGCTGTGAAACAGCCTTAGCATTATTGGTCGACGCCAAATTACCCTGTGACAGACCCGCATAATTGTGAGTACTACCAATTAGACCGTCAAAGTTCATCTCAACTGTATGGGACACGTTTCACTTCCTATCTCTCGATTACTACAAATAAAAAACCATGGACAAACAAAGCTGCTATACGAAACATCGGTTATAGCGGCACGTAACGAACCGCGTCGTTTATTGATAAGTTCAAAGCATTCATGGTTTCTACTGGCAGCAGCACATTGCCATCAGCTGATATTTCTAGGCGACTAATGCAGACCGCAAAAGAAGCTATATCGCCACCACTGACTAAGTACTGAGCTTCATTGCAGTTGCTCGCCTCACCTTTAATAGTCGCTACAGCACTAGCCTTAATAGTTTCAAGCTGATCAATAAAGGTATCAACACTGGGAGCACCGTCAAAAATGTCTATCTGCCCACGCCAATGAAAACCTTCTTTTTCTAACATTCCCAAGGCAGGCTTACCTTGATCATTTGGCCTACCGATAACATCCCGCGCCTCTTGAGATAGCAAGTTAACGTAAATAGGCTGTTTAGGCATTAGGTCGGCGATAAATTGATTACCATTCAACGCGCCAAATAAATCTGCAGCGGTAAAATCCATATCGAAAAAGTGCTGGCCGATAGCATCCCAAAACGGTGATCTTCCCGCCTCATCAAAATAACCACGTAAGTCTGCCATTACTTGGTCAGGAAAACGCTCTCTAAATTCTGCCATGAATAAATAACGGCTTCGAGCCAGTAACTTGCCGTTGCCATTCCTGCGGTAAGACTCGTCTAAAAACAATGTCGCTACTTCAGCGAACCCTTCAAAATGGTTAGATAGATTAAGCGTTTCAACAGTCACTTTTTTGTCTAACACTTTACTGCTATGAGTGACCTTATTAATTTTGTAAGAGTAAAATTGATCATCTTCTCCTAACTGCGCAATGATGCCGGCGGTGCCAACCAATAGTTTGGCTTCGGTATCTTCCATAACGAGCAGATAGTTTTCACGCCCAGGTTCGGTTACCTGCTTATTTAAACTTGCTGTCGATTTTTCAATTTTTTTGGTTAGCGCATCACGATCGGGGGGCAATGTTGTCATACCCGGATACGCCGCTTCAGCCAAACGCATCAAGTTATCGATGTCGTCGTCTCTAATAGGTCTGACAATAATCATAGTGAACTACCTTTATCTAACACTTAGCTTTAGTTTAGTTATGCAGTGAAAATTACAGTACTTGCGCCATAACGCTGCGTACTGAGTCATCAAAGATATTGACGATATTATCAATATCTTTGGTAGTACAAATTAGGGGTGGTGAAAAAGCCATTGAATCCAATGACGGCAATGGTCTTGAAATCAATCCATTTTCATAACATTGCTGCGCTATTTTGGCTGAAATCTTTGTTTCTTTATCAAAAAACGTTTTAGTCGTTTTATCCTTCACTAACTGCACCGCAGCTATCATACCGGTACCACGTACCTCGGCGACAAAACTATCATTAGCAAAACGTTGCTTTAATTGCTGATGAAAGTAAGCGCCAACCGTAGCGGCGTTATCAACCAAGTTTTCGTTTTCAATAATATCTAAATTGGCCATTGCAACAGCCGCCCCAATTGGATGACCAGCGTAGGTATAGCCATGCGCAAAGTTGCCGTACTTAACTGAGCCCTCTTTAACCAACCCCCAAATTTCCTCTGATACAAAGGATGCCGAATAGGGGAAATAGCCGCTAGTTAGTGCCTTAGCCGTTGTCATCATATCGGGCTTGAGGTCATACAGTTCACTGCCAAACCATTTCCCTAAACGGCCATAAGCACACACTACTTCATCAACAATGAACAAAATATCATAGCGCTTAAGTACTTTCTGAATCGCCTTAAAATAACCTTGCGGCGGAGGAACAACTCCGCCAGCGCCCAGCACAGGCTCAGCGATAAATGCAGCCACTGTATCTGCGCCTTCGCGGATAATCATTTGTTCTAACTGCTGGGCGCGCCGCGCTGAAAACTCCAGCTCTGTTTCGCCTTCTAAACCATGACGAAAGAAGTCTGGTGATTCAGTATGCAAAATATTATTCATCGGTAGATCAAAAGCGGTATGAAACGACGGTAAACCAGTGAGGCTAGCGGTTGCCACCGAGGTGCCATGATAGGCTTGCCAGCGCGAGATAATTTTCTTCTTTTGCGGTTTATTACGAATATTATTGATATACCACACAATTTTTAACAAGCTATCGTTACCATCTGATCCACCGCTGCCAAAAAACACTTTTGACAAGCCTCTGGGTGCTTTTGATAACAGGCGCTCAGCTAGCTCAATTTGCGGTACGTTCGACATGCCCGAAAACGTATGATAATAACTAAGTTCTAGCGCTGCTTTTTTCATCGCTTCGGCTAGCTCTTCACGCCCGTAGCCGACATT
>JBLHWB010000111.1:0-6950 GCA_047628915.1 Porticoccus sp. | reverse complement strand
TAACTGAGTTGTCAGATGAGCAAGAAGCGGCTAAATCTAGAGTTTTAGATATACGGATTTTTTCCGCTGCATCATCTAAATCTGCGGTGTCATCAACCGTAATTACTGCATTGCCTACGCCAACGCCTAGCGCTGGTGTGCCGCTAGAATAGGCTGCCGATACCATAGCCCCGCCGCCAGTTGCCAAGATGCGGTCACATTGTTTCATCAACTCGTTAGTTAATGGTAATGATGGCGTCTCTATACCAATGACTAAGTCGGCAGGTGCGCCCATGGCTTCAAGCGCTTCACGCATATAGTTACAGATCATAGTGTTCGTTAGTTTAGCGCGTGGGTGTGGTGCAATAATGATCGAGTTGCGACCTTTAACCGCCGAGATAGCTTTGATTACCGGCGTCGCTTCTGGGTTAGTCGAGGGTGATAGTGCGCCGATGACACCGACTGGTTTAGCAATTTTTACAATATTGCGTTCAGGTAGTTCTTCAATAATACCTACTGATTTGTCGTCAATAATATCCATTAAGGTAGCGCGAGTTTTTCTAAATATTTTTAGATACTTACCGTCATAGTTACCTAGTCGAGTTTCTTCCACCGCGAATTTAGCAATTTTCTCAGCAATTCCTGGTTTGGCAATAGACCACACCATAGCCTTAATCAACTCATCAACTTGCAGTTGGCTGTAGTGTTCTATTTGCGCTTGTGCCGCTCGGCTACGGGCAACTAATTCTGCCATCTGCTGCTGTTCCATGGTGTGCTCCTAAACTCTGTTGGTGCTAAAAATTAGCTCATTATCGTAATATTTTTAAGGTCGCAAGCATAGCCTTAGCGTGGCATGGTGCAAATTGAGTATATTGTCTTTATGATGGACAATATTGCTGATTTTATGCGACTTAGCTTATTTCGATAATTTTACATAACTTTCTGATTAATAAAGATTAATTATGCAGATTACATCTAACTGGCCGTTGCCAGCTGAAGGTATTCGGTTTTTAGTGCCACAATTTTTACAAAATTGGTTACAGCAAAGCCCGTTGACGCGTGACTTGTATCCTATTGCCTTGGGATATTATCCGGTTGCTATCAACCATGTGATGAACCGGAGTAGTCATGATAATCATTTGCTGATGTATTGCACCCACGGCAAAGGCTGGGTAACCGCAGCTGATCAAAGCTTTCAAGTTACTGCTGGTGATGTATTTTGTCTGCCTCGTGGTGTGGCGCATTCTTATGGAGCTGATAATAGCGACCCGTGGACCATTTATTGGGTGCATTACAGTGGCGCTTTAAGTCATGACTATAATCAGTTTCTTGCTGGTGATAGCACAGTGGTTCATGTAGGTATTCGGCCTCGCTTACGGGCTGACTTTGAGGCGCTATTTAGTCTGCGCAAAGCCGGTTATTCTAGCGTGGAGTTTGTGCATGGCGCTTGCCAGTTAAAGCAGATGCTTAGCTACGTCGCAGTGCTCGCTAAACGCAGCTTATCAAGGCAGGGCCGTTTTAACTTAGATGATATTGAAGAGTTAATGGCGCGGCACATTCATAGCAGTCTCGATCTAGCATCGTTAGCAGCCCAAGCCCAGCTATCTAAATATCATTTCTCACGCAAGTTTAAACAGCTGACGGGGCATTCGCCAATTCAGCATTTTTTGCATTTAAAAATTCAGCACGCTTGCCTGTTGTTAGACGCTAGCGACAATAGTATTAAGCAAATAGCGGCTGAAGTAGGTTACAGCGATGCCTATTACTTTTCGCGTCTTTTTAAGCAGGTTATGGGGGTATCGCCAAGTGGATATCGCAGTAAGTTAAAGGTTTAATTCCTATATCGATAACTATTGCGCTGCTAGAATTAAAGCAAGCATATTTAACCAAAGAGAGTGTCATGCTAGTAATAAAAATTACCGCTACGCTATTGTTAAGCGCTAGCTTATCAATCGTGTTGTTTCTGGTGCAGTTAAAAAGTAGCAGTGGCTTTAGTAGCGTTAGCAATGGTGACTGGACTACCAGTCTTGATACTGGCGCTGAAAATGCCGATGTTATGCAAAAGGCTGTGGTGGCTATAGGTGGTTTGTTGGCATCGAAGCGGGAAAGTTCTATTTATTACCGCTTGTCGGCAATTGACGGCAAGCCGCTAACTGTTAATTGCAGCTATCGAATAGAAGGCAATGACTATGATGCTAACTGGTGGAGTATTACTGCCTATGGATGGGATAATTATTTACTGCCAAATGAAATAAAGCGATATTCATATAATAACGACAATTTAACGCGTGACAACAGCGGCAATTGGTCGGTGCAGGTAAGCGCAAAATCACAGGGCGGCGACTGGTTGCCTATTGGCCCTGCCGGTGGCGATGACTGGAAAAATTTTAGTGATCATGATTTTGATTTACTGTTGCGTCTATACACGCCGGGAATTGCTTATTTACAAGCGCCTGATATCGCAGCGCTGCCCAAAGTAGTTGAAGAGGGTTGTTCATGAAGAAGATTAAGTGGTTAGTCGCGATTCTTCTTTTGGCATGGGTGGGCCAGTATGGGGTTGCAATGCTGGCACCCAATTTGATTATGCAAGCTCTGTATCGGGCTGTGGTTGATCTTAGCGGCGAAAATAATTTTGCGGTGACACCATTGCCAGATGAGACCACTAGAGACGTAGTGCGGCCTAGCCCAGATTTGTTTTACGGTATTTGTGCTTACAATGTTGATAGTGGCCCAGTGTCCATTGAAGCCTTAGTACCGGAAAAATATTGGTCAATGCAGTTTTACCAAATAAATACCGATAACTTCAGTAGTTTTAGCAATCAGCGAGGTGAGTCTTACAGGGTAAATACCACTGCTAAGATTACCTTAATAAGTGCAAGTGATGACGCCAGTAACTATCAAGGAGACGTGGTGCAGTCGCCAACAGATAAAGGAGTGATGTTGATAAGGGTTTCGGCAATTGGTGATCAAGCACAGCAGATGGCTGCGCTAAACTCAACTCGGTGTAGTGTCTCCGTTGATGCTGAATAAAATAATTAACAGTGGTGAGTAGCGAGTATGAATTTTGTTGTCTATGCAATTCCAGTTTTTATTTTGATGATAGCTATTGAATGGATTTGGGATAAGCGCCAAGGAAATAACTACTATCGACTTAACGATACGGTTAATAGCCTCAGCATGGGAATACTGAGCACTACCAGTCGGTTAGTTTTTATTGATATTAGTGGGCGTGCATTTACGCTAGTACAGCAGCATTTTTCTATTGCCACTTGGGGTGAGGTCAATTGGTGGATGATTATCGTTGCTTTCGTCTTCTATGATTTCTGCTATTACTGGTTTCACCGTATTAGTCATGAGAAACGTATTTTTTGGGCGTCCCATGTGGCTCATCATCAAAGTGAAGAATATAACTTAAGCACCGCATTGCGACAAACCAGCTCCAGCTTTTGGTTGGCGTGGGTTTTTTATGTGCCGTGTTTTATATTGGGTATGCCGGCGGAGCTTTTTGTCAGCGTGGCCAGTGCTAATTTGATTTATCAGTTCTGGGTGCATACGCGCTATGTGCCAGAGCTAGGGTGGTTTGAGAAAATATTTGTGAGCCCGTCAAATCATCGCGTGCATCATGCGCGTAATCCAGAATATATCGATAAGAATTATGGTGGTGTTTTTATTATTTTTGATCGAATATTTGGTACCTATCTGCCCGAGCGTAAAGATTTGGCGGTAGATTTTGGTATTACCCGCGGCTTGAACAGTTGGAACCCATTGTGGGCTAACCTGCATGTCTATGTCGGGATGATAAAAGACAGCATTGCTACTCCGCGCTGGGCAGATAAATTGCGGCTATGGGTTGGCGCCACCGGCTTTGTCGCGCCGGGTATTGTGAAGACTCCGGTTCAGGCTGGTAATTTGTATAATCCGCCGTTATCAGTGGCACAGAAAACCTATGTAATTGTGCAGTTTGTATTGGTCTTTATGCTGTCTGCCGCCATGTTATATAGCCAAGTAAGCTTTGATATCTTATTGATATTATTTGCTTTTTTGCTGTTGTCTTTGGTTTCAATTGGCTGGATTATGGATGGCAAGCATTACACTATCGAATGGCTCAGAATGGCCGTAGGGCTAAGCTTGTTATTCACAGAGCCTGCCCAGCAATTATTAACTGTGTTGACGGCCGCATTAGTGGTTAACTTGCTATGGCTGATTTACTTGCAGCGACAGAAAAACGCTACTTTGGTCAATATTTAGGGTTATTGAGGGTGTTTTTTAGCTGTCGATGTGCTTGAATTTAAGCCATTGATAAAGCACAGGTGAAAAACAATAACTGCCTTGCTTAACTTAATTTCCAAAAGGGATTGGAGGACGGTATGTACAAACTGCAATATAGCGATTCTAGTAAAAGTGTTTGGTTGACTGGTGACAAATTGAGCGTAGGGTCTGCCAGCTCAAACGGTATCGCTGTGACTGGTTCTGGGGTTGGGGAGCATCATGCTGATGTAATGGTTAATGGCGATAAAATTACCCTGTGTCCGATAGCGGGTTGTTCTACCACGGTTAATGGCGCCAAAATTACTGCTAACAGAGATTTGCGGGTTGGAGATATTATGTCTTTTGCCAATGTGGGTATGGAATTAATACTGCCTAAGCAGCAAGCTAGCGGCGGAGCTGTAAAACCTGCGGCTAAAAAATCAGAACCTCAAATAAGCGCTGATAAAGCTTGGCAAATTATTGGTGCGGCAAAACAAACCAAAAGTATTGTCGGCACTATGGTTGTAGGGCGCTCACCAGACTGCGACATTACGTTTTCCTATGAACGCTTATCTCGTCGTCATGCTCAATTTCACGAGTCTGATGGTGTTTTGTGGATTACCGACTTAGAGTCAGCAAACGGTACTTTTGTTAATGATAAACGCCTAACGGCAGTTGAGCGTTTAAAGGACGGCGACAAGATCTCCTTTGAAAAACTGAAGTTTGTGGTTAAAGCGCCAGCCCAAATGAGTGCGGCGGTTACTGAATATGACGATGATGTTGGTAAAACTGTTGTCGGTTCAGCGATTAATTCTGACGCGATCAAAAAAGCCCAAGCTGAGCTAGTGGAAAGAAAGCGTCTGAAAGACGCTGAGCTAAAAATGGCGTCACAGCAAACCTTATTGTCTCAAACTAAGCTTAGGCCCGAGCCAGCAGCAGGTGGCTCAAATACTACGATGGTTGCTGTTGTCGTCGTTGCTGTAGTGGCGGTGGCTGCAGTGGCTGCAGTGATGTTAGTGTAAGTTTACTTAACGCTTGCGTTTATGCCTTATAGGCGCGTAGAAAAACGTCAACGCAAGATTTCAAATAGACAGCGGTCTTCTTTTTACTGGGTGGAGGCATGTTAAATAGCAGCATGTGATGCGCGTCTCCTTTAATCATAAAAGTAAATTGTCTGGCGGCATTGTCTACATTATCTATTATCATCGTCCCAATTTTTTTCTGGCTACTAAGGTAATTTGTCACTAATTTGTTTATATTTTGCGGGCCATTTTCAAAAAATAGCTTACTCAGTATTGGATGAGTGGGAGCAGTTGCCGCGCATAGGCGGAACATTTTAATTGGGCCGTCTGAGGTTAGTAAATCATTCAAATGAACGGCTAAATCTAGCATCATGGCTTCACACGAAATGTCGCGAGTAAAAAATTCTTCGGTTAAATCAAATTCCTGCACTTTGTCCTCAATGGCGGCGCCAAATAGTGCTTCTTTTGACTGAAAGTGGCTGTAAACCGTCTGTTTGGATACGTCAGCAGATTTGGCAATATCATCCATTGTGGTTGAATCAAAACCTTGCGCCATGAATAGGTCAGCCGCAGCAGTAATAATAGCGCTGCGCTTTGCTTGGCTCTTGCTTCGGCCTTTGTGAGTAGGCTGGTTATCAACTTCTGTCATACTAAAATCTTTTTTGTCATACTAGACCGTCTAGTCTAGTATATGTTGATCTTATTTGCATCTCTGTCCGTAAGTGGGTGGTATTTTGGTGCAATATATTTTGGGAGTTATCGGTGAAACGTTTTGTCTTGGCATTGTTATTATCAAGTTTTTTAGTCGCATGCAGCGAAAAGCCGCAAATAGTGTATCAAGCGGTAACGGGCTTTACTCCAGTAAAAGCTGAATATTATGAAGTTGACCGCTTGTTTATTGGCCGCGTTAGCGCAAGCCAACAGGCAAATATAAGCTTTGAAACCCAAGGAGTTGTCGAAGAGCTACTGGTTGATCAAGGTGAAAAAGTGAGTAAGGGACAAGCCTTAGCTAAACTCGACATAAGCTTGTTGAAAACACAAAGTAAAGAGCTGGCGGCGCAATTACGGGACACCAACGCGCGCAGAAAGCTGGCCGAAAATAGTTTGCGTCGTCAACAAGATTTAAACGCTAATGGTTTTACTGCTGAGCAAAGAATCGATGAGCTAACGAGTGAAGTTGAAAGCTTAGCAGCAGTGCAGTCGAAGCTCGATGCTTCATTAAGCGCCAATGGTATTCGATTAACAAAAGCAGTGTTAAAGGCACCATTTAATGGCATTGTTAGTCGTCGATTTATTGATGCGGGTACGGTTGTCGATCCAAGTCAGCCAATATTTCAAATAATTGATGAAGGTGGCTTAGAGTTAAAGGTGGGCATTCCTGCTGGCTTAGTTGGCTCGCTGGTAGCGGGTAATTCATATATTGCCGAAATAGGCGGAGTTTACACCTCGGCTATATTTATTTCTGCTGCGGCCCATTTAGATCAAATAACCCAATCAGTACCAGTGCGGTTTGCTTTAACTGATGTTGACGCGAGAGATGGTCAGGCGGCAGTGGTAAGCATTACTAGTAAGCAGCAGATCGCTGGTTTTTGGCTGCCTATAACATCGGTCACAGAAGGTATGCGTGGTTCTTGGGTTGTCTATGGACTGGAAGGAAAGTCTGCCCTGAGAACGCTTACGCAAAGTGCTGTTGAAATTTTA
>JBLHWB010000110.1:0-7013 GCA_047628915.1 Porticoccus sp. | reverse complement strand
TAATACAGTATTTTGTATGTTTTTTTGGCGCATTAAGAAAAGCGTGGCCACCAATAAGACAGCTAACACAATCGCAACAAGCACGAACACCAGAGGGTAATCAGTAATAATCTGCAGCATAATTTGTATCTAAACGTCTCTATTAATCCAGCTATTGTAGAGCGCCATAGAGGCTTCGCAAAGTCTTGATTTGCCTTATATAGCCTATACCGTGACAATGAGGCATATATTCGTTAACGAGCTAACTAAATGTTTTTAGAAATCAGAAAATCCCCTGCTATTTTTATTCAAAACAAAGACATGGGGCTTAATTACGTGGCTCAGCTCACCAGTAATATTCGAATCAACTTAAATCTTGTAGCTGAAATATCTATTTACAGCATAAAAGAAGATAAACAGCGCCTGCTGCTAGATGGAACATCATTTTTGGTACCAAAGGATTCCCATGCTGTGCATTTAGAAATGATGTACACCCACTCTACCCATAAAGGCAATTCAAAGGCGCCGAGTGAACATACTGTAAATGAACGGTATTTCTATAAGCTATTGTTTTTGCCCGATGAGATGGCAGAGTTTGCTAGAGTTCGTGATGCCCTCGACCGTATTACCGTTTAAAGTCCAGAGTCCGATGACGAATAGGAAACACGCCTTCTTTTCGATCAGCAAAATAATATTTCAAGGTGCGACCAACGATTGGAAAAGCAAGTTGGTCCCAAGGGATATCTTCTTCATTAAACAAGGCTACCTCTAAGCTCTCAACCCCGACACCAAATTCTGGCGTTAATAGCTCGGCTTTATAAAAAATATAAAACTGACTGATATACGGTAAGTCATACAATGTATACAGGGACAAATCACTGACATCCGCGCAGGCTTCTTCATAAGTCTCACGTATAGCCGCTTGCTCAGTTGATTCTGCCATTTCCATATAACCAGCTGGCAGGGTCCAAAAACCTTTCCTGGGCTCTATTGCGCGCTTACATAACAGTACTTGATCAGCATAGGTTACTAAACAACCTGCAACAATTTTTGGGTTTTGGTAATCGACAAAGCCGCATGCCTGACAAACAGCACGGGGATTGTTATCACCTTCAGGAATAGTTTGTTCAGTAGGATTACCACACTGGCTACAAAAACTGATTTTAGGACCGGTATACAAGAAGACCTCGACTATCGTAGTTCGCGGTATTGACCGCTAGCAAAAACTAACGGCTTACCCGTCATTCTGGTATTCATTGCGATAACTTCGCCGACCAAAATCACATGATCTCCACCTTCATAACTAGCCCACATTTTACACTCGAATGAAACTAGGCAATTTTTTAACACAGGCTGGCCACTTTTTCCTTGGCGAAAAGTACCAACGGGGAGTTCGTGTTGGCCTTTTTTTGCAAAGCCATTAGACAAGTCCATCTGATCATCAGCTAATACATTAACCGCAAAGCCATCAGCTGCTTTAAAGGCAGCAAAACAATCAGAGTTTTTTTGGAGACTCCACAAGACTAAGGGCGGATCAAGCGATAGAGCAGAAAACGAATTAGCGGTCATACCCAAGGGCGAAAAGCCTTTTGGATTAGCGGTTACTACTGTCACACCGGTAGCAAAACGGCCAAGCGCGTCACGCAACTCTCTGGGATCTAAACTCATTTAACAACAGCCTCAAACATCAATTTATTAGCGCGCTATGATAAATGAAATATTCACCAAAGGCTGTAGCTAAAACCTTACATATTAGTAAAAATAGATTTTATCTCAAGCCGGATTAATCAAGACCATCGATTAGCGGCATCTAGATCTGATTGACGCTGCTGAACCCAACTTTCGCCTTCCTCACCCAGTTCTTTTTTCCAGAATGGAGCGCTGGATTTTAAATAATCCATAATGAATTCACAGGCGGCGAAAGAGTCACCGCGATGGGCACTAGCAACAGCCACAAACACAATTTGGTCTGTCGGTTTCAATTTACCAACCCGATGATAAACATCAATGCCTATTAAATTCCATTTTTCGCCAGCCTGTTCTGCGATTTCGGTAATCGCCGCCTCGGTCATACCGGGATAATGTTCAAGCTCTAAAATATCGACGTTTTTATCTCTATTGGTGTCACGTACATAGCCAACAAAATTAGCCACTGCACCAACAGCGGGATTTAAAGCATGTAGCTGGCGTAATTTAGCGCCAACAGAAAAATCGTCTTCGCCCACTGCCACTGTAATCATCACAGTCATTATCTAGCCGCCCGTTACCGGTGGATAAAATGCCACTTCGTCACCGTCAGCCACGGCGTATTGTGCATCTACTATCTTATGATTGACCGCAATAATGACGTTGGCTGCGGTTAGTACCTCTCGCCATTTCGGGGTATGCATATTAATAAGCGTATCGCGTAAATCATTTATGATACTCAAGTCTGTGGCCACCACCTCAACGTTAGACTGCCCTAGTTCATCTTTAAATCGACCAAAAAATAACACCTTAATCATATTGCTGCTTTCCAATCACCACTGCGGCCACCACTTTTCTCAAGCAGCTTTATATCACCAATTACCATGCCTTTATCCACCGCTTTACACATATCGTAAATAGTTAAACCGGCCACAGATACGGCTGTTAACGCCTCCATTTCCACGCCGGTTTGCGATGCCAGCTTACACACTGCGGTAATTACTACCTCGTTAGCCTCAGCATCGGCGTCTAAATCAACCTTCACTGAACTGAGCATTATCGGGTGGCACAATGGAATCAATTCAGAACATTTTTTAGCCGCTTGAATTCCGGCAATACGGGCAACGGCAAACACATCACCTTTTTTATGCGTACCGCCGGTAATCATAGCAAGGGTTGCTGGCAGCATTTTTACCCGGCCCTGGGCCACAGCAATACGATGCGTTATAGCTTTATCAGACACATCAACCATGCTGGCATGACCGTGTTCATCTAAATGGGTCAACTTAGTCATTTCATACCCTCAATTGTATTTCTTCGCTTACCCGGCCTTCTCTTTTCACCGGCACGGCTACATTTTTATTAATTGAGGTATAACTGTATACCCCGTTATCTTCTAGCCTACGAACAATCTTGCCCCGCGCCATTAGCAAATGTAAATGTGCAATACACTCACCCAAGGCCAACACTATTTGGGATTTGTCCAATTCACGTTTAAACATTACCGACAACAAGTCTACCGAGCTGTGTCCAGTCATACAGGTGTATTCAAGAACATCTAAATGATCTTCATGATGATCAATCAATTGCTGCAAGCGCTCTTGTACACCAAAAAATGGCAAACCGTGGGCGGGTAAAATCAATGTGTCATCGGGTAGCACCTTAAAACGCTCATGAGAATCTAGCCACAAGGCTAATGGATTTGCCTCAGGCTCAATGGCCAATACGCTAACATTAGAGGTAATAGTGGCAATTATCTGGTCGCCGGCCAGTAATACTTTTTTATCAGCACTGTACAAACACGCATGTTCTGGCGAATGTCCTTCGCCTACCATAATCTTCCAAGGAGTATCAAAAATTAACTCGTCACCTTCTCGCAGGCGGTTGAATGCTACAGGCATAGGCTCAACTATGTCAGCAAAGCCTCTCGAGCGCTGACGAAAGCCTTCAACAAACTCGTCAGCTAAACCGGCGCGGCGCAAAAAGTTTTCCGTAGTCCATGCTAATGATGAGCCCGAGCTCTCGCTAAAGGTCCGGCCAGAAAAATACTCGCCAAAAGACATATACAACGGTATCCGCAGTTTGTCAGTCAACCAGCCTGCCTGACCCACATGATCTGGGTGCATATGGGTTACAATCACCCCAACAATTGGCTTGCCATCTAGCTCGTTATCAAATATCTGCTGCCAATACTGCTGTACATTATCGCCTTTAATACCAGTATCGATAATAAGCCAACCATCACCGCTATCGAGTAAGTACAAATTAATATGATTTAGCGACATTGGCAGCGGCATTCTTAACCATTTAATACCCGGAGCAACAGCTATCGTTGCACCAAATTCTGGCGGCGTAGTAAACGGGAAGTCCAATGCGTCGGCATTACTCATAAACCAGTATCTCTTTAAATTTAGCGAATTAGTGTAGCGTATATTAGCGCCGGTTTTTAACATATTTAAGTTAACAATCGCTATATTCTGCTTATATGCCTTAACATTTACTTTTGCTATTATCAGTGGGCATATTTAAAAAAGGCAGACTAATGAAATTACTTAACGCTTTCGTCATCGCCGTATGTACTGTGTACACAGGCGGTAGCTTTGCGCTCAATCTGGGTGACGCACCGGAATCGGCCACTCTTGGCGATGCATTAGAATTACGCATACCAATAGAAGCCGACGGCCTTAATGCCGACCAAATAATTGTAAAAATTGCACCGATTGATTTACACATTAAGCAAAAGGTTGATTATTCAAGTATTCCTAGCGATATAAAACTAACCGTTAATACTGACGACAAAGGGGTTTTTGCCCTGATAACAACTCAAAGGCCAATTAATCAACCGTATATTGAATTCATCGTTAAATTGCAGTCGTCGACTGGCACTTTGTATAAACGCTACCAGGTGATGTTAGACCCATAACGGCATTGACTAATTTTTAGCCAAAAAAAACCCGCAAACGTTATGTTATGCGGGTTTTTAAATTGGGGTGGCCGACGGGTCTTGAACCCGCGACATCCGGAATCACAATCCAGTGCTCTACCAACTGAGCTACGGTCACCAGTAAGTCATTCACTTGATCGGCCATCTGTGCACCTATTCATGGTGCGCCCGACAGGATTCGAACCTGTGACCGTCCGCTTAGAAGGCGGGTGCTCTATCCAGCTGAGCTACGGGCGCACAGACGAATAACAAGTGAAAATGGTCGGGGTAGAGAGATTCGAACTCCCGACATCCTGCTCCCAAAGCAGGCGCGCTACCAGACTGCGCTATACCCCGACATATTCATTACTTTAAAGGGCTACCCCTTGAAAGCCAGCGCATAATACTCAGTTGCATAAGGCTCGTCAACGCAAAACAGGTCAAAAAATACAGTTTTGATACTTTGCCTCAAACCACCGCCATGCGAGAATAGCGCACTTATCAAAACCATCACCCAAATGAGCGACAAAATGGCAGCATTAGTATTAGACGGCAAAGCCCTAGCAAAGAAAACCGAAGCTGAATTAAGCGCCCGCGTTAGCCGCTTAGTCGAGAAAAGTAACGGCCAAAAGCCTATTCTCGCTACTATACTTGTCGGTGATGACCCCGCCTCTGCTACTTATGTCAAAATGAAAGGCAATACTTGCAAACGTATTGGCATGGATTCAATAGCGGTGGAAATGCCTAGCACCACCACTACTGATGAATTACTGGCAAAAATCAATGAATTAAATAGCGACTGTAATGTCCACGGCATTTTATTACAGCATCCTGTACCCGAACAAATTGACGAACGCGCTTGTTTTGATGCCATTAATTTGGTTAAGGATGTGGATGGTGTGACCTGCCTAGGGTTTGGCCGTATGGCAATGGGTGAAGACGCTTATGGCTGTGCTACGCCACAAGGCATTATGCGATTGCTAGCAGCCTATGATATTGAAATCAGCGGTAAACATGCTGTGGTCGTTGGCCGCAGCCCTATTTTGGGCAAACCGATGGCAATGATGCTGTTACAGAAAGACGCAACAGTAACTATCTGTCATTCACGTACCAAGAACTTAGCAGACTTAATTAAGCAGGCCGACATTGTTGTAGGCGCTGTAGGCCGCCCTGAATTCATTAAAGGTGAATGGATTAAAGAAGGCGCGGTTGTCGTTGATGCGGGCTATCACCCGGGCGGAGTTGGCGATGTCGAGTTGTCTGCAATTATTGATAAAGCCAGCGCCTACACACCTGTTCCTGGCGGCGTAGGACCGATGACAATTAACACGTTGATCTTACAAAGCGTTGAGTCGGCGGAGAAAAGCTTAACCTAAGCCTTTCTCACTATTTTGATATAAATTAACGTCGCGCTGTGGGAATGGAATTTTAATTCCTTCTTGATCGAAACGATCTATAACAGCGCGAGTAATATCCCAATATACTGGCCAATAGTCCTCTGTTTTAACCCAAGGGCGAACAATAAAGTTAACCGAATACTCGCCTAACTCATGAACCTTAACCAAACACTCGGGCTCAGATAGAGTTGACGGGTGATTTTCAATAATGTCTGCCAGTATATTTTCTATTCTGACTATATCTTGATTATAACCAACGCCAAATGTCATATCGACACGACGCACCTTCTGGGCGGTTATATTATTTATAACATCACCCCAAATTTTATTATTCGGAATAATTAACGTTTGATGATCGATAGTCAGAATAGTGGTTGATACCAAATTCATACTATTAACGTTACCTTTCACCGACCCCGTTTCTATAAAGTCACCAACATCGTAAGGTCGGTAAACTAAAATCATAATTCCTGATGCAAAATTACTTAACGTGTCCTGTAAGGCAAAACCAATAATAAAGCCAATAACACCTATACCCGCCAGAACAGGTGCTAGTGACACGCCCATTTGACTAACGGCCATTAAGATACCGACAATCAAAACTGAGCGCGCTGCAATGGCAACGAGCATATCTCCCATTAACTTGGAAATAGATCCTTTCGACCGATCAATCGCTTTACGAGTAATCCTGCCTGTTAACTTCGATAAATAATAAGCAACCAAAATTAAAAATGAAAATATAATCAATTTAAATAAAATTTCTGAACTGTATCGAGTAGTGAAAGTAAGTGCCCTATCCAACCAGTTCGTCACTAAGCCTATAAAAATTTCGGGTTTAAGTATGTCGGTGGTCAGCTCACCCGTCACACGAATTAATAGTTGCCTATAAATAGCGCTCTCTAGCTTACTGTCTTCCATCAAATTGATAGTTGTACGCAGACTAGACGTTAGAATACTGAGTTTTTTCTGCACTAATCGAAGAGAAGCTTTTAGGTCGGCATTTTCTTTATCAGCCGATAAATTTGCTG
>JBLHWB010000109.1:0-7042 GCA_047628915.1 Porticoccus sp. | reverse complement strand
CATGCAGTTAGTTTTCACCGGGAAATCGGCAATACCACATTGCTGGCAGCGACTACCTAGCAAGGCAGGATTGTCACTAGGCCAAGTAAACAAGCCTTCTTGTATTGGAATTTGTTTAGTCATTATTCTCTCTGCTAAGGTTCTGTTTTAACTATCGACCACTTAACTATTGATTGCCTAACTGTGTATAGCTCTACCATAAGCATCTAACACAGACTCGTGCATTGCTTCCGACAAGGTCGGGTGAGCAAATACGGTATGCATTAATTCTTCTTCAGTCGTTTCTAATTTTTGCGCGACTACATAACCTTGAATTAGCTCGGTTACCTCTGCGCCAATCATGTGCGCACCAAGCAACTCACCGGTCTCTTCATCAAAAATTGTTTTGACAAAACCTTCAGTCTCGCCCATAGCTTGGGCTTTACCCATAGCGCTTAAATCAAACTTACCGACACGAATTTTTAGGCCTTCATCAATTGCTTGTTGCTGGGTTAAACCAACGCTAGCAATTTGTGGTGAACTATAAGTACAGCCCGGCACACTTAATGCGTTCAGTGGCTCAATACCTTCAACACCAGCAATTTTTTCTACACAAATCACTGCCTCGTGGCTAGCTTTGTGGGCAAGCCATGGCGGCTTGGTCATATCGCCAATGGCATAAATACCTTTAACGGTTGTTTGTGACCATTGATCAACGGCTACTTGGCCACGGTCTAGCTCAACACCTAATTTTTCAAAACCTAAACCGGCAGTATTAGCACTAACACCTACCGCTAAAATAACTTTATCAAAGCTTGCTGTTTGAGTGCTGCCTTTCGCGTCAGTCCATGTCGCTGCGGCTTTAGTTTTCTTAACCTCTAGTTGGTCTAACTTAGCGCCAGTATAAAATGTCATGCCACGTTTTTTGAAACTACTTTCAGCCGCTTTTGATACTTCCGCATCTTCTTGCGGCAAAATTCGATCTACCATTTCTAACACCACAACCTCGGTGCCAAAACTATTATAAAAACTGGCAAACTCAATACCTATAGCACCCGAGCCAACCACTAATAAGGATTTAGGCAGTTTAGTTGGTGTCATCGCCTCTTTGGCAGTCCACACTATTTTTCCATCGGGTTCTAAACCGGGGATAAGCCGTGGGCTAGCACCGGTAGCAAAAATAATATGCGGCGCAGAGAGTTTGGCGACAGTTTTATTATCAACACTAACAGCAAGCAGATTGGCTTTATCTAGCTTGCCCCAGCCGTTGACCACAGTGATATTATTTTTCTTCATCAAAAAACCGATGCCGCCGCTTAAACGCTCTGCTATATCGCGGCTGCGCTTAACGATTTTTTTAATATCAAAACCGGCATCGCTAACACTGATGCCATAGTCACCTGCGTGCTGTATCGATTGATAAACCTCAGCACTTTTCAGTAAGCTTTTAGTCGGAATACAACCCCAGTTTAAGCACACACCACCCATGTGTTGCGCTTCAACAATAGCGACATTCATACCCAGCTGAGCGCCGCGAATTGCTGCCACATAGCCGCCTGGCCCTGCACCAACTACAACTAAGTCAAACTGTTGCGTTTCAATAGCCACTAGCAGCCCCTATAACAACATTGAAGCTGGGTTTTCTAAAAAGCCTTTTAAGGCTTTCAAGAACGTGGCAGCTACTGCACCGTCTATTGCACGATGATCGCTTGATAAAGAAACCCGCATCACTGTCGCCGCAACAATACTATCGCCGCGCACAACCGGTTTCTTTTTACCGGCAGCAATGGCCAGTATTGCCGCTTGGGGTAAATTGATAATCGCATCAAACTGGTCAACACCAAACATACCCAAGTTAGACACACTAAAGGTACCGCCCTGGAATTCGTCAACGCTTAGCTTGCCGTTTTGCGCGCGCGTCGCTAAGTCTTTCGCCTCAGCGGCAATTTGCGGTAAACCCTTATTGGCCACATTGCGTATAACGGGTGTAATCAAGCCACCCTCTATCGCCACTGCCATTGAGATGTCTACTTGTTCAAACCGGCGAATAGTCTCGCCAGTAAACTGCACATTGACATCTGGCACTTTCACCAATGCACTAGCACACGCTTTAATCACAAAGTCGTTTACCGACAAGCTGTAACCAAGTTCTTCGTTCATGTATTTACGTTGCGATAACAAGCTGTCAATTTCAATATCAACACTGACGCGGTAATGTGGAATGGTTTGCTTCGACTCAGTTAAACGGGCCGCAATAGTTTTGCGCATACCGTTTAATTTTTCTTCGCTGTAGTCAGCCACGCCGGTTAAGGCAACAGCTGCACGCTCAACATCACCTTTGCTAACACGGCCGCGACTACCCGTAGGCGTAACGTCATGCAGATTAATATTAAGTTTTGCTGCCATGCGCCGTGCAACCGGCGTTGCCGCAATGCGCGAATCGTCAGCGGTGGTTTTAGCCGGACTAGATGATGCAACTGGACCACCCGCTAATGGCGCAGCCATTACTCGAATACCAGCAGCTTGTTCTACATCGCCTTTTGAAACTCGTCCATTGCGACCCGTAGCCGTAATGTTGTGTAGATTGACGTTATTAGCTTTGGCTATTCTTCTGGCAACCGCTGACGCTTTTACATCGCTATCATCAGGTCCTTCAGACAACGCAGACTTTGACGCTTGCGACGCGACAGCAGCCGCAGGCGTTGCCGCCTTCACTTCTGCTGTAGGCGCAGCAGTAGGTGCACTTGCGCCACTGCCATCAGTTACCGATGATTTTGCTAAAGCAGCGCCGCCAGCTGCAACCACAAAACTGGCAACAAACTCGTCAATTTCAGCTTCGCTAACTTTACCTTCGGCTAATACACCTAACAGCATGCCGACTTGATGCGTCTCACCTGGATTAGCAATAATTCGCACTAAGGTGCCAGCAATAGTTGTTTCGGCAGTATTTACAATTTTTGAAGTTTCAATATCACAGTATTCATCGCCAACGGCCAAGGCATCACCAACGGCCACACGCCATTCAGTAACATCACCCTCTTCCATCGACATTCCCCACTTGGGAACCGTCAAGGCATGCAGTTTACTCATCTTTTGTACCCCAACACTTCACGTACAGCGGCTTCAATATCAGCTTCTTGCGGCATCCACGCATCTTCCAATGCCGGGGCGAAAGGAATTGGCGAATGAGCTGCGGTTACTTTTTTGATTGGAGCGCGCAATGCGCCAAATGCTTTTTCAGCGATGATGCTTGAAATATCAGCCGCCAAACCACAACGCGGAGTCATTTCATCGACGATGACCAAACGCCCTGTGGTTTCTACACTTTCAATAATGGCTTCTTCATCAAACGGTGAGGTTGTGCGCGGATCGATAACATCACAAGTGATGCCCTCAAGCGCCAACCGGTCAGCTACCGCCACGGCTTTATTTACTGTGTTGGAAATGCCAACAATTGTTACGTCAGTTCCTTCGCGTAAGAAATTAGCTTCACCAAACGGAATGGCATATGGCTCATCAGGCACTTCACAGCTAGTCTCATACAAGAATTTATCTTCTACAAAAATGACACAATCATTATCGCGAATCGCTTGAATCAATAAGCCTTTGGCATCGTAGGCATTGGTCGGACAAACCACTTTTAAGCCCGGCACCATGGTTACCATTTGGGTTAAGTTTTGTGAATGCTGAGCGCCACCACGCAGACCAGCGCCAGCCATAGTACGAACCACCATTGGGCATTCGGCTTTGCCACCAAACATATAACGAAACTTAGCTGCTTGGTTATAGATCTGGTCAAAGCAGACGCCTAAAAAGTCCATAAACATTAGTTCGGCAATTGGACGCAGTCCAGTTTGTGCCGCTCCTGCCGCCGCACCCATAATGGCTGATTCAGTAATTGGCGTATCGATAACACGGGCTTCACCAAACTCTGGAAATAGGCCTTTAGTCACGCCCATTACACCGCCGTATGCGTCACGGTCGCCGTCACAACCCGCACCGCCGGCAACATCTTCACCGATAACGATAATGGTAGGGTCACGCCGCATTTCTTGCGCCATGGCTTCGTTAATTGCTTGTCTGTATGTTTTTATTGGCATTATTTCTTACTCCAAATCTTATCTGCTATGCGTGTTAGGCGATTAATATTCTGAGCTATATACATCGGTTAATAGCTCTGACACGTCAGGCGATGGTGCTGCCAAGGCCGCTTCCGCAGATTCAGCAATTAACTTCGCAACTTCTTTATCTATTTTGTCTAGCTGCGCTTTAGTAGCGAGCTTTGCCTTAATCGCTTTTTCACGAGCAATTTTGAGACAATCCATTTCTTCCATTAGTCGTTTAACTTCGCCTTTGCCGCGATACTGCTGCGCATCACCTTCAAAGTGGCCTCTAAAACGGGTAATAGTGGCTTCAATAGCGATAGGACCTTTACCACTGCGGCAGTGCTCAACCGCTTTTTGGCAAGCGTCATACATGGCGAATATATCGGCGCCATCAACTTTAACGGCTGGCATACCAAAGCCTTTGGCACGGCTAGCAATGTCTTTAGAACCAACCGCATAACCGGCCGCAGTGCCTTCGCCGTAGCCATTGTTTTCAAACATAAATATGGCTGGCACTTTTAATACCACCGCCATGTTCATGGCTTCAAAGGTAGTGCCTTGGTTAGAACCACCGTCGCCAGTAAAAGAAACCCCAACCCGGTCAGTACCTAATGTTTTACACGATAATGCGGCACCAACAATTAGCGGCGGGCCACCCCCAACAATCGCATTGGCACCTAACATGCCTTTTTCGATGGCGGCTATATGCATAGAGCCACCTTTGCCATTACAGCTGCCGCCAACCTTAGCCATAATCTCTTTCATCATTTCGCCAACGTCACCACCTTTGGCAATACAGTGTCCATGCCCACGATGAGTACTAACAATGTAGTCTTCATCAGTTAAATGCGCGCACATACCTGATGCAATCGCCTCTTGGCCTGCGTACAAGTGTAAAAAGCCAGGAATGTTCCCCTTGCCAAATTCGTCACTCACGCGATATTCAAAATCTCGAATGGTGCGCATAGTGCGATATACTTCAAGGAACTTTTTTTTATCTAAAGACATTGCTAGCCTCTTAATTGTTTAAGGTAATTATTATTAAAGGGTTAAATTTTGCATCCAATTAGCGTGAAAGCCATTTGGCACTCGCGTAGGAATATGTACTTTTGCTATCGGCCCTGCGGCAAAATTGCCAGCACTGACAATTGACAAAAAGGCACCTTCAGCCGGGTTGTACACAAAACACATTAACCAACCGTCTTGTTCACGGTCGCTATCTGGGTTTGGCACATAAACTGGCTCGCCGGCATTAGCCTCTTCACCATATTCAACTAATGTCGTTTCACCGGTTTCAAAATCGAATCGGCCGGTGCAGTTATAGCCATGAGCATCACCCCAGTCACGGTTACTTGATGCGGCAAAGCCATAGCGATATTTTTTCCCCATACGGCGTTCGTCAATACGTGAAAACTCACAGAATATTTCAGAAAACCGATCATTGGTGACCGCTTTAGTCTCTAAATCAAGCGTCATGCGATACATGCGACGCGGCTGCTTTTCAGTGCCGCTGCCTTGGGCCGAAGTAAACGGAATAGAGTTAATCCACACATAATCGATAATAATTTTGCCGTCTTCTTCATAGCCATTACAAAAATGCCAACTAAAGAATGCTTCGGTTTCAAACTCAAGATTATTACCACTGCCGTCGCGGGCTATGGCAATAATTTTGGTTCCCAGCTCTGGCTCCCACATAAAAGGGTCTTCGCCTTTCATGGCTTTTTCTAAACTGTGAAACGCTGGGGCATAAAAGATGATGATGTAATTTTCAGTAATTTGAAGATCGTGAATGATGCCCTTGCGCGCAAAGGTAATTGGAATTGCTTTTAGATGCTTGCCGTCTTTATCGAAAATCTGAACGGTATAATCAGCGCTATCCCAGCGCTGGGTACAGGTAATCAATTGACCGGTATCAGGGCAAACCTTGGGATGCGCCGTTAAGGCATCGCCTGGCTGCAGCGCGCCTTCGTAGTCGTACAGACCAACCGTGGACAAGTCATTGTTCATTAAATGCGGAAAGCCACCTTCCCACATAGCAAACAATTTATTGCCGTGATAAATAACATTAGTATTTGCGGTGTTGCGCACAGGGCTAGGCTCACCGCCGGCATCAATAATCTCTTGCGGCACCGGCACAACTTTACCAACGCTACCGTAAACCATATGGTCAACTTTACGCTCAGTCTTTAAGTGATTGGTTTGCACCCAGCGATTTTTATATTCAACTTTACCGTCTTTAAAATAAACAGCATGCACCATGCCGTCGCCATCTAATGGATACACATAATGATTAGGTTGATAGGCAACATTAGCGCCATCGCGCATAAATGCACCAACTAACTGCTTAGGAATTTCACCCTCGATACGTAATTGTTCGTGGGAAAAATCACTCTCTTTGTCGACGGGGGCGTAATTACCTTGAAGGTATGGAAAAGCGCTTAAATCCATAGTGCGAGCCTCTTTATTGGTTTAATTTAGGTGTACTAGCCTATCGCTGACATTGATACTACCAGCAATATCTTTTTAAAAACAGTCTCGATTGTTTCTTTTTAAGATAGCGCTAAATAGGCTTGCAAACGCGCTAGGATTGGCCAAAAGTTTACATTACGCGGCCATTACACGCAGAGGTACTACTGGCGTACATTACGGCGTAAAGCGACCGCGTCACCGACAACTGGCGGCTGGCCTGCATCGATACCGAGCAGCAATCTGCAGGGCATCTATTTAAAGCCAATAGTTTATAAACACAAAACCGAGCTGAGTTACTTGAGGGTGTTAAGTGCGGGGAATTAACTGCGACAGAAAAATAGCTCAATAACTCGATATAAGCTTAAATTTAATGACAAATTACTGAAAAATCCTAAAAATATTTTAGATTTTTGGCGCTAATATCATAAAAATATTTGGCTCACCAACAACATATATATGGTTATTTTTATCTACTGTTATGCCTTCAG
>JBLHWB010000108.1:0-7073 GCA_047628915.1 Porticoccus sp. | reverse complement strand
GACGCTTTTCCGCCCGTTGGCGTGGTAAAGGCGATTTCAAACCCAGCGGCGGTTAACAGTTTCCACGGAATGGCTACTTCGGTTGGGTCAAAGCCATAAGTGGGGAGAGGGATTAGAATTTTTTTCATAGTTTTATTATCGCATTTTTAATTGTATAGGTTGGCACGTTTCGCCTGTTGGCGAGTAGTTTTTCTGATCTATCAGTTTTACCATCGCGATGGCGTTTAATATATTTTATATAAATTATTTCTGTGTTTCGCTTTTTAGTGAGTTACTTTCTTGGTGGCCAAGAAAGTAACCAAAGAAGGCCGTCCGAATAAAGTCGTCCTTCGGGGATCTGACTTATCTGAAAAGTGACGGTCTCTCGGACAACGCTTGCGTTGAGCAACCTTTAGGTTGAGTGTAGCGTTTAAACTCGCCAGCGGGCGAAACCTACATTAACTAACCTCCAAAAAAATAGACCTATAAAAAATACGGTTAAATCAACGCAATCCCCCCCTTGTACCATCCCCCGTCAAAATGATATAAAGTCTCTGAACTCATAGTAAAAGGTAACTTAAGTGCCATCTTCGGTATTAGAAATTGTAGAGCTAACTAACGGCGACATTGTCTTACAGCGTGCAGACGGTGAGGGCGATCCTATAGTAAACATTAGCTTCTCTGATGAGACTGCTTCGTTTATGTCAGTAATAAAACTTGAAATAGCCAAGGCGATGTTTCAGGCGGGTATGCAGACGTACACAGATTTGATTGAGCAGGTTGTTGTTGATGAGGAGGAAGCGGCTAGCGATCGAATAGTGCATTAATTGCACTATTATTCGGGGTGAAATTCTTCACCCGCTAAGCCTTACTACCCAATGGAAAGCTTTACCCTTCTAAGGAAGGCAACTAGTCTCGATTGCCTAATGTTAGCGGCGAATGACGCCAACGCTAATACCTTCTATGGAAAACTCTTGTTCGCGTAAATCAACTTCAATGGTATTAAACTCTGGATTTTCAGGTTCAAGATTAATTAAATGTTTACTGCGGGTTTTATGTAGGCGCTTTACGGTCATTTCATCGTCTACACGGGCAACCACAATATCGCCATTGTTAGCTTCGTGGGTTTTGTGTACGGCGAGTAAGTCGCCTTCCATAATGCCTACGTCCTGCATACTCTCACCGCGTACTCGCAAAAAGAAGTCTGCTCGTGGTGAGAAGAACGATGGCGCGATATCACAGTAATCATCTACGTGTTCTTCAGCTAATACTGGGTAGCCTGCAGCTACATAACCAACAATAGGTATACCGTTACTTTCCGGCAGTCTTATGCCACGAGATGCTCCAGCGATCATTTCTATGGCACCTTTACGGGCTAATGCACGTAAATGCTCTTCAGCAGCGTTGGCTGATTTAAAGCCTAGCTCTTTCGCTATGTCGGCGCGGGTAGGTGGCATACCGCTGTCTTCGATATGACGCTTGATAAGTTCTAGTACTTCACTTTGACGAGCGGTAAGTTTCACGGGGATTACCTTATGGTTATATATACAGTCTGTAAGTATATACAGCTTTAAGGCGAGGGCAAGCTAAGTTTTACCAGCTGTGCAAGAGTTTCAGTTTACGCATCTTCCCAAATACCCAGCACTTCTGATGGTTCTACGTTATCAATGGTGTTATTCCATTGATCGGCATAATAAGGGGCGTCGATATCTAGGGGGGCGTAATGGTCATCGTCATAGGCATTACGCCAATCTTCAGGTTCTTCCACCGATATAAGTTCCAGCATTGACCAACTTTCCATATCGTAGTCACTTATTTCTCCATCTAGCAACTGTATTTCAATGGTTTGATCTTTGCTGTCCAGAGCAACGACCTCAAATATCGCTTGGCTGGCTAAATCTTTATACCAAGAGCCTATTCTGGGTACTGGGCTGCGCATTACTTTAGTCTCCATTTATGATTGATTGTTGGTATCATTCAACAGTGAAGTAAGATATTTAACCAAGATTGTTTGGTGTTCTAAGCGATGTTTTTAGCAACATAATTTTATAAAAAACGTTATTTGTAATTTGCAGAATAGGAAAAAATATGAGTCTTGATGAGCTTACTATTTTGATCACAGGCGGCCCCGATTCACCTAACACGCTGATTCTTTGGGTTTTTCTGATGGTTATTGGTGTCGTGGTAGCGAATTTTTTCGCGCGCTTTGCGTTAAATAATCTTGAAAAGCAATTTCAGAAAACTAAAACCTTTTGGGATGATGCCTTCATTGCAGCGGCTAAAAAGCCGTTAACGGCGATGGTATGGGTAGTTGGTTTAACTTGGATTGGCGAAGTGATCTATGCCCGTAACCAGGCCTTTGTGTTTTCATCTGCTGGGCAAGTGAGAGATGTGCTGGTATTAGGTATATTAATTTGGTTTGTGGTGGAGTTTATTCGCCAAGCGGAGCTGAATTTAATAAAGCAGCAAGATCAGCAAGCGCCAATAGATGAGACAACTTTGCATGCAATATCTAAGTTGTTAAGAACAGCTGTAGTGATAACTGGCGTTTTAGTTGTATTGCAAACCCTAGGCTATAACTTATCTGGTGTATTAGCATTTGGCAGTATCGGCGGTATAGCCATTAGTTTTGCCGCGAAAGACTTATTGGCTAATTTCTTTGGCGGTATGATGGTGTATATGGATAGGCCGTTTGCTGTGGGTGACTGGATTCGTTCGCCGGATAAATCTATTGAAGGCACCGTAGAGCATATTGGTTGGCGGACCTCTCGTATTCGTACGTTTGACCAGCGCCCTCTGTATGTGCCTAATTCAATCTTTACCACTATTGTGGTTGAGAATCCGTCGCGGATGTTGAATCGCCGAATTTACGAAACTATCGGTTTGCGTTATTGCGATGTGGGACAATTGGAAAAAATTATTACTGAAGTGAAGACGATGTTGATGTCGCATCCTGATATCGACCTAAAGAAAACGTTAATGGTTAATTTTAATGAGTTTTCTGCGTCGTCGATTGATTTCTTTGTGTATACCTTTACCAAAACAGTTAACTGGGTTGAATATCACAATGTTAAACAAGATGTACTGCTAAAAATTGATAAAATTATTGCCGACAATGGTGCCGAGGTTGCCTTTCCAACATCGACTTTACATATACCTGATCAGGTAGTGTTAGCAGAGCAGGGCGTTAACTAATTATGGTAATAGGAATTATTGGTGGGTCGGGCTTAGCCGACGTAGAAGGTTTAGAGTTTGGTAATGAGCATACGGTGAACACGCCTTATGGCGATACTTCAGCGCCGATAAGACAGGCTGACCACAATGGTATTGAGGTAATGTTCCTTGCGCGCCATGGTGCGGGGCATCATCTTCCTCCTCATAGTATAAATTATCGAGCCAATTTGTGGGCGCTAAAACACTTAGGTGTAGACCACATTATTGCAGTTAATGCCGTAGGTGGGATTACCACCAATATGGGGCCTGAAATTATTGCTTTGCCAGACCAGTTGATAGATTACACCTATGGGCGTGAACATACATTTTCTAGTTCGGGTGATGATGTGTTGCAGCATGTGGACTTTAGTCATCCCTATGATGAAAGTTTACGTAAAAGGTTAGCGGCAGCTTTTTATCGCTGTAATGTTAACTACCAATATGGTGGTGTTTATGGAGCTACCCAAGGCCCACGTTTAGAAACAGCTGCTGAGGTGAGTAAACTAGAGCGTGACGGCTGTGATTTGGTCGGCATGACCGGTATGCCTGAGGCGGGCTTAGCTAGAGAACTTGGTATTGCTTATAGTTCAGTATGTTTAGTGGTCAACTGGGCTGCAGGAAAAAGTGACAGTTTAATTACGATGGCTGAAATTGAAGCGGTAATGGCAACTGGGATGAATAATGTGCGCCGAGGCTTACTCGGTTTCCTCGATAGTCTCCACACGGTCGACAGCCTCGCTACCGTCGATAGTATTTAAGACCGGTGTTAGCTCATCGAATGGGGTTATTTTAATAAGCATTCCCATCAATGGGTGATCGATATAGTGTAGATCGTTACTTTTCATCCGCTCTTTTTTGTAAAGTCTAGCGTATTCAATAATGTCGACTGCATCGTCATTAGCGGTATCAGTCTTAACCTCAATCACTAAAGTATTTGCATCGCCAAACGTCGAGATGTTTTCCTCTATGACTGTCGTATTAATTTCAGCGGTATCGATAGCTAGCTCGTGCATCCATAAATCTGTTGTAACATGCAAAAAGCGTTTGCGAATAATATTGATTGTGCCATCTAGTTCATTGCCATCGGCCTCCACTGATAGACGATAACTTGTCATGGCCTGGCCATCGCTAAGCTGTTGTTGCCAGCCACCGTGATAAATTATTTGGTATTTTTTATTGTATTTAAGCTGCTGAGCTTGATGACCGAGCACCAACTGGTTTTCTGCAGCGGGTATAAATGTTATTACCGGTTCCAGTTCATCTTCTGCTATTAATAGGCTGTCTTGTTCAGAGAGTTTTTCTGTTGCACTTTCTATAAGAGGTTCTTCAACTACTAGTTCGGGTTTTACCAGGGCAACAGTTGTGTCAATGGCAGCTTCTTCCGTTAGTTCGCTTTGCTGCTCAAACAGTGTTTGCTCGGCCAACTCTTGTTCTAATTGAAGTAGCGCTAATTCGCCAGCTTCTTTTATAGCTTGCATTGCTGCCGGCAGCGGAATAGCTAACAACTCATTTAGCGACTGGGTATCTTCGCTAAGGTTTAGTTCTTTTTGGGTAGGCCACTGTTCTTGATGACGAGCGTTAGCGTCGAGATTTTTAAAAATAATCAATTCGACTTGATACCAGTCAAGGTATGGGTCTAGCTCATCTTTATCAGTCTCAGTTTGGGCAAAGCCATGGACGCTGCAGGTGAGTACTATTGCGCCCAGTAATTGATTTGCCAGTGTTAATGAGAACAAATTTTTCATGGTAGGTTTATGCAGCCTGTTTATGTTTTGTTATTGATTAGTATGTTGCTTAATTCATTGCTGATTGTTACTTAGATAATTGATGATACCTGAGACCGTATTAATGCGCGATTCTGCGTCTATCATTGGAGTATCAAATACTAGTTTATTGCCACCTTGCAGTCGGTACAAATTGGGTTGTTGCTGCACTAATTTAACTAATGCCAGTGGGTCGATTTTGGTGTTGGGCCTGAATTCAATGCGGCCACCTTTAGCCCCGGCTTCTAACTTTTTAATACCCAGAGGCATTGCTTCTATGCGCAGCTCTGTTGCGCGAACTAAGTTTTTAACTTCTACCGGCAGCAAGCCAAAGCGGTCAATCATTTCAACTTGAAGTTCTCTTAAATCTAGTTTGGTTTCTGCTCCAGAGATACGTTTGTACAAAGTTAAGCGGGTGTGTACATCGGGTAAGTAGTCGTCAGGTATTAAAGCCGGAATGCGTAAGTTTATTTCCGCGCTGTTGGCTAAGGGTTGTTCTAAATCGAAGCTTTCCCCATTTTGAATTGCTGCCACGGCACGGTTTAGCATTTCCATGTATAAAGTAAAGCCGATGCCTAAAATATTACCGCTTTGACCATCACCTAATAGTTCGCCAGCGCCACGTATTTCCATGTCATGGGTGGCTAGAGTAAAGCCTGCGCCTAAGGCAGTAGTTTCTGCGATTGCATCTAAACGCTTTTGTGCGTCTTTGGTCATAGTGCGGTTATCGGGTGTTAGCAGATAGGCATAAGCTTGGTGATGGGAGCGCCCAACGCGGCCTCGTAATTGATGCAGTTGCGCAAGGCCAAGTTTGTCTGCGCGGTCCATAATAATAGTATTGGCCGATGGAATATCGATGCCAGTTTCTATAATTGTGGTGCAAACTAATACATTGTAATGTTTGTGGTAAAACTCACTCATAACTTGTTCTAGTTCACGCTCGCGCATTTGGCCATGAGCAATGCCAACCCGTGCTTCGGGTAACAATTCTTCTAGTTCACGAGCGGTTTTTTCTATGCTTTTAACTTCATTATGCAAATAGTAAACTTGGCCGCCACGTAATATTTCACGCAGCATGGCTTCTTTTAAAGTCGCGGTGTCTCTTTGTTGAACAAACGTTTTCACTGACAACCGCCGTGCAGGAGGCGTGGCAATAATAGACAGGTCGCGCATGCCACCCATGGCCATATTTAAGGTGCGAGGTATTGGGGTGGCGGTAAGGGTAAGAATGTCGACCTCCGCCCGTAAAGATTTCATTTGTTCTTTGTGTTTGACTCCAAATCTATGCTCTTCATCGATAATCAGTAAGCCCAAGTTGTGATATTTAATATCGGGCTGCAATAATTTATGGGTGCCAATAATAATGTCAACTTTGCCTTCGGCAATTTTCTTTTTTGCCACTTCTAAATCTTTGTTAGAGCGAAAACGAGATAACACTTCAATGCTAACTGGCCAGTCAACAAAGCGGTCTCTAAAAGTTTCATAGTGTTGTTGGGCAAGTAGGGTAGTTGGCACCAATATAGCTACTTGGCCGCCATTATGTACGCTGATAAATGCAGCGCGAATTGCGACTTCAGTTTTACCAAAGCCAACATCGCCGCACACTAATCTGTCCATTGGACTTGGTTTAACTAAGTCAGCAATAACCGCATTAATCGCGTTCTCTTGGTCAACCGTTTCTTCGAACGGGAAGGTGCCACAAAACTGGCGATAACTGTCTTCGGGTATTTCCATTGCCCGCCCAGGTTTTGCTGCACGATTAGCATAAATCTTTAATAGTTCTGCCGCAGTATCTCTGACATCCTTGGCCGCTTTTTGTTTGGCTTTAGTCCATTGCTCGTTGCCTAGTCTGTGCATGGGAGCGAGGTCGTCGTCGGCACCTGAATATCTATTAATTAAATGCAGAGACGATACCGGCACATAAAGTTTTGCGCCTTCGGCATAGGCGAGCGCTAAAAACTCCTCGTCCTGGTTATCAACAGTGATAGTTTCTAAGCCAAGGTAGCGACCAACGCCATGATCAATATGGACCACCGGGGCATTGATTCTTAGCTCGGTTAAATTTCTAACAATGTTTTCGCTGCTGTCTTGTTCTTTTTGGCGGCGACGACTTTGCAG
>JBLHWB010000107.1:0-7107 GCA_047628915.1 Porticoccus sp. | reverse complement strand
TGGTGAAGTTGAAAATGACTTAAGCTTACACCAGGCACTACTGGCCTATATGTCTGACTCGTTTTTGATCGACATCGCATTAATTGCTCATGGCCACACCTACAAAACTGCCAATATGCAAATAGCGAGTCTTGACCATACTCTATGGTTTCATCAAGACTTTAAAGCTAACGAATGGATACTGCATGAAGTCATTGGCAAAAGAACTGGTGGCGGCAGAGGTTTAAGTGAAGGTCGCTTTTATAGTCAAGATGGCCACTTGATTGCGACCACCATGCAGGAATGTTTAATGCGCAGTAAAACTTAGCCAACCTCTTTAACAAATTTTTCTATTTCATCAAACGCCTGCGTTGCTTCAGCTAAATCGGGATGGAAAATTTGCCATACGTGAACCATATTGTCCCACAGCTGTAATTTTGCTGGCGAACCCTGCTGTTGCGCTTTGTTGACATAGCGCTTGGCATCATCAACCAGCATTTCGGTAGCGCTGGCCTGTATAAGTAGCGGTGGTAAATTAGCTAAATCACCAAACAGCGGTGACACAATAGGGGCAGAAGGATTAATTCGTGTATTCAAAAAACCGAACCACAACAAAAAAGCAGTTGGAACTGCAGTGAGCTTGCCAAATATCGGCCCTAACATTGGGTCAGTTTTAATATTAGTTTTCATACTCGGACTGCTAATTGTATTGTCAGTCTGCGGCGACAAAGCGACTGCGCCATTAGGCGCACGTAAGCCTTGATCTCTCACCCAAGCAATCAAAGACAAGGTTAAATTGCCACCAGCTGAGTCTCCAGATACAAATAAACTATTTAGCGCTTCTTGCCCAGTAGGACCATTGTCCAAAATCCATTGATAAGCGTTGCGACAATCTTCTATGCCGTCCATGCGGCTATTTTCCGGCATTAACCGATAATCTATTACTAACACAGCGGCATTTGCCAGCCGTGACCACTCAGCAGTAATCGGCCGATGGCTTTTAGAACTACCCATTGTGAACGCGCCACCATGTATATAAAGCACTCGCCGCTTAGTATCTACGCCCGGAGCCATCACCCATTCGCCCGGTACGCCAGCAGCTACTGTTGTCTTAAATTCAGCATTAAATTCTTTATCGTTAAACATTGTATTCATCACATGGCGTAAAGCAGCAATATGCTTTTTCCCAAATGGGTTACCGCCAATGTCTGCGGTCTGAATATCACCTAGCCTACCGAGTATTTTTTTCTGTTCTACAACACTACTGGTCGCCGGAAATTTCTCATCTGACTGTTGATCAAAAGAAGAATGGTCTTCACCTTGCAAATAAAACTTAGCGATAGCAAAAAACGCGATAACTACTGCGATAAACCACAACACTATTATGTCTCCCAAATAAAAATACCCAGCCATTTCTGGCTAGGCATTAGATCACATCAGTTTGTTTTCAACTATTGGTCAATGCTGAGAACTTTTGTTGTTGCGTATCAGCATCACCAAAGGTGGTGTTAATCATCATTAAGCGCTTAGCATAATGCCCAACATTCAACTCATCAGTTAACCCCATACCGCCATGCAATTGGATTGCTTCAGCGCCAACTAATTTGCCGGCACGGCCAACCATCACTTTAAGTGCCATAATGTTTTTCGCAATATCAACTGAATCGGCACCAGGGTCATCCATCGAACAAGCGGCACGATACATTAATGACTTAGTTTGCTCACAGGCAAAAAACATCTCTACCATGCGGTGCTGTAAAGCCTGAAAAGAACCAATTTTTACACCAAATTGCTCACGAGTTTTACAATACTCAACAGTGGTATCAGTAAGCTTTTGCATAATACCGTAAGCTTCACCGCAAATAGCAACCGTTGCACTTGCTACAACAGGTAGCATAGTCTCAAGGCCTTTACCTTCTTCACCAACCAGAGCCTCGGCACTTACTGATACATTATCAAAACTAATATTGGCAACAACCTGCCCATCCATCATGCGAAAGCTAGAACGAGTTACACCAGTTGCATTAGCATCTAATAAAAATAGACTAATACCGGCTTCGTCTTGTTGCTCACCGCTGGTGCGGACCGACACAATAATTTTGTCAGCTGCCATACCGTTTGACACCACAACTTTGTCGCCGCTAATTGTGTAACCATCAGCAGACTTGGTTGCTGTAGCCGCAACGTTATTCAAGTCGTAACGGCTTTGACGCTCAAGATAAGCAAATGCACCCAAAGTGCTGCCGTCAATCACGCTAGCAATTAACGCGTCTTTTTGTGCAGCATTAGCACCGGCTTGCAACAAACCGCCATACAACATGACAGTAGATACAAACGGCTCGACAATTAAGCCTTTGCCAATTTCTTCCATCACAGTCATTACATCAACTGCACCGCCACCAAATCCGCCATTGGCTTCAGCGAACGGAATTGACAACCAACCTAACTCAGCAAAAGTAGCCCAAGTTGCTCTATCGAAACCTTCTGCTTGCGCCACATGTGCACAGCGAGTATCAAAATCATAATCGTCAGTTACAAAGCGTGAGACACTGTCTTTGAGCATGTTTTGTTCTTCAGATAAATTAAAATCCATCGTAACTACCCTTTAATCTGTTCTTATAAAGCTGTTTTTATAAACCAAGAATGTACTTGGCAGTAATGTTCTTTTGCACTTCGTTAGAGCCGCCATAAATCGTCGCCGCTCGGCCATACATATACGACAGACGCGCTTTGTCAGAAAAGTCGTGTCCGGCAATACCTGCATTATCTTCAGTTTCTTCTAAACCGCAGTAATGGGCAGCCAAATCCATGTTTAGCTCTTGCAAAGATTGCTGAATCTCAGTGCCTTTTAACTTAAGTAAAGACGACTCTGCACCTGGGCCATGGCCTTCAGAAGCTGATGCCAACGCACGTAAATCGGTGAATTCCAAAGCCATTAGTTCAATTTCTATATCCGCCAAGCGCGCTTGAAATAATGGATCTTCAATTAATGGTCGACCACCGCCTATCTCTTTCTTTGCTTGCTCACGAATCATCGCCAAACCACGCTTTGAATCCGGTACTGCAGCAATAGAGGTGCGCTCATGGGCAAGCAATGCCTTAGCATAAGTCCAGCCTTTGTCTTGCTCACCAATGCGGTTAGCTTGTGGTACACGAACATTCTCAAACACAACTTCATTCAATGTATGGTTACCATCAATAGAATGAATTGGGTTAACCGTAATACCTGGGGCGGTCATATCAATCAGCAAGAAAGTAATACCTTCTTGTTTACGCCCTGAGTTATCGGTACGTACTAAGCAAAAAATCCAATCAGCGTATTGAGCATAAGTAGTCCAAATTTTAGCGCCATTAACAATGTAATCATCGCCGTCAACTTCAGCTTTAGTTTTTAGTGACGCCAAATCAGAACCAGAACCCGGCTCTGAATAACCCTGACACCACCAATCGTCAGAACTTAAAATGCGCGGTAAAAATCGAGCTTTTTGCTCGTCATTACCAAAAGTGTAAATAACTGGCGCAACCATTTTTAAACCAAATGGCACAACGTCAGGTGCACCCGCTAATGAACGCTCGGATTCAAAAATATAACTTTGCGTTAAGCTCCAACCGGTACCGCCGTGCTCAACTGGCCAAGCCGGTGCAACCCAACCCTTGTCATTGAGTCTGTGCTGCCACTCAATGTTGCCCTGTTTATGAGTACTTTTTTTACTAAATAAATTTTTAATATGATCGTCGAACTCTTTGGCAAAAAAACCGCGAACTTCTTCGCGAAACGCCAGGTCTTCAGCAGAAAAATTGGTATCCAAGTGAATCTCCTCTTGTACAACTGTGGTTATTATTAATTTACTAATGTCTAGGGTAACTAAATTGGCGGGTAGTTTGAAACTGATACTCTAACCGAGCAATTACCTGCAAGGTTATACTGAGTAAACATAAAAAAAGGCCAAATTTTATTCTAATCCGGCCTTTCTTTACTCATCACTACTAGTTTATGGCGTTTAAAACCTCATTAAAGGTCTTACTAGGCCTCATCGCAGCTTCTACCTTGTCTCTGTTGGCATGGTAATAACCACCAATATCAACCGGCTTACCCTGCGCTGCATTAAGCTCTTCTATAATTGCAACTTCATTGCTTTCAAGTGCTTTTGCCAAAGCTCCAAACTGAGTAGCAAGCTGTGCATCATCAGTTTGTTGTGCCAGTTTCTGCGCCCAATACATCGCTAAGTAAAAATGGCTGCCGCGGTTATCTAACTGATACACCTTACGCTTAGGCGATTTATTGTTCTGCAATAGCATATCGGTAGCGTCATCTAATGCTTTGGCTAATATCTTGGCTTTAGGGTTGTCAGTCTTCTCAGCTAAATCTTCAATAGACACGGCTAAGGCTAAAAACTCACCTAAAGAATCCCAACGCAAATGCCCTTCCTCAACAAACTGCTGCACGTGTTTTGGCGCACTACCACCGGCGCCAGTTTCAAACATGCCACCCCCAGCCATTAACGGCACGATTGATAGCATTTTGGCACTAGTACCCAACTCCATAATTGGGAACAAATCAGTTAAATAGTCTCGTAATACATTGCCGGTAACCGAAATCGTGTCTTTACCACGAATTAGTCGCTCCATGGTGTAACGAATAGCAGCCACTGGCGGCATGATTTTAATCTTCAGGCCTTCGGTATCGTGATCTTTAAGGTAAACCTTAACTTTTTTGATCAACTGCCTGTCATGGGCACGCTCAGTATCTAACCAAAACACAGTAGTGGACCCAGTCGCACGGGCACGATTAACGGCCAATTTCACCCAATCACGAATAGGTAAATCTTTCGCTTGGCACATACGCCAAATATCGCCTTCCTCCACATCATGCTCTAACAACACCTTACCGCTGTCATCGATAACTCGCACAGTGCCATCGCCAGTCATTTCAAAGGTTTTATCGTGTGAGCCGTACTCTTCGGCTTTTTGCGCCATTAAACCCACATTAGGCACACTACCCATTGTCGTTGGGTCAAAAGCACCATGAGTTTTACAAAAACTCACTGCTTCTTGGTAAATCGTCGCATAAGTAGATTCAGGAATAACCGCTTTAGTATCTTTTAACTTGCCGTCACGGCCCCACATCTTGCCAGAATCGCGAATCATCGCAGGCATAGAAGCGTCAACAATTACATCACTAGGGACATGCAGGTTTGAAATACCTTTTTCCGAGTTAACCATGGCCACTTCAGGGCGATCTTCGTAACAGGCACGAACATCTGCTTCTATTTCATGACGAATAGAGCTAGGCAGATCTTTAATCTTGTCATAAACACTGCCTAAGCCATTGTTAGGCTCTACCCCAATCTCTTTAAACAACTTTGCATGTTTTTCAAACAAGTCTTTATAAAACACAGTCACCGCATGACCAAATACAATGGGATGCGATACTTTCATCATGGTAGCTTTTACATGCAGCGAAAACAGCAAATTGGTTTTATGCGCATCTTCAATCTGTTCTTCAAAAAACTTGCGCAAGGCTTTACGGCTCATAAACATGCCATCGATCACTTCACCAGCAAGTAATTTCACTTCAGGCTTTAACAGTGTTTTGCTGCCGTCTTTGGTTTCAAATTCAATTTTTACGCTACAAGCATCAGCTACCGTTAACGACTTCTCGCTAGAATAAAAATCTCCGCCGCGCATATGTGCCACATGCGAGCGTGATGCTTGGCTCCATTTACCCATTTTATGTGGGTGGGCACGAGCGTAGTTTTTCACCGCCTTAGGCGCCCGACGGTCAGAGTTACCTTCACGTAATACCGGGTTTACAGCACTCCCTAATATTTTACTGTAGCGATCATGAATACCCTGCTCTTCGTCAGAGCTCGGATCTTCAGGATAATCAGGGATATCAAAACCATGCGACTGTAATTCAGCAATAGCTTCCTTTAACTGTGGGATAGACGCGCTAATATTAGGCAACTTTATAATGTTGGCTTCTGGCTGCAAGGTCAAAGCGCCAAGTTCTGCTAAAGCGTCAGCAACTTTCTGGTCTTCAGTTAGGTTTTCACTAAATACAGTAAGAATTCTGGCAGCGACTGAAATATCGCGAGATTCAACGACTATGTCGGCGGCTTTAGTAAAAGCGTTAACGATGGGTAGTAATGAATAGGTTGCTAATGCGGGGGCTTCGTCTGTTTCAGTGTAGATAATCTTCGATACTGACTTGGTCATATAGATCCCTTGGTGGTTGGTTTATTCGCCATTGTGATTATTGATCTGGCAGCTTTTAGCCACCTATCAGGCTGAATATATCCGTGGATTATTCACGTAGCATTATAACGACAATACGCGAATAAGGATATTCCTATGGTCATTAGTTTTAGGAAAGGTTTGCTGCCGCGCTGGTATAAATAGACGCATGCATCAACGCTGCAGCCTATCTATCACTCATATTAGTTGACGTTAACGTAAAGGTTACGTTAGATTAGCCGACTTCAACGCAAAGGTCAGCCTATGTCTAAGCAATACAGCATTTCAGAACTTGCCAGCGAGTTTGACATTACTACTCGCACTATTAGGTTTTATGAAGAAAAAGCCCTGCTAAGCCCTGTGCGTAAAGGCACCAAGCGCCTATACAGCCAACAAGACCGAGTAAAGCTGCGGCTAATTATTCGTGGCAAGCGCCTTGGCTTAACCCTTGAAGAAAGCAAACACATAATCGACATGTATACCCCTGCTGGCGGCAATGAGCAGCAACTGCAAGCGTTAATCAGCCAAGTACGCCACAAACGCAGCCAGCTACAAGAACAGCTCATCGACCTAAAAAACATGATTAGCGACCTTACTGACGCTGAAAAGAACTGCTTAGCCGAGCTAGACAAGCGAGCCACCTCTTAAACCCATTCATCCCAAATTAAAAACAGCCAATCTAGGACAGCCCATGAACACTAACTACCCTACGTTGAATCACAACCTTGGCGAAGAGATCGACATGTTGCGCGACGCAACCTATTCACTATGCCAAAAAGAGTTAGCGCCGCGCGCCCAGCAAATTGATAAAGACAATGAGTTCCCGATGGACATGTGGCGCAAATTTGGCGACATGGGCTTATTAGGGGTAACCGTTAGCGAAGAATACGG
>JBLHWB010000106.1:0-7226 GCA_047628915.1 Porticoccus sp. | reverse complement strand
TAGTCAGCCCAACCACGGCCGGTAAATCAGCAGAATCACCAATCGCGGTGCCGTTAAAGTCGATAATAATGTCGCCGACTTTAACACCAGCAGCAGCAGCAGGGCCACTCTGCTCAATATAGGATATTAACGCGCCTCTAGGACTGGCTAAACCAAATGACTCCGCCAGATTTTTATCTACATCCTGAATACCCACCCCCAGCCAGCCTCTTGATACCGAACCAAATTCTTTAAGCTGCGCCATTACATCAACTGCCAAACCAACAGGAATAGCAAATGACAAACCTACTGAGCCACCGCTAGGCGAATATATTTGGGAATTAATACCGACTACTTCGCCGCTCATGTTAAACAAAGGACCACCAGAATTACCGGGATTAATAGCTACATCGGTTTGAATGAACGGTACATAAGTACTACCGCCACCATCACGAATACTGCGACCGATCCCGCTAACAATACCCGAGGACACTGAGTAATCTAAACCAAATGGCGAACCTATTGCTAACACCCACTCGCCAACTTTCAAATCATCACTGCTAGCCATCTTTAATATTGGTAAATCTTTGGCATCCACTCTTAACAAAGCCAAATCACTGCGCTCATCGGTTCCTATAACTTCGGCGTCAAACTCTCGTCGATCGACCAAGCGCACTATAATCTTATCAGCGTCCTCGATCACATGATTATTAGTCAAAATATAACCATCATTAGATACTATAAAGCCAGACCCTAAAGACCGACTTTCACGCCCTTTAGACTGGCCATGGCGCTCAAAATAGTCACGGAATATTTCGGGTAACTGCTGACCATTATTGTACTTTTCATAAGGCTGATATTGCCCACTTTCAGCATGAGTAATGGTGGTAATTTTCACTACCGCACCGGCATGGCGTTCAACAATAGACGTAAAATCTGGTAGTTGCGACAAGGCCTGGGATGCACCTAAAGCTGTCACCGCACATACCACAGACAACAAAAATGAACCCGCTACTTTATAAAGCATGAAAACGACCTCGATATGCTAATTTTTAAATTACGTTAATTCTAAAATCTGGCTGTGCTTGGCTGACGTATCGCCTGTATCGACGATGACTGGATGTAATTCCGGATTATTGCGCCCAGTCCATGCATGCAACCGGACTAAGGCTAGCCCCCCAAACAAACCAATGAGCCCACCCAAAATGGCATAGCCATCACTCGCACCTTTGGTATCGCCAATGGCAGCGCCGATAAGTAATAACGCAATAGGTACTACATACATAATTAGCGATGCTTTAACAATTAGACTATCTGATACCTCTAAGGTGACTTCCTGACCAATTTCCAATGGTAATATCTGACCGGGTTCAGCTAATACGCGGACAAAATGTTGACGATTCGGAAACAATTTAGCCAACAGTGAAGTACCGCAGCCTTTTTGTGCAGAACAGCTACCGCAAGCGGTTTGGCGCGATGTTTCCACCCACAAACTACGCTCTTCTATAGCGACAACTGTGCCTACTTCACGCATTAGTTTACTGCCGCCTGTGCTTCTACATAGCGGGCGACTCGGGCAGCAGTAAATAGTGGCACTTCACCGACCACCGTCACATTATAAGGTTTATCGTTAATTATCATTTTATGAGTATACGCTACCGTAGCGCCATGCCTAGCACGCCCGCCGCCATCACTGATATTTTCATCCACAGCTTTAGATTGCTCAATAAATACGCTCAAACTAGCAAGGCCATCGGTATAAAGCGCTAACCGCAAAGGACCATCGCTATTAGTGGTTTCAGACCTAGCCGCAATGGTAAAACCCGGAGGCAACCATGTTACTGCCAAATCCATTCCTTCAACATTAGCCAGCTTAGCTGCCGGCATAGCCTGAGCTAATATTTGGTGAGAGTCTTCGGTAGCAGCCTTATCCGATACCAAGTCAGCATCGTCAATCTCCACACCAATCTCTATTGAGGCAAATTGAAAGCGCTCCAACGGCCTACCTTCAGGGCTAATAATAGTGCTTTTTAATAATAACGAACTGTCTTGATCTAGATAAAACCAAAACCCATTACGGTATTTATCTTTAGGCCTGATGCGCAGCTCATTCGCCATCTTGCCGGCAATACGCTTACTGTCGCCTTGGGTGATTTCATAATGGTCTTCTATATCGCCAACTGACTGTAAAAAACTACGGGCAAATGGGCCACTAGAAATAGTGTGCCCTAAACGTAAAATTTGATCACCAGGATGGACGCACTCTACTGAATGACCATGACGAAATACTTCACGTGGTTCGCCATTGAGATAGATTAGTCGCTCAACTTCAACACCATCACGTACTGCATGAATAATACGCATAGATTCCATTTCAGCGCCATATTCATAGGTGAACACGCCGTGGTAATCAAGTTCACGAAACGCCTTGGACATGCCATCTAACATTATCCGAGCAGGCGACTGAGCCAGTGCAGACACTGGAATGCAACTAATTATCAACAGCGCTGCTAAATATCTTAGCTTTGGCACTGGTTATTTTTCCTCTAAGTTTTCTACTCGGGCAAAGGGCATCACACCGCTACCAGTGCTGATGCTTGAGTTCTCAACATGACGATACATATAGGAATTTAGGCGCTGTTCTGCAACTGCATCGGCATAAGCACGTTTGTCTAACTGTGCTTGGCTGGGCTTGCTATACACATCAGTAGATACGGATGCAGGCAGCGCCAAATTATTAAACTGTCCTGCTGTCACTGGCGCTGAACTATTGAAACTTTCAGTTGTTGCGATTTCATTTAGCGAAGCATTACCACCGCCGCTGGCCACTTGGTAAATTTGTGTACCGGTTAATATTGCCACCGTAACGGTTGCCGCCACCGCCACGCTCATCAGTGGTTTTAGCATGTCACTAATACGACCACCACTTGTAGCGTTGTCGTTAGCTACTGCGGCTCTTACGCCGGCCGATATGTCTATGTGCAGCAAACTACGCTCTTCGTTCTTAACCACCGCCGAGATAGCTTGATAGCGACGCCAAGACTGACGTACTTCGTCGTCCGTCTCACTCGCTTTTAATACTCTATGTAAGTCCATTTCGTTGGCTTCACCATCGACCAATGCAGATATTGACTCACGTAATTTATCACTCATTACCAACCTCTCGTTATAAATATCATTGCAACAAACTACTCGACTGCCAACAGCGGTTGAATTTCATTTTCAATCGCTTCACGTCCACGAAATATCCTAGACCTTACTGTTCCTACTGGGCATTCCATCACTTCGGCAATCTCTTCGTAACTCAGACCATCATATTCACGTAAAGTTACCGCTGTGCGTAAATCATCTGGCAACTCTTTTATTGCCCGATCAACTACCTGCTTAAGCTCTTCACTAAACAATAAATTTTCTGGATTCTGGATATCATGTAAATCAGAATCCCCATATAAATATTCAGCGTCTTGCGCATCTACATCAGTTGCTGGCGGCCTTCTGCTTTGCGACACCAAATGATTTTTGGCTGTATTTATCGCTATACGATACAACCAAGTATAAAAAGCGCTATCACCTCTAAAATTTGGCAATGCTCTATAAGCTTTAATAAAAGCTTCTTGGGCAATATCTTCCATATCAGCGCGATTGCGCACATAACGCGACACCACGCCAATAACCTTATGTTGATACTTCAACACCAGTAAATCGAATGCTCGCTGATCGCCTTTCTGTACACGCTTAACCAATGCCTGGTCTGCGTCAGGTTTTTTAATCATTTTGTCCTTATGGCTATCCACTGCCGATAGTTGACGGTTTTTATCGCCGCCAGCTACTAAAATATCGTTAAACCCGCCCCAAGCGGGGTAATTTCCAGTTATCGCCATGAATAATCAGAACGGCTGAATACCAAAAAGTTCATTTATTATAACTATTTGATGTGAAAGTTTGTCGTTTAAACGCAAAAACTTCTGTTCTATAGCCGCTTGTATATACTAAGCGCCCTTATATTACTGTTATAGGCTGTTTTTAACCCACTATGAGTCAAGAGTTTACCCACGACGTATTAGTTATTGGCAGCGGCGGCGCAGGTCTTTCATTGGCGCTCAATATTGCTGACCATGCCAAAGTAGCCGTTATCTGCAAGTCGGACATGATCGAGTCTTCGACTTACTACGCCCAAGGTGGCATAGCCGCTGTAATTGCTGATTCAGATTCTGTTGCCAGTCATGTCAGCGACACACTTATCGCTGGCGCTGGCTTATGTAACGAAGATAGCGTGCGCTTTACTGTGGAAAACAGCAAACAGACCATCGAATGGCTAATTGACCAAGGTGTCGATTTCACTCGCGAACAAAATGCAGACAGTATTCAGGATTACCATTTAACTAAAGAAGGCGGCCATAGTCATAGACGGGTTGTTCATGCGGACGACGCCACCGGTAAAGCAGTTTCATCGACACTTACGGCGCAAGCTTTAGCTCACCCTAATATTGACGTGTATGTAAACCGCGTGGCGGTAGATCTAATCATTGATAAAAGTCAGCGCACAAAACGCTGTATCGGGGCTTACGTACTTAATAGCGAAACGGGTGAAGTAGAAGTATTTCGCGCCCGCTTCACTTCACTGGCAACTGGCGGAGCTAGTAAAGTTTATTTATACACTAGCAATCCGGATGGCAGCAGCGGCGACGGGATTGCCATGGCTTGGCGAGCGGGCTGTCGCGTTGCTAATATGGAATTCAATCAATTCCACCCCACTTGTTTGTATCATCCGCAAGCCAAATCATTCTTAATTACCGAGGCAATTCGGGGCGAAGGCGGTATTCTAAAACTGCCCAACGGCCAACGCTTTATGCATAAGTTTGACGAACGCGGCGAACTGGCCCCACGTGACATTGTCGCCAGAGCCATTGACCATGAAATGAAACGTCTAGGTACCGATTGCCTGTATCTAGATATAAGTCATAAGCCAGCCGACTTTATTACTAGTCATTTTCCAACCGTCTACCAGCGCTGCTTAGAGCTAGGTATCGATATAACCAAGCAAGCGATACCGGTAGTACCAGCAGCTCACTACACCTGCGGCGGCGTTATGGTCGATAAGACTGGCAAGACGGATATTGCTCAGCTTTATGCCATAGGCGAAACATCTTTTACTGGTTTGCATGGCGCTAACCGAATGGCCAGCAACTCACTACTTGAGTGTTTAGTCTATGGCCGCGCGTCAGCGCAAGATATTAAAAAGAAACTAGCAAATGAGCCCGCTCCAGCGATCATAAAAAAATGGGACGAGTCTCAAGTTACCGATTCAGACGAAGATGTAGTTATCTCCCATAACTGGGATGAGCTGCGCCGTTTCATGTGGGATTATGTTGGTATTGTTAGAACTAACAAACGCCTGCAGCGGGCCCAACACCGGGTTGAACTATTGCTCGCTGAAATAGACGAGTACTACAGTAATTACAAAATTAGCGCGGATTTAATAGAGCTAAGAAACTTGGCCGTGGTTGCTCAGCTAATTATACGATCAGCCTTAGCTAGAAAAGAAAGCCGTGGCCTGCATTACACTTTAGATTACCCTGCCACCTTACCGTTGGCCGGCGACACCATACTCAACCCGCCAGAATAGTGTCTTTGTTACACGCTAAAATAATTTCTACCATGCGCACTATTTCTGGTTTTTGCGATACATCGGCGCGCATAAACCAACTAAACATGTCGTTATCTTCTTCTTCCAAAAATTTCACGTAAAGCTGCTGCTCTTCAGCCGAGATATTACGCAAATGATTCTCAACAAATGGAATAAGAATTAAATCTAGCTCCAACATGCCACGGCGGCTATGCCAGTATATTTTTCGGTATTCAACGTCAGTCATCATGGTTATTCACGCACAAATAGTAAGGACGATGATTATAACGATAAAACTTAACAACTGTTAGCCAAAGCACGTAAAAGCCCTATAATGACCACCACTTTTCGCTATAGCCTGTATAACTATGCAAGATTTTCTAAACACTATAAATGCCCAGCTAAGCGCCACCGGCGTGGTAACTTTTGATGACTCGCCAGTATTGAATATTGATCAGTCATACGCCACCGTTTTGGGTGGCGATGCGTTTATTCAAGTGAAAGGAATCGATGCTGCCAAATTTTTACAGGGGCAAGTCACTTGCGACATGGATGAGATATCAGATAGCCAGATGCACTATGGTGCGCACTGCACTCATAAGGGCAGAATGATCGCGAGCTTTATGGCCAGTAAAACTGACAGCGATACTTATTTGTTGAAAACCCACTCAGACAATGTTGAAAATTTACTAAACAGTTTAAAAAAATACATCGTATTTTCAAAAGCTGAAGCCAGCATCTCTGAAGATTGGGCTGCCATTGCTTTAAGTGGTGCCGATAGCGACAGCGTCGTTAGTCAATTTTTTGGTGGCCTGCCAACTGGTGCAAACCATAAAGTGGTAAAAGATAATATTCATTGTCATCAAATTGCTGGCGGCAAGCGTTATGAGACTTGGCTAGCACAAAGCCAAGCACAAGACTTTTGGCAGCACTGCAAGACACTTGCCTCAGCTAGCTCGCTAAACTGGCAACTAGAAAATATTCGCGCCGGTATCGCCCAAGTGATCGCAGATACCTCTGAGACATTTATCCCCCAAGCAATAAATCTCCATGAAATTGGTGGGGTCAGTTTTACCAAAGGCTGCTATACCGGCCAAGAAATTGTTGCGCGAATGAAGTATCTCGGTAAGCAAAAAAAGCATATGGCACTTTTTTCTGCCAACGGACCAGCCTTAGCCGCAGGTAGTAATGTGTTCATTCAAAGCAGCGATAAGAATGTTGGCGAAGTCATCAATTGCGTGGCAACATCAGCTGATACTTGCGAAGGATTAGTAGTTATTACCGACGCCGCATTAACCGAAACTGTGGTTGATGATAGTAAGCTATTAACTTTAAGCTTCACTCCGTTAAACTACACCTAGCTAACTTAATGATTCCTATCAGCTTTAATCAGCAGACCAATCAATTGGCTGTTTATTGTTCGCCAACAAATGCTCATTCGTTTGCTTAAAATGCCCACAACCAAAAAACCCACGATAAGAACTCAATGGTGAGGGATGCGGCGCCTCTAACACCAAATGTTTGTTGCCAATCAAGGCTGCTTTTTCTCGCGCATGGGCTCCCCAAAGGATAAACACTATGTTTTCACATTGCTGATTAATCGCATTTATCGCTACATCGG
>JBLHWB010000105.1:0-7229 GCA_047628915.1 Porticoccus sp. | reverse complement strand
TTGCATAGTCTTCATCATGCAACGAGTCATTCGCATGGTACCGTTTAAGGTTACATCAATAACCTTCATCCACTCATCATCTTCCATTTCCACTAACAACTTAGACGTACCAAGACCCGCATTATTAATTAGTATATCGATGCCACTTGTCACTTCTTCCGCATAGGCTACTAGCGCTTGCACGTCATCTTCTATGGCCACATTACAAACTTTGCCACAAACGGCTTGCAGCCCAGTATCAGCTTTTAACTTTTCTATCGATGCATTGAGACGGCCCTCGTGAATATCACTTAACACCACCGCCCTAGCGCCCTCTTCAGCCGCTTTAACCGCAGCAGCAAAACCAATACCCGCGCCGGCAGCAGCAGTAATCAGAACAGCCTTACCTTTAATCAGGCCGTGGCCTTCTACATACTCTGGCTTTTTTAAATCCATAAATTTAACCTTTAACCCCGTGGCTCTTTTGGCATTCCTAATCCGCGTTCAGCAATTATGTTGCGCTGAATTTCATTAGTACCGCCATAAATCGTATCTGAACGAACGAATAAATACATCGATTGCAGGCGACTTAACTCATACGGCGCTGCAGTCAAAATCTCCGCTTCTTGGCCCAGCACATCCATTGCCAGCTCACCCAAGTTACGATGCCATGTAGCCCAATATAATTTATATATTAGCGCTTCTTTTTGGAGACTACCGTCTTCTCCGCCCGACAGCATTCGCATACTGTTATAGCGCATCGTTTTTAAACCAACATGCGCGTCAGCAATGCGCTGACGAATAACGATGTCTTTGCTGGCACCATTATTTTTTGCAATGGTAATGATTTGATCTAACTCATTTTGAAATTGCATTTGCTGACCAAGAGTAGAAACGCCGCGCTCAAAACCCAGTAAACCCATCGCCACTTTCCAACCTTCACCAGGTTGACCGACAATATCACTGGCATCACATTCGGCTTGGTCAAAAAACACTTCATTAAATTCAGAAGTGCCGGTTAATTGCTGAATTGGCCTTACTTCAATATTCGGCTGATCCATCTTTATCAAAAAGAAACCTAAACCTTTATGCGCGCTAGACTCAGGATCAGTTCTAGCTAGCACAAAACAATAATCAGACTCGTGAGCTAATGAGGTCCAAACTTTTTGTCCGGTGATAAGCCACTTACCTATCGTCTCATCAAACCGTGCTTTAGTTTTTACATTGGCTAAATCAGAGCCTGCACTTGGCTCTGAATAACCCTGACACCAAAACTCGCTACCATTTAAAATACCGGGCAAATATTTTTTTCGTTGCTGGTCACTGCCAAAGGCAATTAATGTAGGGCCAACTAAGCCTTCCCCAATATGTCCAACTCTGCCGGGGCCACCGGCACGGGCGTATTCTTCATTAAAAATAACCTGCTGCTCTATGGAGCATCCCAAACCGCCAAACTCCTTCGCCCAACCAACGCCTATCCAACCGCCGTGTGCAAGCTTTTGCTCCCACTGTTTTCGCTCGGCAGAATACATATGCTCATCGCCGGGGCCACCACGAAATTTAAGCTGGGCAAATTTACCCTTGAGATTATTTTGCAGCCACGTCGCTACTTGGCTGCGAAATCTTTCATCTTCAGGGCTAAAGCTTAATTGCATAATCTACCCCTGATCCAATAATTTTTTTGCCAACCGCTCGCGATGATAGTTGGCATTACCAAACAAAATTTGCGAAGACTTGGCGCGCTTAAAATACAAATGTACATCATATTCCCAGGTAAACCCTACGCCACCATGTAACTGGATGGCAGTACTCGCATTGGTGAAAAAGGCATCGGAGCACTGCGCTTTAGCAATTGAAGCGGCCTCATTTAATTCATCAGCTAGCGGCCCACCATGAATCACCTCATGAGCAACACAAGCGGCATAGTAAACAGCTGATTTTGCCGACTCTGCTGCCACCATCATATCTGCCGCTTGATGTTTAACCGCCTGAAAACCAGCAATAGGTCGTCCGAACTGTTGCCTCTCTTTAGTATAAGCAACTGTCATATCCAATACTTGCTGGGCACCACCGGCTTGCTCAGCGGCTACTGCAATAGTCGCTAAATCTAATACCTTTTCAAGCTGATGCCAGCCATCACCTTCGGCTCCCATCAACGCATCAGCACCCAAAGTGACGTTGGTTAATATTATCTCAGCCTGCTTACGCGTTTGGTCAATTGTTGGTAGCCATTTTGTTTTTACGCCTAAAGCATCGCGTGACAGACAAAACAAACTCACACCTTCATTTGCCACGCTTTTTGGATCACGCACTGCAACAATGAGTAATTCAGAACTATCGCCATCAACCACATAACGATAGTTACCGTTGAGGACAAAATTATTATCTCGTTTAATAACGGTCGCCGTTATAGCCGATGAATCGTGCCCGCCATTTACACCTGCATAGGCTAGCGTAGCCGTCAGTTCGCCATTACAAATTTGCGGCAGATATTCAGCGCATTGATGCGACTCACCTGCTACCAATAAAGCATTTGTCGCCATACATGCAGATGACAAAAATGGCGAACATAATTGATAACGTCCCATTTGTTCTAACACAGCTACCAACTCTACGCCGCCAAGACCTAACCCGCCAAACTCTTCTGGAATATGCATAGCCGGCCATGCCATCTCTTCACAGATACGAGCCCATATCCCTTTGTCATAACCAAGAGGCGTTTCCATCGCACTGCGAATGGCAGCAGATGTCGATATGTCAGCCAAAAAAGAATCGGCAGTATCGATAATCATCTTTTGTTCTTCTGTGAATGAAAAATTCATATGTAAACCTATCGCTTGACGTTAACTGCCGTAAACTTTTTGTGCAGGCACTTCTTTTTCAATAAGTTTAGCAACAGCCTCACCTAACTCAGTAGGCTTCCACTGATCACCTTTATCCAAACCTTCGGTAGTGCGCCAGCCATCACCAATGGATATTTTGCCACCTTCAGCTTCAAATACCCGGCCAGTTACATGACCAGATTCACTAGATGCCAACCACGCTAACAAAACCGACACATTCTCTGGTGCCCAATAGTCAAAACTACCGTCTTCTGGCTTGGCCATCCGTTGTGCCATTGCTGGTACTGAGGTGGTCATGGCGGTACGTGCAGCTGGAGCAATTGCATTGACGGTAATGCCATAGCGCGCTAATTCAGCCGCTTGATTTAAGGTAAGTGCGGCAATCCCTGCTTTGGCTGCAGCATAATTAGACTGACCGATAGAGCCTTGTAAACCAGCACCAGACGTTGTGTTGATAATACGAGCGTCTACCGCAGCACCCTCTTTGGCTTTGCCACGCCAGTAATGAACCGCATGAGAGCTAATACAAAAATGACCTTTTAAATGCACAGCGATAATGGTGTCCCATTCCTGCTCGGTCATGGAAGCGAACATACGGTCACGATTTACCCCGGCATTGTTAAGCACAATGTGTAAATCACCGTAGGTATCGATTGCCTGTCTAACCACGTTTAAACTGTCGTCATAATTAGTAATATCACTGGTATTAACAATTGCTTTGCCACCGCTCGCTGTAATTTCATCTACTACGGCTGTTGCCGCCGCCTTATTAATATCATTAACAATAACGCTGGCACCTTGTTGCGCGAAAACTTTGGCATGAGCAGCACCTAAACCACCACCCGCGCCGGTGATAATAACGACTCTGTCATTACATATGCCCATTGTTAACCCAACCTTTCAATAATCGTTACGTTAGCCTGACCGCCACCTTCACACATTGTTTGCAAACCGTAACGGCCGCCGGTGCGCTCTAACTCGTGTAGTAGCGTTGTCATTAACTTTGTACCACTAGCACCCAATGGATGTCCCAACGCGATAGCACCACCGTTCACATTAGTTTTAGCGTGGTCGTAACCAGTTTCTTTCAGCCAGGCCATTGGCACTGAAGCAAACGCTTCATTAATTTCTACCAAGTCAATTTCGTCTAGACTCATACCTGCTTTTTTCAGTGCATAGGCTGTCGCCGGTATTGGCGCCGTTAACATCCAAATCGGGTCAGCTGCGCGTACACTCATATGATGAATACGAGCACGCGGGGTTAAGTTGTATTTTTTAAGTGCCGCTTCTGACACGATCAACATCGCACTAGCACCATCGCTAGTTTGACTTGCCACAGCGGCGGTAACCTTCTCACAACCAAACAAGCTATCAAGACTCGCCATTTTTTCTAGGGTAGTTACGCGTGCTGTTTCGTCCATCGCGAGACCTTCGCATGGCACAATCTCTCGATCAAATCGGCCTTCTTCAATTGCAGCAAGCGCTCTTCGATGTGACTCAAGTGAAAACTCTTCTAACTCAGCTCGACTAATATCCCACTTGTCAGCAATCATTTGCGCCGACTTAAACTGGGTTGGTGGCTCTGTACCATAGCGTGCCACCCAACCTTTGGAACCACTAAACGGATCACTAAAGCCTAATGGGATCGCTGCAGTCATTGCCGATGAAATAGGAATCTGAGTCATCGTTTGCACGCCACCTGCCAGTACTACATCCATAGTCCCAGACATAATTGCTTGGGCGGCAAAATGTACCGACTGCTGTGAAGAGCCGCATTGGCGATCGATAGTTGTACCGGGTACTTCGTCACTTAAGCCAGCAGCCAACCAACAAGTACGAGCAATGTCACCAGCCAGCGGACCAATAGCATCAACGCAGCCAAAAATAACATCATCGTACTCGTTGTCGGGAATATTATTGCGCTCAACCAGCGCCTTAATTACATGAGCACCTAAGTCGGCACCATGCATATGGGCCAAACTGCCTTTACGGCGACCAGTTGGGGTTCTTGCTGCGTCTACTATGTATGCTTCTGGCATATTCTTATCCTATATCCAATTTATCTTTATGAGCCAAACGTATTGCCGGCTCCTAACTTAGCGTCAGGAGCAAAAATAATTTCTGCCACCCGTTGTTTATGAAAAGCCTTATCGCCCCAAGCACTGTTAAATGCCCATGCGCGCTTCATGAAAATATGTAAGTCCACTGCCCAGGTATAACCCATTGCACCATGAGCTTGAATGCAATTTTTAGTAGCTAAATCGCTTGCTTCACAAGCGGCAAGCTTGGCGTGGGACGACGCCTCTGTGGCAATATTTTGATTATTAGCTATGGCAAAAGCGGCACGGAAAACCACTGCTTTAGCATATTCCCAACGCACTGCCACATTAGCCATACTGTGTTTTACTGCTTGGAAGGATCCAATCGGCTTCCCGAACTGCTGTCGATCACTAGTGTACTGGACCGTCATATCTAACATCCGCTGAGTTAAGCCCAAGGCTTGTGCAGCACAAGCCAGCGCTCCGCGATTCATTGTTGCACTAATCAATGCAGCGGCTTCTGCGCCACTTGCTACACAGGTGTCAATACTAGGCGTCCATTCGACCACAAACAATTTCCGGCAGGGGTCTACCGATTCGTTCTCTCGCAATGTCACTTGGCTTTGAGTGAGCGCATGAATTTCATTGTCGTGCTGCAATAGTAATAAATCAGCGATATGCGCATCTTCAACCAACATATTTTCTGTTAAACCGACAACAACTTTAGCGCCACTTATGGCTATTTTAGGCAACCAAGTTTGCTTAAGCTCGTCGTTGTTTAAGCTATTTAATAATGGCGTAGCAACCATAACCACATGCACTAATGGTTCATTTAGTGCCACATAACCACACTCCTGCGCCAGCAAAACAAAATCTAGTTCGCTCATACCAAGGCCACCAAATCTCTCTGGCACCGTTAAGCCGGTTAAACCTAGCTCAGTTAGTTTCACCCACATATCATCACTACGCCCAGTATCAGTTTCCCAACTGGCCCGCAATTTTTCGGGTGTCACTTCATTAATCAAAAACTCACGTACTGATTGTTGGAACAACAACTGATCTTCAGTAAAGGTAAAATCCATTATCGTCTCCTATGCTCTTGGCATACCAAGCATACGCTCGGCAATAATATTGCGCTGCACTTCATTAGTGCCTGCATATATAGGTCCAGACTGTGAAAATAGCCAACCGTCTAACCAATTACCAACGCCTTGCGCATCAGGCGCATGCGGCAATAACTCAGCTCGCGCACCCAAAATACTCATCGCTGTTGCATGCATCTGCCAGTCGAGCTCAGACCAAAATATTTTATTAGTCGATGACTCGGCGCCTATTTTGCCACCCTTAATTAGCCGGCATGCAGTTTGGTAAGTACTTAAGCAATAAGCCTCTGCATCTAAATACGCTTTGATTACGGCATCTCTAATCGCTGGATCGCGATCTGCTCGCTGTCGATTCGCCTGATACAACTCTACCAAGCGCTTAGCGGTTTCCTGAAATCTCGCTGGGCTGCGCAACATAAGGCCACGCTCAAATCCTGCGGTGGCCATAGCGACACTCCAACCCTCACCTTCACCACCTAAACGGCGATTAACGGGGACTTTAACGTTATCAAAAAATATTTCAGCAAAGCCTGGCAATCCATCAAGTTGTGGAATGGGCCTAACCGTAACTCCGTCTAAATTTAGTGGCACTAAAATAAAGGTAAGACCCTTATGCCGCTGTGATTCTGGATCTGTGCGAAACATACCAAAACATTGGTCGGCCCATACAGCTCGGGTAGACCAGGTTTTTTGGCCATTAATAATGTAGTACTCGCCATCTTCTGTTAGTTCTGCCTTAGCTCGAATAGCCGCCATGTCTGAACCCGCATTAGGTTCTGACCAACCCTGCGACCACACTTCAGTGCCATCTGCCATTTTTGGTAATATCTCGGCTTTTTGTTCTTCAGTGCCGTATTCCATTAAGGTTGGGCCAAGCAAGAAAATACCGTTTTGATTTACTCGCAGTGGTGCTTTTGCTTTGTAGTATTCGTCTTCAAAAATAAGCCATTGCAACAAGTCTGCGTCACGTCCACCAAGGTCACTGGGCCAGGTCACCATTCCCCATCGACCCTTATTAAGCTTGGCTTCCCACTCCCGATGTTGGGCAAAACCTGCTTCGGTATCAAAGCTTTGGAGTGGCTCTGCGGGTACATTTGCCACCAGCCAAGTACGCAGTTCTTCTCTAAAAGCACATTGTTTTTCAGTGTAGGCTAAGTCCATAGTGTCAGTTACTCTTTAAAGTCAGCGTCACGTTTTTCAATAAAAGCATCACGGGCTTCTTGCGAATCACCCATTTTATAGGCTTCATAGGTGAAGCCTTGCTC
>JBLHWB010000104.1:0-7241 GCA_047628915.1 Porticoccus sp. | reverse complement strand
CAATTGCAGCCGTGTTATTAGCCGGTTTTTTATCTGACTCAGCCGCTGTATGGGCTTTTCCACAAGACCTACTAACTATTGCACTATTTATTGGTGCAGTTACTGCTACTTTAATTATTGCACCGTTAGCAGACACTATTTTAGACCTCGTTTCGTCTATTAGCTTTAGCTCAAGCAGTTCTGGTCAACAGACTGGCAGCGTAAAATGGTTTAATCCTAATAAAGGTTTTGGGTTTATTACCTGTGATAACGGTGACGATGTATTTGTTCACCAACGTTCTTTAGATGGCAACAGACGCAAGCTTGCACCAGGTCAGCGCGTGAGCTTTAGCCTAGAAGAAAACGAAAAAGGCCTATATGCCGATGCAGTTGTTGTAGAAGGCAGCTAATTTAGTAATGTGGTGGGGGCGGCTCTACTTGCTGCCCTCCTCCTTGCCCCCCAGTCTCAGATCTTAATTCTTTCACTCTCTCAAACAGCTCGGCAATGATTCGGTCTTGCTTATTAATAGCCACTTGCTGAGCAACTAATTCTTTTCCCAATACTGCATGCCCAACTTCTTGATATGCCATTTTTTCTTGTAGATCAGCTATTTGTTGGCGCAGTTGCAATAGTTCGTCGTTCATTTTAACCCTACTTGTTTTGCGGATAATTATGCTTGTTTTAATAAGCGCTGATGATACTGAGTATACTTGATTCATTAGTAAATCATCTGCACAATTAGCCCTAATTGAAGTTGATTTAAATCAAAGCAAAGTTTCAGCAAAGAATAGAAAATAGCATCCATAATAGCCAAAGACACGTACATATTGTCAGGCTTGACCACGTTAGCAGTAACACCCCCCACCCACTTAAAGAACGCAGGATAGTATCAATGGGCACGCTTTCAAGTACGCTAGATCATCCGCAATACAATTATAAGGTTGTCCGCCAATTTTCAATTATGACGGTTGTATGGGGTATCGTAGGAATGCTGGTTGGCGTTATTCTTGCCGCCCAGCTTACCTGGCCCGAGCTAAATCTTGGCCTACCGTGGACTCATTTCGGTAGACTAAGACCGCTGCACACTAATGCGGTGATTTTCGCCTTTGGTGGCTCAGCACTTTTTGGCACTTCACTTTATATTGTACAGCGCACCTGCCAAGCAACACTTATTTCAGACAAGCTAGCCGCATTTGTATTCTGGGGCTGGCAACTGGTCATTGTTTGCGCAGCCATCTCATTACCCTTGGGTTACACCACCAGTAAAGAGTATGCCGAGCTAGAGTGGCCGATTGATATTCTTATCGCGGTAGTATGGATTGCTTACGCCGTCTTATTCTTCGGCACTATCATGAAGCGTAAAACACCGCATATTTATGTAGCCAATTGGTTTTTTTCGGCCTTCATTATCGCTGTCGCGGTATTGCACATTGTTAATAGCATCGCTATTCCTGTGACCGCAATGAAATCTTACTCCGTATATTCCGGCGCTACTGATGCCATGGTGCAGTGGTGGTATGGTCATAACGCAGTGGGCTTTTTCTTAACTGCCGGCTTCTTGGGAATGATGTACTACTTTGTTCCCAAACAAGCTGAGCGCCCGGTTTACTCTTACCGCCTGTCGATAGTTCACTTTTGGGCACTGGTCGCCGTTTATGTTTGGGCTGGGCCTCACCACTTACACTACACCGCACTACCTGACTGGGCACAAAGCTTAGGCATGGTTATGTCACTAATTCTGTTAGCACCTAGCTGGGGGGGCATGATCAACGGCATGATGACCTTATCTGGCGCTTGGCATAAATTACGTACTGATCCGATCCTACGGTTTCTAGTGGTATCACTGTCTTTCTATGGTATGGCTACTTTTGAAGGCCCGATGATGGCAATCAAAACGGTTAACTCCTTATCTCACTATACCGACTGGACAATCGGCCATGTGCATTCAGGAGCCTTAGGCTGGGTGGCGATGATTACCATTGGCGCTATCTATCATCTGATACCAGTATTGTATGATCGCAAAGAAATGTACTCCATTAGGCTAATAAATATCCATTTCTGGCTATCGACCATCGGTACAGTTTTATACATTGCCTCAATGTGGGTAAACGGTTTAATGCAAGGCTTGATGTGGCGCGCCTACAACTCTGACGGTACATTAACTTACAGCTTTGTTGAATCAGTAGAAGCCAGCTATCCAGGTTATGTAGTCCGTTTTATAGGCGGGTTCTTATTCCTCTCCGGTATGTTTTTGATGGCATATAACGTCTATAAAACAACCCAGGCAAGCAGAGAACAAAGAGCATTAACCGCCGTGCCTAGCGCAGCTCAAGGAGCCTAGAGAATGAAGCATGACATAATTGAGTCCAATATTGGTCTGATGATTCCCTTAATCATTGTTGCCATTAGCTTCGGCGCCTTAGTTGAGCTAGTACCATTATTTTTTGACAAATCAGTTAACGAACCTATTGAAGGTCTAGAACCATTCAGTGCAATAGAGTTAGAAGGGCGCGACATCTACATTCGTGAAGGCTGCCATGTTTGTCATTCACAAATGATTCGCCCACTGCGCAGTGAAACAGAGCGTTACGGTCATTACAGTGTCGCCGGAGAGCATGTTTATGAGCATCCATTCCTGTGGGGCTCTAAACGTACTGGCCCAGACCTTGCTCGGGTCGGTGAAAGATACAGTGACGACTGGCACCGCTTGCACTTAATCGACCCACGCATGGTAGTACCAGAGTCAAATATGCCTGCATTCCCCTTCCTATTTGAGAACACCCTAACTGGTGAAGACACAGCGGCAAAAATGACTGCTCTAAGATTCGTCGGAGTGCCGTATACCGATGCCGACATTGCTGGTGCACAAGCCGCCGTTGAAGGCACCACTGAAGGCGATGCGTTAATTGTGTACTTGCAGCAACTTGGCACCTTATTGAAGAGCAAGAGGTAACCCTATGGACATGAATACCCTGAGAGGCATTGCTACCATTGTTGTTATGACGGCGTTTTTAGGCATTTGTTTGTGGGCCTATAGCAGCAAACGTAAAGTACAGTTTGATGATGCGGCGAATTCGGTTTTTGCCGATGAGCCTGATGAATCAGACGCAAACAAATAGTTAACGCATGCATTTCGTTATGAAGACGAATGAGGACTGAAAGATGAGTGATTTTTGGAGTGGTTGGATAATAGTATTAACCGTTATATCCCTTATTTTGATCACATGGATACTGGTTGCCAACCGAACCACAAGTAACCCAGAAGGTAAAACAACTGGTCATAACTACGATGGCATTGAGGAATATGATAACCCGCTGCCTTACTGGTGGTTTTTAATGTTTATGCTCAGCATCATATTCGCCGTTGCCTATCTTATCGCCTATCCGGGTTTAGGTAATTTTCCTGGCTTATTAAACTGGACTCAAACCGGACAATACGAAAAAAGTGTTACTAAGGCCGAACAGAAATATGGCCCATTGTTTGCACAACATGCCAGCACCCCAGTTATTGAACTAGCTCAAAACAAACAAGCCATGAAAATGGCTCAGCGTATATATTCAAATAACTGCGCACAATGCCACGGCTCAGATGCTAGAGGTAGTTTTGGCTTTCCTAATCTGACTGATAAAGATTGGTTATACGGTGGTTCACCCGAGCAGATTAAACTCACCCTAATCAACGGACGTAACTCTGTAATGCCTGGCTGGAAAGCGGTTATGAGCGGTGACGACATTGCTGACCTTACCGCCTATGTTGTCGGTCTAAACGGTCGTGAAACCGACCAAGCTGCCGCTGCGGCAGGTCAAAAGAACTACATGACTTTTTGTATAGCCTGCCATGGCGCAGACGCCAAAGGCAACCAAATGTTCGGCGCGCCCAACCTTACCGATGATATTTGGCTGTATGGCGGTAGCCCAGTATGGATCAAACAAACTTTACTCAATGGTCGCAACGGCAAAATGCCCGCTCAAGACCACGCACTAAGTAGCGACAAAATTCATTTATTAACTGCCTATGTATATAGTTTATCGAACAAATAAGCTCTTAAAGATATTGAGCTAAAACCATTACTCTTAGCAAGGCAAGGTAATGCCTTGCTAAGAATGAATAAGGCTGAGTATGAAACGATCACCTGAGTTAATTCCGGTAGCAGAACTTGCCCTCCCCGAAATTGCAGAAATAGACTTATATCAAAAGCGTGAGCGAATATACACCCGTCATATTAAGGGCTTTTATCAGCGCCTGCGATTATTTACCGGCTGGCCCATACTAGTCATTTATACTTTATTGCCTTGGTTAAGCTGGGACGACAAACCGGTTATTTTATTCGATCTGCCCGCCCGTCAGTTCCATATCTTGTCACTTACTTTTTGGCCACAAGACTTTCCCATGCTGGCATGGCTGTTAATAATTGCCGCATTCGCTTTATTTGCAGTCACTAATTTTCTAGGTCGAGTATGGTGCGGCTATACCTGCCCACAAACTGTGTGGACTAGTCTTTTTATGTGGTCTGAGCAAATGACCGAAGGCAAAAGAAACCAACGTGTTAAGCTCGACGAGGGGCCTTGGAACACCAATAAAGTAGTCCGAAAAACCGCTAAACATTCACTTTGGGTCGGTATTTCGGTAATTACTGGTATTACTTTTATTGGCTTTTTCTCACCTATAGAAGACTTGGTGATTGACTTATTTACCGGTCAAGCAAGCTCATGGGAATACGCGTGGTCGATATTCTTCACTTGTGCCACCTACATTAATGCTGGCTGGATGCGCGAACAAATTTGTACCATCGTATGCCCTTACGCGAAATTTCAATCAGTAATGTTCGATCAAAATACTTTAATTATTTCATATGACAAAGAACGCGGTGAAGAACGCGGTTCACGCCGAAAAGATGCTACCAAGGAGGACCACGGACTTGGCGACTGCATAGACTGCATGCTTTGCGTGCAGGTTTGTCCGACCGGTATAGATATTCGCGATGGCCTGCAGCTTGAATGTATAGGCTGCGCACTATGCATTGACGCCTGCAATCACGTTATGGAAGAGATGGACTATCCAAAACACTTGATTAGCTACACCACTGAAAACGCCATGGCAGGTAAGGAAACTCAATTTCTAAGACCAAGACTTATTGGTTACTCGTTAGCAATTGTCGTGATGGTATCGCTGTTTAGTTATAACCTAATAAATCGCATACCGCTCAGGCTTGATGTTGAACGGGAACGCATGCAGCTGTATCACGAAACGAGCCTTGGCATGGTTCAAAACACTTATAACATCACCGTAATGAATATGGGGCAAATAGCAAAAGACTATACAATTACTGTTAACGGTATTGAAGGCTTACAATACCTTGGTAAAGAAAAAATTACCGTGGCACCCGGTGAGGTGTTTAAACTGCCGGCCAGATTACAAGCCGATCCAACACTACTAAAATCACCTAGTAGCAAAATAAACTTTATTGTCTCTAGTACCCGCGATAGCAAAGTGACACAAACCCAGGAGAGCAGATTCATTGGACCATTCAGACCTTAATAACCCAGCGCTTATTCCTTGGTATAAACAGTTTTGGCCATGGTTTATCATGGGCTTACCGGCCATCGTAGTAGTCGCCTGTATCTACACTGTAATGTTGGCATTTCAACATCAAGACTCGCTAGTTAATGACAACTACTACAAAGTCGGCAAGGCGATTAATCAATCACTTGGACAACGTAATACTGCTAAAAAACTAGCTATTATCGCCCAGCTTAATTTTGACTTCAGCACGCAAACTGTCACCGTCACTACCAATAGTAGTAATGTCGACAGTGGCGACTTTGCGCTGTCAGATTTAGTCTTAACGCTGTCTCATCCATTTGATTCCAAGCAAGACAACATCATTGTGCTCAGTAATGTTGCGCCTAATGTATTCAGCGGCTCAGTCCCTAGTCTTTCCGGTCGCTGGTATTTAAAATTAATCGGTAGTAGCGATCAGCTAACTGGTGGTTGGAGCATTGATGGTGAAATTGATCTAAACATTAGACGTCAACTTCAACTACAGCCATAACAATGACAACAAGTTTGGCGGCTACTAACTACTGCTTCCATTGCGGATTAGATAATCCTAGCGGCGGTTTATTTAGTGCCAATATTAATCAGCAAGAGGTTTATTTTTGCTGCCCTGGCTGCCAAGCTGTGGCGGAAACAATTAACGCTGCAGGTCTAGACAATTATTATCATTATCGTGACCGTCTAGCCGATACTGTGGACTTAAGCCTTAGTAATACCGACTATTTACTCTATGACAATATGGATTTTCAACAAGACTTCGTCGAGCAACAGGATAATATTTCCGTCGCTCAGCTCAGCGTTCAAGGCATCCATTGCGCTGCTTGTACTTGGCTTATTGAAAATCAACTAAGTAAAACTGATGGCATTTTTTCTAGCAATGTAAACCTGGCTAACCACAAGGCATCTATTCGCTGGGATAATTCAAAATTAAAACTTAGCGATATATTTCGTACCATTAATGCTATCGGCTATAAAACTGCACCTTGGCTAGATGACAAAGAGATTCACCGTAGCAAACAAGAAAATAAGGCATCGATGGCACGGATTGGCGTTGCCGGCATTGGCATGATGCAAGTTGGTATGTATTCGATAGCCTTGCACGCGGGCAGTTTACAAGGCATTGCCGATACCAGCCGCGACCTAATGCGCTATAGCGCCATGATAATGGCAACTTTAGTTGTGCTTTTTTCAGCTAAACCATTTTTTGAAGGCGCTTGGCGTGGCCTTAAGAACCGCCACCCTGGCATGGATTTACCGGTCGCCATAGCTATCGGCTTTGCCTACGCTGCTAGCTGCTGGGCGACACTGCAGAGCAGCGGCGAAGTCTATTTTGACTCAGTGGTTATGTTTACGTTTTTCTTACTGGTATCGCGCCATATGGAAATGCGCAGCAGACATAACCTAAACCGCAAAAGTGCCAACCTTGCAACGCATACGCCAGAGTTCGCCTGGCAAATAAGTACTAACGGCGAGCAGCAACAAGTCCTGCCAAAAACGTTAGTTGTGGGTGACAATATTATTATCAAACCCGGCGAGCGCATTCCCGCCGATGCTGTAATAACTAGTGGCCTCAGTAGCGTCGATGAGTCAGTTATTAATGGTGAATATTTACCTACTGAGAAAAGCAGTGGCGACGCAGTTACCGCTGGCGGCTTAAATGGCGATGGATTTTTGGAATGTAAAGTCACCGCTATCGGTAAAGAC
>JBLHWB010000103.1:0-7567 GCA_047628915.1 Porticoccus sp. | reverse complement strand
TGTGTCAGTTAATTGGCGATGAATTGATAAGTCAGCCCGCCAACATTGAGTCAACTCATTTAGCCAGCCCTATTGTGGCATTGGGCTCGGGTTGGAATTATAACGATTTGTTAATGGATGCTAATTGCCTAGTAAAAGACAGTGAGCGAGAAGTACGAGCATTGGATGTTGCGATACTGGCTCAGCAGCAGTATCTGGCGGGACATACTGTGAGCGCTGAACTAGCGCTGCCGGTATATTTACGAAATGAAATAAGCTGGAAAAAGCTTGCTGATCAATAAGGGATGAATATGGGGCAAGTAGCTGATATCAGTATATGGCAAGCCGTGCTGTTAGCGATTATACAGGGTTTGACCGAGTTTTTGCCTATTTCGAGTTCGGCTCATTTGGTTTTACCGAGCGAAGTGCTGGGTTGGCCCGATCAAGGGCTGGCGTTTGATGTTGCCGTGCATATTGGGTCGTTGCTGGCCGTGGTTATTTATTTTCGCAGAGATATTCATGAGTTAGTTACCGCTTGGTTTGGCTCTTTTTTAGGGCAAGGTGTTAGCGCTGAAAGTAAAATGGGTTGGGCCGTTATAGTCGCAACGATTCCGGCTGGTCTAGCTGGTTTGTTGTTTGATAGTTATATTGAAGCAAATTTGCGCAGTGTAGCCGTAATTGCGGCTACCACTATTGGCTTTGGTTTATTGCTGGGCTTGGCTGATAAAAAATCGTTTGCCAACTACCAAACGGTAACTATGGCAGTGGCTATTATAATTGGCTTTGCCCAAGCTTTGGCGCTTGTTCCTGGCACTTCGCGGTCTGGTATTACTATGACTGCCGGCTTGTTATTGGGTTTGTCACGTCAGCTTGCCGCACGTTTTTCTTTTCTGCTGTCTATCCCGTTAATTGTCGTTGCCGGTGGTTTAAAAACTTTGCAGCTTATCGAGATGGAGTCCGTCGCACCATGGGGAATGATTGGTATAGCTACAGCAATATCAGGCATTACCGCATATTTATGTATCCATTGGTTTTTAAAATTGCTGGATAGAATAGGCTTTATGCCATTTGTCATTTATCGTTTGTTGCTTGGTACGGTATTAATAGGGTTGATCGCGGCTGGTGTCGCTAGTTAAAGGGTAGAAATATGAATGAAGAGTCGTTTAATCAAAAACTGTTACAGTTTTTGCAGCAGTCGCCAACGCAGTTTCATGCGGTTGCCAATATGGCAAAGCAGCTTGTCGTTAATGGCTTTAGCCAACTTAACGAAGTTGATCAATGGGAATTAACTAAAGGCAGTGGTTATTTTGTTATTCGTAATGATTCAGCCATTATTGCTTTTTACTATGGCGGTGACGGGTTGGTGCAAAATGGCATCCGATTATTTGGTGCTCATACCGACAGTCCATGTTTGAAAGTGAAGCCTAACCCTTTGTTAGCAAAGAGTGGTTTTATTCAGTTTGGCGTAGAGGTATATGGTGGCGTATTACTAAACCCATGGTTTGATCGAGATTTATCGCTAGCGGGAAAAGTTTATTATGAGTCTAGCAATGGTCAATTGAATTCTACTTTGATAGATTTTAAGCGGGCGATTGCCTGTATTCCGAGCCTTGCTATCCATTTAGACCATGAGGCAAATGAGAATAGGACGATAAATAAACAGTTACACATACCGCCAATTGTCAGTTTAAATGCTGATGATAGTTTTACTGATTTTAGCCAGTGGTTACAAACTGAGTTAACCGCGCTGCAGCCGGAATTAGATGTGGCCAAAGTATGTGACTATGAGTTAAGTTTTTATGATACTCAGTCGCCTGCAATAGTTGGACTGAATAGCGATTTTATAGCCAGCGCTAGATTGGATAATTTATTGAGTTGTTATATCGGGCTAGATGCTTTGCTGGCGTGTAATGGGACTCAGAGTGCAATGTTGGTCTGCACCGATCATGAAGAAGTGGGCAGTGTCAGTACCGCTGGGGCTGATGGCCCATTTTTACAATCGGTACTTGAGCGCTTGACTGAGACAGATGAGGCGAGAGCGAGAATGATAGCTAAGTCGATGCTGATTTCAGCCGATAACGCCCACGCAGTGCACCCCAATTATGCGGACAAACATGATGGCAACCATGGGCCAGCCCTTAATAAGGGGCCTGTTATCAAGCAAAATGCCAATCAGCGTTATGCCACTAATGGTGAAACTGCGGCTATTTTTAGTCAGCTATGTGAGCACGAGGGAGTGCCTGTGCAGCGTTTTGTCGTCCGCAGTGACATGGCTTGTGGTAGCACTATTGGCCCAATTACCGCTGCTAATATTGGTGTTAAAGCCATAGATGTGGGCGTGCCGCAATTAGCTATGCATAGCATCAGGGAGCTAGCAGGTAGTAAAGATTCTTGGTGGCTGGCCAAAGTAGCCAAACGATTTTTTGACTCCAAAGACGTATAGCTTTTCATTTCTCATATAATTAAATATAAGAATATAACGATTCGTTATAACTTTTAGTTTGTACCATAGGAATATGTTTTCTATAGTGCGGTCCTCAATTTAGGATTAGGACGGCAACGGTGTCGCAAGCAATATTAAAACAAGATCACGCTGAGCTAAATATGAAAGATTTAGATCTTGCTGCTATTAATCAGCAGCTAAGCAATGCTACCCCAAAAGAAATAGTTGCTTGGGCCTTAAGTCTTGGTAAAAAGTCGATTACAACAACTAGTTTTAGCCCAAACTCGGCGGTTATGTTGCACTTGATTGCTGAACAAGATAAAACCGTGCCAGTGGTGTGGATCGATACTGGCTACAATACCCGTGATACTTACGTTGTTGCCGAAAAGATTATGCAAGAGTTGGACTTGACTATGCATATCTATTCACCAATTAGCACTAGTGCGAGGCGTGACGCTACTATGGGTATTCCCTCGCCTGAAGATGAGCTGTTGCACAAAGAGTTTTCCCGTCAGGTAAAACTTGAGCCGTTTAGCCGTGCTATTGACGCCTTAGCACCAGACGTATGGTTAACTGGTTTACGTCGCGAAGAGACAGAGTTTCGTAAGACTTTGGATATTGTTAGCTGGGATAGCCGCGGTATTTTAAAAGTGGCGCCTATTTTTCATTTTGACGAAGACGACGTTGATGATTATATGCAAACGCATGCGTTACCCACATGTAAACGTTATTTTGATCCGACTAAAGTGGCAGATAATCAAGAGTGTGGATTACATACTGGGCCATAATTAGTAACTAAATAAACGGCGCAAGCCGTTTTTTTATGCCTGATAAATAAAGCTTCCCTCGGATATTTTTTTAACAATAATTTCAAATTCTTTCAAGATATCTCTTTTCGCGTCTGCTTCGAGTTGGACCATCTCTTCGCGTAATAGCAGTCGCTGCAATTTAGGTAAATCTTGCCAAGCTTGATTGCGTGGAATGTTATAGGTTGCATTGGCAAGTTTATAAATTTCACTATACGAATTCTTCTGCTGGTCCGTAAGCTGCAAAGCGTCGGTTAGTGCAGCTACTCGTATACAGGCTTCAGTTAAGTTTAGCTCGCCATTAATAGCCGTAATCGCTATTAGCTTAATACTATAGAGGGTCTCGCTTTGCTGCTTGGTTTTGCTAGCGGCCTCTTGTTCGGCGTCGAGCTTTTGAACAGATAGCTGTTTATTTAGCATTACTGCATATGCCACTAAAGTGATAATTATTATCACCGCTAGCGCTGAGAGAATTAGTAGGACAGTTTCGGTCATATCGATATCTTGTTGGAATTAGCGAGGAGAGTAGGCATAAGATATACCAGCCTAGTATTTAATAATGCAATAATACAGTAGCGCTAATAATTTGCGATAGATTACGCATTATTGACAAGAAATAATGTATTAGTTATCTAATAGTTATTGCATGAGGGATAAATTTAGTATGCTCATATCACTCAAATAGTAATAATAATGATCGGTGCATTAATGCGTATTAGAACAGCGGTTTTCTCTATGTTGTGTATGACGCTGATGGCTGGTTGCAGCGGCGGAGGTGCTGGTAATAGCGAAGAAGTTACGCCAGGTCCTGAAGGCCCCAGCGGCCCAGGTGGGTCCAATCCACCACCTGTTGCTACGGCAGGTATTCAAAGCGATATTTTTGAAAGTGGACCGGTGCGCACTACAGCATTGTCACCCGATGGTAGTCGATTATTTGTAACCAATATAGCTAGTCATACCTTAGATGTTTTCAACGTAGTGGCTGGCGGAATAGAGTTTTCTGCCTCGGTGGCGGTTGGGTTAGAGCCTGTTGCCGTCGCAGCAAAATCTGATTCTGAGGTTTGGGTAGTTAACCATTTATCTGACAGCGTCAGTATTGTTGATGTTTCATCTGTCCCTCGAGTTATTAATACGCTGCTAATCGGCGACGAGCCGAGAGATATTGTCTTTGCAGGAATTCCTAATCAACGTGCATTTATCACTGCGGCTTATCGCGGCCAAAATCATCCGACGTTTACCGTCGCTGATTTAAAAGTCGAAGGTTTGGGAAGGGCGGATGTGTGGGTTTTCGATCCTGCTAATCTAGGTACGCAGCTGGGTGGCGAACCAGAGACAATTATTAATTTATTTACTGATTCGCCGCGTGCGTTAGCGGTTACGCCTGATCAAGGCACTGTGTATGCGGCGGCGTTTATGTCGGGTAATCAAACCACCACGGTCGGTAATTCGCTTGAAGTTGATGCAGGCAAAGCGCTGCCGGTAGTCAATATAGAAGGTGAACGGCAGCCTGGCACTGGTTTGATTGTAAAGTTCAGTAAGGCTGACAGCACCTGGCGTGACGATGCCGGTACTGATTGGAGTTCATCAGTAAAGTTTGCTTTACCTGATTTTGATGTGTTTGAAATAAATGCCAATGCCACGCCGCCCGCGTTGGTTAATACCATTTCAGGGGTCGGCACGACCTTGTTTAATATGGCGGTGAACCCTGTTAACGGTAACCTCTATGTCAGTAATACCGATGCTCGTAACGTCGTTCGATTCGAAGGACCTAGCAAACAACCTGGAGCCACCAGCGTAAGGGGTAATATTGCCGAAAATAGAATTACGGTAATTGATGGGGCTAGTGTATTGCCGCGACATTTAAATAAGCATGTGGATTTTTCGATTCATGAAGGTGAAAGCTTAGCTGCCGGCGAAAAAGAAAAGTCTTTAGCCCAGCCGCAAGACATGGTCATATCTAGCGACGGGGCGACAATGTATGTGGCGGCGTTTGGTTCAAATAAAATAGCCCGCTTTGCAACCGCGGACATAGATTCAGACACATTTACTCCGAATGCTGCAGATCATTTGATCTTGCCGGTTGGAGGGCCAGCTGGACTAGCCTTAAGTAGCGACAACAGCCGCTTGTATGTCTACAGTCGGTTTGATAATTCTATTCAAGTTATTGATACAGCCTCGTTCTCGATTCTGTCTAGTACTGCAATGGTTACCCCTGAATCAGCGTCGATACAACGCGGCAGGCAGGTTCTTTACGATGCGAATTTGAGTTCAGCTAACGGCACTGCCAGTTGTGGTTCCTGTCATATTTTTGGTGACCTTGATGCTCTCGCTTGGGATCTGGGTAACCCTGACGGTTTGCTTGTTGAAAATACCAACGAATTTGTACGTTTACGTAATCGTACGTTTGAAAACTTTCATCCCATGAAGGGGCCGATGACCACTCAGACTTTTAGAGGCATGGCAGACAGTGGACCTTTGCATTGGCGTGGTGATCGCTTTGGTAATAATCCAGTTGTGGTGAACGGGCTACAGGAGCAGGTAGAGGCCGCCGCCTTTAAAGCGTTTAACCCTGCATTTGTGGGTTTATTAGGCCGAGAAACCGAGTTAGATGAGGCTGATATGCAGGCATTTACTGACTTTTCATTACGTCTTGTGCCGCCGCCTAATCCGATTCGCAATTTGGATAATAGTTTGACGATAGATCAAGCAGAAGGACAGCGAGTTTATTTAAATGATATCACTACGGGTAATGCTCTGACCTGTAATCACTGCCATGTTTTAGATGTTGCGCAAAAACATTTTGGTACAGATGGAAAAATGACCAATGAAGGGCCGGGGATCACTGAAGATTTTAAAGTGCCACATTTACGTAATGTGTATACCAAAGTAGGAATGTTCGGTGAAAGTGATAATCCCGCTGTATTTGGTGAACAAGTAAAAGGCTTTGGTGTGTTACATGATGGAGCGATATCAACAGTAAGCTCTTTTTTACAAAAAGGCGTGTTTGCTTTTGATAGCGATGCCCAACGTGAGCAAGTGGTAGATTTTATGTTTGCGTTTGATACTAATCTAGCACCGGTGGTTGGTCAGCAAGTAACACTACAAGGCAGCGATGCCAGTGACGTTATTGCCCGCAGAGATTTGCTAGTGGCTAGAGCCATGGTAAATAGCCCCGAAGAATGTGATTTAATTGCTAAAGGATTGATTGGCGGAGCGAGTCGCGGAGCCTTTATGCAAGAAAATGGTACTTTCTTGGTCGATGATGGTAGTAGTTTGTCTCTAGCTGACCTTAGCTCTCAAGCCGACACAGCTGGGCAAGAAATAACATTTACCTGTGTTCAGCCTGGCTTTGGCCAGCGTATGGGAGTAGATCAAAATCTAGACGGCATTCTTAATGCTAATTAATAATGCTATCTGTAGGGTACTGGGATTGCCAATGTTTCTTTCACTTGCTCCATCACTACATAGCTAGTTGATGCATCTACTCCTGGCAATGTTAGTAGCGTTTCTCCTAAAAATTCGCGATACGCGGGCATGCCTGCAACCCGGGCTTTAATTAAGTAATCAAAATTGCCAGACACTAAATAGCATTCCTGTACTTCATCTAACTGGATGGCTGCTTGGCGGAAGGCTTCGAAGTTGTCTTGGGATGTGCGAGATAATCTTATCTGTACAAATACTGCTAAGCCTGCGTCTAAATATTCAGGGTTTAATATGGCCCTATAGCTGTTAATGACGCCGAGCTTTTCTAATTTACGCACTCGCTCTATACATGGGGTAGTGGTTAGCCCAACTTGCCGGGCCAGTTCGGCATACGAAATGCGTGCGTCTTCTTGCAGAATGCGCAGTATATTGCGATCTATTTTACTTAGCTTGCTGGCAATTTTTTCTGGCATGAAATTTATGATTCACCTTAATTTATATTAAATTTTAGGTTAATCGACTAATTTTATTATGTAAACAAGAAAATAAAACTAATTGATAAAAATATAATAGTGATATCGACTTATTAATAACTTTAACGATGTGACGGAGATTATGGCTATGTTAATTGGTGTTCCAAAGGAAATAAAAAATCATGAATATCGCATTGGGCTAACCCCTGCGTCAGTCCAAGAGTTTACTGCGGGCGGCCATCAAGTGCTAGTGGAGGTAAATGCGGGTGCGGGTATCGGCTTTGACGATGATGAATATATTGCCGCAGGCGCAAAGATGGTGGCAACACCTGAAGAAATTTTTGCTAAAGCTGACATGATTATTAAAGTTAAAGAGCCACAAGCTAATGAATGCAAGATGCTTAGGCCAGGACAAATTTTATATACCTATTTGCATCTGGCGC
>JBLHWB010000102.1:0-7584 GCA_047628915.1 Porticoccus sp. | reverse complement strand
AGAGCGGTTACCGTCCAATTGCTAGGAATAGATTCAGGCAGTTGCCTAGCACTTACCTCAAAGCTTAAAGGGCTGCCATTACTGTTAACGGTGAGTTTACGGTTCAGCGGTATCGCATTGACATCAAAGTAACTAGGCTCAATTTTGCGGATAAGCGTGTGAGCACGCATAAAATCTATCTCGCCACTGTCACAATTCATTAATGCCGCTAGGGCCTGCCAAGTCGCCGCGGCATCTTCAGTCGCTAATTCATCAATCACCATACGTTTAAAGCCGTGATGGCCAGAGCTACGTCCCGCTGGATTAATACCACCAAAGCTGACAATAACAGGGATTGTTGTCATGATTTTTGTACACCTACTTGATTAAGATGGGTGTCATTGTATTGAGTTAGCTAAATTATAATATTGTATAATTGACAAAAAATGTTGCTTTAAAGACAAACAATATTAGTATCGCCTTATGAAAAAAGTTGCCTTAATTGCCTACCCTCACACTTTAGCCACCAGTATTACTTTACCGGCCGAAATTTTGACGGCTGCTTGCCAGCAAGTTACAGCCGGCAGTAATGTATCGGCAAAATTGTCAATTCAAATAGTCACCACCACTAACCAACCGATAAACTCAACCAGTGGCCTACCTATTGTCCCATCTTGCCAACTGGAAGATCTTACCGATCTAGACCTGATTATATTGCCGTCAATGTGGCGTAACCCAAGGCGCATCGTTAAACAGAACAAACACCTACTGCCACTGCTGCGGCATTATCAGCAGCAAGGCACTCTTATTTGTGCTGTTGGCACAGGGGCTTACTTTTTAGGGGCTGCAGGACTATTAGACGATAAACCAGCTACGACTCACTGGTTTTACTTTGCCGACTTCGCAAAGGCCTTTCCTGCGGTAAAGCTACAAACTAGCCATATTATTACTAAAAGCGACAATCTGTATTGCGCAGGGAGTATCAACGCAGTGGCTGATTTGAGTAGTCACTTTATTGAACACTTCTATGGCCCTGGCATAGCCCGTTTGATTGAGGGGCAATTCTCTCCCGAAATTCGCCGCTCTTACCGCTCCTACGGCTATTTTGAAGGGGAAACCAATGCTCACCAAGACGAACAAATAGCTGATATTCAACAATGGTTGCACGATAACTATCAGCACAATATCAGTATTAAACAAGTAGCGGATGATGCCCAGATCAACCCTCGCACTTTAAACCGCCGATTTACTCAAGCCACTGGTAAAACGCCTAGCCGCTACCTACTGGGCTTACGGTTAAACCAAGCAAAAGAGCTACTGCGCCAAACCAATCTAAGCATTGGTGAAATTGCCGCCAATGTAAGTTATGAGGATTACAGTTATTTCTCTGCATTATTTAAGCAACACATTGGTTTTACGCCCAGAGAATATCGCGTTTCAGTGCAGGGAAAGTTATTTGAAACTACTTTAGTTTAAACCTATAAACTATTGCTTTATAACATTATTATTAATTATTTTTTTTAGAAAATTAACTAATGAACCGCCTAAAGATAGCTTATTTATTGACTAAATCAATACATCTATTAATAGCGCAAACTTCTCTAAAACGCCCCGCTATGGTTTAATACTCGCTGATTTTTGGGTCAATGTACTCGCCCAAACCATTAACTAATAACTACTGGATATTGATATGAGTGATGATGCAATTGTAATTGTAGATGGTGCTCGCACCCCAATGGGTGGCCTGCAAGGCGCTCTTAGCCCAATGACTGCCCCCCAGCTTGGCGCAATAGCCATTAAAGAAGCTTTGTCGCGCGCCAATATTAATGCCGCAGACGTGGAAGAAGTTATTATGGGTTGCGTATTACAAGCAGGCACTAAGCAAGGTCCAGCCCGGCAAGCGGCGATCAATGCTGGTATCCCTACTTCAGCAGGCGCCGTTACAGTTAACAAGCTATGTGGCTCAGGCATGCAAGCAGTTATCTACGCTCACGATCAAATCAAAGCAGGCAGCTGCGACATTGCCATCGCTGGCGGTATGGAGTCCATGTCTAACGCACCGCATTTACTGCCAAATGCTCGTGGCGGCATTGGTACTGGCGACAAACAGATACACGACCACATGTTCTTAGATGGCTTGCAAGACGCCTATACTGGCCGCGCGATGGGTACATTCGCCCAAGAAACTGCCGATAAAGCTGGCCTAACACGTGAGCAAATGGACGAATACGCCCTTGAATCACTGCGCCGCGCTAAAGCAGCTATCGATAACGGATATTTAGCCGCCGAAACAGTGCCAGTAACGGTAACCACGCGTCGCAGCGAAACTGTAATTACTGATGACGAACAACCACATAAGGCTAAAGTGGACAAAATACCTAGTCTGCGCCCTGCTTTTGCCAAAGAGGGCACCATTACTGCCGCCAACGCGAGCTCAATCTCAGATGGTGCCTCAGCCTTAGTATTAATGAAGGCAAGTGAAGCTGAAAAACGTGGCCTTAAGCCGATGGCGAAAATAGTGGCCCATTCACGCCAATCACAAGCGCCTGAAGAGTTTACTACGGCACCGGTTGGCTCGTTGACCAAGCTATATGCCAAAACAGGCTGGAGCAAAGACGACGTAGACTTGTTTGAAATCAACGAAGCCTTTGCCATGGTAACTATGCTAACTATGCAAGAACACCAGCTAGATCATGCCAAAGTAAACATCCACGGCGGCGCCTGTGCTCAAGGCCACCCTATAGGATCAACCGGCTCTCGCATAATCATCTCGTTAATGTATGCACTTAAGCAATATGGCAAACAGAAAGGTATTGCTAGTTTGTGTATCGGTGGTGGCGAGGCATTGGCTGTGGCTATTGAAATACTATAGTTTTCCGCGACGCTAGATTAAAAACCCCGCTTTCTCATGAGATTGCGGGTTTTTTTGTATCTACAGCAGGGATAACTTTTACCTATTCATTGCTTTAGCCATATTAGCGACAATCGTACCCGCTACTCGCTTAGCTTTATCCGCGCACGCCCCACAATACATCTTATCCATAGTCAGCTCAAAAAGTGCTAACCACTGATCAAAATTATCCTGACTAAAGTTTTGCTTACTATGCACTAGGCGATGAATGTTCATAGTATGCCGACTATAAGATTTATCACCCAATAACAACTTAGCCCAATAACTTTTTATTAGTGGCAAATGAACAGTTAAATCTATTTGTGCAACGTCGACAAAAATAGGGGCTAGCTCGGTGTCGGCTAATAACTTGGTATAAAAGCTATCAACAAAACTATCAATATCGGGCTGAGTCTGAATGTCAGGTAGCGATGCGGTCACAACTTATCTTTCGCTGGGTTTACGCCTAAAATCTTTACGGATTTTATCTGCTTCTTCACGCGTCTGGGCATCTTTAATAAGGCGCTTACGCTTAGTTGTTTGCTGGCGCGGAGTTAAGGTATTACGTTTACTTTGAAATGGATTTTCACTACTACGCAGCTCTATTCGAATAGGAGTTCCACTCATATCGAGCACTTTGCGGAAGGTTTTTTCCAAAAACTTCTTATAGCTATCTGGCAGTGCTTCAACTTGATTACCATGAATAACGATAATTGGAGGATTACTGCCACCGGCGTGAGCATAGCGCAGCTTTATACGACGACCATGTACCATTGGCGGCTGATGATCAGCCACCGCATCTTGAAGAATACGAGTAAGCATTGGCGTAGAAAGCTTTTTGGTTGCACCTTCATAGGCCGCTTCAACAGACTCATAAAGGTTTCCCACACCAGTGCCATGCAATGCCGAGATAAAATGGATTTTAGCAAAATCTAAAAAGCGTAAACGGCGTTCTAATTCGTTTCTAATCCAGTCTTTTTTCTCATTATCCATACCATCCCATTTGTTTAACGCAATAACTAATGCGCGGCCACTATCGATGGCATAACTAAGGATGTGTAAATCTTGATCAACAATACCCTCTTGGGCGTCGATTACCAAAATCACCACGTTTGAGTCATCTATGGCTTTTAACGTCTTAATAATAGAAAACTTTTCGACAGTTTCTGACACATTTTTGCGACGTCGTACGCCTGCCGTATCAATTAAGGTATAGGGTTTATCGTGGCGCTCGTAATCAATATAAATACTGTCTCGAGTAGTGCCGGGATGGTCGAATACAATAACTCTTTCTTCGCCTAACAGACGATTAACCAAAGTTGATTTACCAACATTTGGCCTGCCAATAATACCAATTTTTATACCGCGACTTTCGTCTTCATCTTGCTCTGCTTCGTCCACGCCGAAATGCTCAACGATCTCAGCCATTAACTGTTTAATACCACGACCTTGAGATGCAGCAACTGGACGTAATTCAGCCAAGCCAAGTTCGTAAAACTCTAACATGGCAACGTCAGGATTAATGCCGTCAGTTTTATTTACTAACACATAAACGGGCTTTTCTTGGCGACGAAGATGCTCAGCTATCAACGAGTCGGCAGCAGTTACACCGGCCTTCGCATCAACTAAAAAGAAAACAATGTCAGCTTCATCAATAGCGGCAAGTGACTGCTTAGCCATCTCAAAATCAAGACCTTCTTCTTCACCGGTGATACCACCGGTATCGATAACAATAAAGCTATTGTCTTCGACATGCGCTTCACCGTATTTACGGTCACGAGTGAGACCAGCAAAGTTAGCTACCAAAGCGTCACGAGTGTTAGTGAGACGATTAAATAGAGTAGATTTACCTACATTTGGTCGGCCAACTAAGGCTATTACCGGTTTCATTGATCTACCTTAAAATAATAAAGTGCTTACTTTTCAATTTCATAAGCTTTTAATTTACCTGAATTACCATACACATATAGCACGCCACTCTGACTTAACATCTGCGCGCGCACTCCATCTGAGCCGATCTTTTCACGGCCTGACACACTGCCATCAACTTGTGACAACAGATGTATATATCCTTCAAAATCCGCCACTGCAACATAGCTACTAAACGCAGTGGGTGCACCTAGCTCACGAAAGCTAAACTCAGTTTGACGCCAGCGCTCGGCACCAGATTTAAGATCTATGGCAACAACATCGCCGTCGCTATGAGAATAATATAAATTACTAAAGCCCTCACTAAAGGCATTATAACTAGAGGCGGCCTGAAACCATTTTGGCTTACCACTGCGCAAGTCAAAGGCAGTGACACGCCCCTGATAACTAACCGCGTAAATGGTGTTATTCAAAATAAACGCTGGCGAATCAACATCTACAACCCTATCGATTTCAGACTGACCAGTCGCAGGCGCCACTCTAGCTTCCCACTGCAAGACACCAGTATTAACATCTAAAGCGACTAATTTTCCACTAGCAAATCCGGTGTAGACAGTATCACCGTCAACAACAGGACGACTTGTTCCTCGCAAAGTGAGCCTAGGCAAAGTCGAGTCATACACCCATAATTGCTCTCCGTTAGCAGCATTCAAGCCATAAAGCCTGCCATTAAATGTTTGAGCTATAACGACTTCATCGACCACCGCAGGCGGTGCTAAGATTTCACCAGTAAGCTGCTTAGTCCATAGCTTAGCGCCCGTGTTTTTATCGAGCGCTATCACCACACCTTTAACTGTGCCAACAACCAATAGACTCTCGCCAACACCCACACCACCGGTAAGTGTCGCATCAAGCTCTGCTTCCCATTGTTCTTTGCCACGCTCAATTTCAAATGAGTACACGTCACCATCTACTTCAGCGACATATATTCTCTCGTCATCAAGGGCCAGCTCTAGGCGATTAAACTTATCACCTTGGCCATCACCGACAGAGCGACTCCACTTAGTATCCAGCTCCACCTGCTCGTCAAAATCGACTAGATCAGCTGGCTCATAAAAACTCTCTTCATCGCCTTCAAACCAACTACAACCGGTTGCTAAGGCAGACAAAAATATTAGTAATGTAGTTTTATTAGCTAAACCCAAGCCACACAACTTTCTCATTTACGATTCCTCAGCTTCTGTTTCAACAACTTCTATGCTTGTCGCAGTAGAATCAGTAACAACTAAGCTGTCTAATTTGATCGCTAACAGTGGATTACCGGCGCCTATAGCAAGATTATTAGCAGCCTGCTGATAAGCATCTTTCGCTGCGGCTAAGTCCCCCATTGCAAATTGTAAATCACCTTCTAGCTCATAAAACGCAGCAGAAAATTCGCCGCGTTCTTTTACGTTTAGTGCTGCCAATGCCTTGACGTTATCGCCACTATTACTAATAACTCTGGCTTTTCTAAGTGTAGCTGCAAGCAGAATAGACTGTTCAGGCTTACTGGCAATAACCCAATCTAGCTCTTGTATAGCATCGCTATATTTTTCTTGGCTATTTAGATGTTTAGCACTGATCATCGCTGCATACTGAGCGTAAGTCGAACCTTCATAGTCAACTTTTAAGGTAGTGACCAAATGCGCCGCAGTAGCGAAGTCATCAATAGATGACTGCCCTTCAATTCTTGCGCTAACATCTAACAACTGCTGATAAACTACTGATGCGGCCTCGGCAGTTTGCAGCTGTTGATTTTGCCAGCCCTGCCAACCAAAATATAAGGCGGCAACGGCAATCACTTGAAAAACAGTGCTTAAACCTTTTTCTTTCCACCAGCGCGTAATTGCTTCAATTTGTTCTTCTTCTGTTCTCAATTCAGCCAACTCTCGTCTCCTTAAGACATCTAGTGTTCTTTTATTTACTTAGTGTACTCTGTAGCCAGGGGGCTAACTCGCTTATATCTAACTGTATTTGCTCACCGCCACTACGCAGCGGTTTGATAGTTACTTTATTTGCGGCAACTTCATCTTCACCCATTAGCATTGCGTATTGCGCTCCGCTTTTGTCAGCCTTTTTCATTTGGCTTTTAAAACTACCGCCACCAACATGCGTTTTTATTACGACCGTTGGAACTTCGTCCCGAACAGCCTCTGTTATAGCTAATGCTCTATTGTATACCCCATCGCCCACTGCCACAGTATAGACATCCGGCGCAACATCTAATTCCGCCTCGATGTTACTGACTTCTTGCAGTAATAAACAGAGTCTTTCCATCCCCATTGCAAAGCCAACGCCTGCAGTATCACCACCGCCAAGTTGATTGACCAAACCGTCGTAACGGCCGCCTGCGCAAACGGTACCTTGCGCGCCTAACTTGTCGGTAACCCATTCAAACACTGTGTAGTTGTAATAATCTAAGCCACGCACCAACTTGGGATTAACTGTATAAGTAATCCCGACCTCATCTAGCATCGCTTTTAGTTCCGTAAAATGGGCGCTAGCTTCAGCGCCTAAATAATCAGTCATTGACGGAGCATCTATTAATAACGTTTGTGTATCAGGATTTTTACTGTCTAATATTCGTAACGGATTAGTCCCTAAGCGACGTTGACTATCGTCGTCTAACTGCTCTTTTAGCGGCGTTAAAAACTCTACTAATGCTTGTTTATAATTCTTTCTATCAACTGCAGCGCCAATAGAATTCAATTCCAAACGCACAACATCCTGTACGCCAAGTAACTTCCAAAGCCGAGCCGAAAGTAATAATAATTCAGCGTCTATGTCTGGGCCTGCCATTCCAAAGC
>JBLHWB010000101.1:0-7667 GCA_047628915.1 Porticoccus sp. | reverse complement strand
ATTAGCCAGCAACCCTGACATTAGGGCTATGGTGTTAACCGGCAATGGTAAAAGCTTTTCAGCAGGTGGCGACTTAGCGTGGATGAAGCGCATGGCAGGTTACAGCTATGATGAAAATTTAGCTGACGCCCAAAGTCTCGCCTTAATGCTCAAAACACTTAACGCATTGCCCTTCCCCACTATTGCCAAAGTAGCAGGTACGGCATTTGGCGGCGCAGTAGGTTTAATTAGCTGTTGCGATATTGCCATTGGCGCCAGTCACGCTAAGTTCAGTTTAAGCGAAGTGAAAATAGGTTTACTGCCAGCAACAATTAGCCCCTATGTTATAGCCGCCATTGGGCAGCGCGCAGCGCGCCGATACTTTTTAACCGCCGAACGTTTTACTGCTAATGTCGCCCTGCAGCTGGGCCTATTATCTGAATGTGTTGAACTTGATGCGCTAGACGAAAAAGTTGAAGAAATTATTAATGCCATATTAGGCAACAGCCCACTAGCCATTAAAGCCAGCAAGCAACTGATTTTTAATGTGGCAGGTAAAGCGTTAGACCAAAAACTGATTGATTACACCTGTGATGAAATTGCCAGTATTCGCGCGTCAGCTGAAGGCAAAGAAGGCTTGCAAGCATTTTTAGACAAGCGCCCTGCTCACTGGATAAAAACAGACGGACACTCATAATGTTTACAAAAATCCTTATCGCCAACCGTGGTGAAATCGCTTGCCGAATTATCACCACTGCCAAAAAAATGGGCATCAGTACTGTCGCTGTCTATTCAGATGCCGACAAAAACTCGCTGCATGTAACACAAGCTGACGAAGCCATTTATATTGGCGCTAGCCCATCACGCGAGTCTTACTTGGTGATTGATAAAGTCATTAACGCCGCACTTGCTACCGGCGCCCAAGCTATACACCCGGGTTATGGTTTTTTAAGTGAGAATGCAGAGTTTTGCCAGGCCTGCGATGCCAACAATATTATATTTATTGGCCCGCCAGTTGCCGCTATTAAAGCCATGGGCTCAAAGTCTGCGGCTAAAACTATTATGGAAAAAGCCGGTGTGCCACTAGTCCCCGGCTACCACGGCGACGATCAAAACCCCACCATATTAAAACAAGCTGCCGACGACATGGGCTACCCAGTATTGTTAAAAGCCACTGCCGGCGGTGGTGGTAAAGGGATGCGCCAAGTATGGAACGCGGCTGAATTTACTAGCGCATTAGATGCCGCCAAACGCGAAGCGCTAAACGGCTTTAATGACGACAACATGTTGGTTGAAAAATACCTTACCCAGCCGCGCCATATTGAAATACAAGTATTCTGCGACAACTTTGGCAACGCCGTTTATTTAGCCGAGCGCGACTGCTCAGTGCAACGTCGTCATCAAAAAGTAATAGAAGAAGCACCCGCCCCCGGGATGACAACCGAGCTACGCCAGCAAATGGGTAATGCCGCTATTCGTGCGGCCCACGCCATCGACTATCGCGGTGCAGGCACTATCGAGTTTTTGCTAGACGTTGATGGCTCGTTCTACTTTATGGAAATGAACACTCGCCTACAGGTAGAACACCCTGTCACTGAAATGATTACCGGCCAAGACCTAGTTGAATGGCAACTGCGCGTTGCTAACAACGAGCCACTGCCGCTACAGCAAGCGCAAGTACACATTAACGGCCACGCATTTGAAGCACGTATTTACGCCGAAGACCCGCGCAATGACTTTTTACCAGCAACTGGCACCTTAGAATTTTTACAAGCGCCAACAACAAGTGATGTGGTGCGCGTAGACACCGGCGTTATTCAAGGCGATGACGTTAGCGTGTATTACGACCCCATGATCGCCAAGCTTGTTGTATGGAGTGAGACCCGTGAGTCTGCCCTGCGCTTATTAGCTAAATCTTTACAGCAGTATTTAATTGCCGGAGTAACAACCAATATAGAATTCCTGCATTGTTTGGCAACCCATAAGTCATTTGAAAAAGCCGATTTTGACACGGGCTTTATTGAGAAACATCAAGACACATTACAAATTAAAGAAAGCGCGCAACCAGAATTAATTGCTCAACTGGGCGCACTGTATTTAAATTCTAACCTGACGCAGCAACAGAAAAAAAATTCTGACGACCGACATTCACCTTGGCAAAATAGTCAAGGCTGGCGCGCTAATAGTGAAAACATTAATAGCTTTGATTTAGTATTTGCAGAGCGGCCGTTCGCTATCACTATTGAAAACAAAAGCGACCAAACCCTTATTAAAACCAACGGTGTTAGCGTTGTAGCTAGCGCAACACTCACTGGCAATGAATTAACAGCATGCGTTAACGGCCACAACATTAAAGCGACTGTATTTACGTCAGGCACCGACATTTACATCTATACCGCTGACCACCATAGTCGACTTGAACTACTACTGCCCGACCTAGGCACAGACAACCTAACCGCAGATGGCGGTGCACTCACCGCACCAATGCCCGGTACAATTGTTGAACTGTTGGTTGCAACAGGTCAAGCTGTAACAGCTGGTGATGCGTTATTAGTTATGGAAGCCATGAAAATGGAACACACTATTAACGCCCCAAGTAACGGTAAGGTGGCAGAATTTTTCTATCAAGCAGGCGACTTAGTAGACAATAACGCAGTATTGTTAGACTTTAACGCCGAGGAATAATAATGAGTTTACCTACCCACGTTAAAATTGTAGAAGTTGGCCCGCGCGATGGTTTACAAAACGAAGCCGTCGACGTGCCCGCCAAGGTAAAGGTTGCGTTGATTAACCAGTTGGTTGACGCAGGTATTAGCTACATTGAAGCTGGCAGTTTTGTAAACCCAAAATGGGTGCCGCAAATGGCTAGCAGTGAAGAAGTGTTTAAGCAGTTAATCCATAATCCAAAAATAACCTATGCCGCCCTAACCCCAAACTTAAAAGGGTTTGAACGCGCCGTGGCTGTTAACGCGTCTGAAGTTGCCATTTTTGCTGCAGCCAGTGAAGCCTTTAGCCAAAAAAACATTAACTGCTCGATAGCTGAAAGCATTGCACGCTTCGCGCCAGTAATGGCTGCCGCGAAACAAGCCAACATAAAAGTGCGTGGCTATGTGTCTTGCGTACTCGGCTGCCCCTACCAAAAAGATGTACCAATTAGCGATGTGGTAAAAGTAAGCACGCAACTATTCAACATGGGTTGCTATGAAATTTCCCTAGGCGACACCATTGGCAGCGGCACGCCCAGTAAAGTTAAAGAACTTATCACAGAGCTAGCAAAAGTAATCCCAATTGAACAAATAGCCGTGCATTTTCATGACACCTTTGGCCAAGCGCTAGCCAATATATATGCCGCACTAGACTGCGGCGTTAGCGTAGTAGACAGCTCGGTGTCAGGCCTAGGCGGCTGCCCTTACGCTAAAGGCGCGACTGGTAATGTAGCCACTGAAGATTTGGTATATATGCTAAATGGTATGAGTATTGAACACGGTGTGGATCTAGATAAGCTTATTCTGGCTGGCAATAATATTTCTGGCTTTTTGCAACGTGCTAGTGGTTCTAAAGTAGCCTTGGCAAAAGCCAATAGCGATACTTCACCAAAAGATTTTTAGGTGTTGAGTAAACACTATTTACGCGCCTATATCTTGCTACTATAGCGCTTACTCTGGCCACAACTATGTTGGCTGATATCGCAAGGTCAGTAAACTTAGCAATGAGATTAAAACGTTATGGAACCGATCAATAGCATCACCAACCTAACCCACATAATTCAACTGGCGGTAGCACCAGTTTTCTTATTGGCCGGCGTTGCTGGCTTTTTAAATGTTCTGTCGGGCCGACTGGGTCGAATTGTCGATCGCTCCCGAGTAGTTGAGCGCAGGGCACTGACGCTGAAAAGCACCGAGTTTATTGCGCGTAATCACACAGAGTTAAAAGCCTTACGCAGGCGCATTCTATTGATTAACTGGTCAATTGGTTGCTGTACTGTTTCGGCGCTGTTGGTATGTATGCTAGTGGTAACATTATTTGTGGGCAGTTATTGGCGTTTTACTATAGACCCTATTATTGCGGTCTTTTTTGTTCTTGCTATGCTGGCGCTGATCGCTGCGCTGTTGATGTTTATTAAAGAGACATTACTAGCCACCAAAACGATACGCGAAAGTGCTGAGTTTTTGGAACAAGAAGAAACAGCTTTAAGTAAGTCGGTAAAAGTAACGGTAGACTGATTCGAATGGCACCAACTTAACGTTACCGGCAGAGAAAACTATTTCACCTCTGTATAACCGTTGATACTAGCCTTCTTACTATGACTCCCAAATATTCAAAGCCCTTTCCATCCCCAAACTCCGAGATCAACAGCCCGAGGCTCTCTATATCGGCAAAGAATGTCATAAGTTATTGATTTTATTGACACTGAATATAATATAGAGAGCCAAGCCAGTACATTAGCTATACATGCCAAAGGCTTACTATCTAAATAGCAGAAACAGTTAACCTCGGCTAAAGCATTGAAGTGAAAAGGATTTTATCAAATGGAAAAATATACAAACCTAGATAGAGAGCCAAATGGATATAAAGCCAAGCGCTCTATAATAAACTGTTATGAGTCTTAATTAATGGGAATATATACCGAACTAAGTGGTCGACTGAAGGCAAAGGGAGTAATCGACAGTTCATATTCTATCAATGATAGCCCAAATGATAATACCTACTGCATTCAAGATACCGGCTATGATATCCAAGTTTTTTATTCAGAGCGCGGCTTAAAACTAGACGCCAAAGAATTTACAAGTAGCAAGGCTGCTATAGAATATTTTGAGAGCTGGATTATTAAAGACCCAACTGTATTTAAAACATTTAACGGTAAAATATAGTGCACCAACAACTCATAACAAAAAAAGGCAGCATCGCCCTTCGGGCTGGACGCGCTAATGCGCGCCGCTGCTTTGGGCGTTAACAGGCAAATTATGAATATCATCACCAAGGGACTGGTAATATTTTCTCTGCTATTTAATCTTGCAGTAGTCATGGTCACTATTTTTTCTGAATCAGCAGTCTCTCGAGAATTTTCTGACTATAGCCTTTTCCAATACATTCAAACATTAGCGCTATTCGTTCTAATTGTTCTTATTGCTTGCTGGCCATGGCTTGCAGCTTTTCTTGGAGCATCTGACCCATCCAAAAAAAACTCAGCTACCATATTCTCTGTGCTGTCTATTCTCGCCAGCTCTGTATTGTTTCTGCCAAAATATACTGGGCCAACTGAAGGCATTGGTTATAATATTCTCTTACTGATAGCTGGGTTATGGGTGGCTTATCCAATTTGCTTACTTTTCAATGAAAAATCTAATGAGTCCTAGCCAAAGCCTGTTAACAATTTTGGGCAAGTTCGCCCTTACGGGCTGGACAAGCAGCTCCGCCGCTTGCCCGTGCCAAAGGCGTTACATGTATGAGTTGCGAGTAATATGATTTGCCCAAATTGCCAAAATGAAATTAGTCGATTAAAGGCTATGGATAAAGCCAGAGAAGGTAAGCAGGAAGGTTATATCTGTTTAGAATGTGACGCACATTTAAAAGATAAAAAATGGCCTAAGGTCATTACAAGAAAGCTTATAGTTTCTTATGTTTTACTAAGCGTAATAAGTATTCCGTTAGTAACATATCTTGAGGTGGCGAATCATAATTTATCATTAATAGTGGGTGCTTTAGTTTTAGTGGTGTCTTGTTTAATTCCAATATTGGTTAAACCTAAAAACTTACCATGGTATAACTATGAGCTGTTCAAATAAAACATGTAACAAGGCAAGGCAAAAAGGACTGTCACTTCGTGCCAGCCTTTGCTTGCGGCGTTAAGTCTATGAACATCACCAACGATATACATACAAAAATTTTGGTTCCAATAAGCGTGTGCGGTTATTTCCTTACCGCCAACTACTATTATCAAGCAGAGGTTACTGGTAGCTGGCCTCACGCTGAAAATTTTTCACTCCTTGAGTACATGACTATAGTTCTCTTTCTCTCATTGCCACTTTTAATCGCATTATTTCGCCACAATGGTAAAGGGCTAACCGAATTCAATCCCGCGCAAGAAGATTTGGCTGCAATGGGTAGTTTTCGTCAACAGCTAAATTCGCCCAAGGGGATTGAGCGCATTTATATGGTAATGATGTACCCTGTACCAATAATGCTTTGTTTTTATTTGATAACTGGCGGCTTTAAATAAAACACATACTTAACAAAAATGGGCATAGCCGCCCTACGGGCTGGACGCAGCAAAAGCTGCGCCCATGCCAAAGGCGTTAAGTGTCACTATGAGCAATGAAGTTAAAGTAGCAACTTGGTGGGAAATAGTCCTGCTAGCAATAGCATATGGGATACCTTCAGGTTTTTTCGTATATAGCTTTGCAACGTGTGAGGGTCATTGGTTTGCACGCTCAGGATCACTAATGGTAATGATTGGCGCAATTCTTGAATTTAATAATTTTAGCGCGCAGCAATATCTTAGGGAAAAACGCGATTCAACATGGAAGCCCCAGCAGGAATATGTAACGGCATTAAATAAAAGAAAAATATTCGACACGCTGATTTTGTCATCACTAGTGGTTGGTACTTTAATTTGGGGTTACGGTGATTTGTTGTTTAAAAACACTTAACAAAGCAAATCACTGCCGCTGCGCTCGGACGCACTTCGTGCGCCCGTGTTTGCGGCGTTATGAGTCACTATAAGGAAATAATAATGTCTAAACAAAACTCTACATCTATCATCATGATAGTCTTAGGCCTTGTAGGACTTATCTTTGTTTATTCGGCAGGTAGTGATGGTGTTTTCTCTCGACGAATAGGCTCTGATATCACTGCTTCAGACGAGCCTGTGACGTTTTTCATCTCTCTCGCGATTCCGATGCTACTATCTTTTTTTTCTTTATTTGGTGGTGCCTACCAACTTACTACTGTGAAAAGAGTTAATTCCAAAGCAACATCACTCGATGACCTTAACGAACTGATGTCTAAAGAAATTGAGCTCTCTGAAGAAATTCTCAAGAAAATGGAGAATAGTATCGATCCTGATAAAACTCATAACAAATCAAGCAAACGGGACGCGGTAAACCGCGCCCCTTCTTGAGGCGTTATGCTTAAAGGCATCCAAAGCTATATCAATATATAATCAATAAAATTAATATAAGGGAGTATATTATGAACCCTCTAAAACTAATTACCTTCGCCGCTTGTATTTCAGCGCTACCTGGATGCGCTAAAGATAATCCGATTTATGGGAGCTGGAGCGGTAAAGCAAACTATCAAAATGATTATACCGCAGTAATAGGTAAGCTACCTGATCCTAAGAAAAATAGATCTTCAATGCCTGTGAAAGGCTCAAGAAGTGTCAAATTAAATATTTCAAAAAATGAATGCAAAATAGCTTTTGATTTAGAACTTGATTGTATTTACAAACCAGATAAAAATATCATCATTATTCCCTCATGGCGCAACGACGAGTCTGTGTATGATTCTGGCTTAATGGTTACGGAATTAAGCGACTCAAAATTAGAGCTGAGGAACGAATATACAAGAACCTCACGTGAATCTTTACTTGAGTACGAAGGAATAAAGTTTGAAATGAATGGCATAGATCTTTATTCATTGAATAAAGATAAATAAGCATAACAAGTGCAAGCATTCGCTCCCCTCGG
>JBLHWB010000100.1:0-7810 GCA_047628915.1 Porticoccus sp. | reverse complement strand
GTTCTAGTGACACCAACTGGGACCGATTGACTAGCGGTGATCGGATTGCTTTCAAACAACGCCCACTGGACTTCATTCAACCTATTTTTCCGTTGGATATAGCGGCACATAGTAGTAAAACTGTATTCATTAGAGTGGTGACTGAAGGGCAAACAGTTATTGATTTTGGCATCAACAATGAGCCTTCTTTACTGGAGAAAATTAGTGAAATTAAAACTTTTTCAGGTCTTTTCTTTGGCGGAATTTTCACCTTATTGATTTATAACTTGTTTCGCCTTTTGGGCACACCTAACTCAGTCACTGGCTACTATCTTTGTTATCTAGTTAGCACTGGACTGTGCACATTAGCTACCTCTGGTTTGAGCTTCAAATATATTTTTCCAAACAACCCTGATACTGCTAACAATATTTTAGTATTGGGCATATTTTTGACCCAGATATTCTGGATACAGTTCTCTCGCAGAATATTATCATTAAACTTTATTGCGCCTGCAACCGACAATACAGCCCGTTATTTAATCTGGGCCATTGTGCTACTAGTATTGACAACCCCCTTATTAGACTCTGGTACATTGTTACTTATTAGTTGGCTAGCTTCATTGTTATGCATGCTGTACCTCCTAGCACTAGGCGGCATAGCCCTATCCTCGGGCGAAAAATCTGCCAAATTTTATGTCGCTGCAATGGGTGTAATTATCATCGGGTTGTTAATTAGTGCACTTCGTAGTGACGGCATTATTGATAATACTGTCTTGACGCGAGCGGCATTCCCGATTGCGTTGCTAATAGGGCTAATACTATTTTCATTAACACTCAGTATTAACGTTCAACAGGATAATCGTTACAAATATATCGACCCTATCACCCAGCTATTTAACCGTGTCTATTTTTTTGAACGGATGGAAACTGAATTTGAAATCGCCTTTCATCAACAACATAGCTTGTGTTTGTTATTAATAAATATTGACCAGCTAAACGACCCCGCGCAATCATCTTCTGGCTTTGGAAACAATCGACTGATGAAAAATGTCGCCTACCAAGTCGAACAAATTTTGAGGAAAATTCATGTTGCCGCAAGATTCAATCAGAATGAATTAGCCGTAATACTACCTAACACCCCAGCAGAAAGTGCGAAGATAATTGCTGAGAGAATACGTATAGCTATTGAAGACAACACTACGACAACTCTCAGTATTGGTATCGCATGCTATAACAGCAACGACAGAAGCAATCGAATAACTGATCACAATCAGCTGCTAGAATCGGCCGATCAGGCGATGTATCGGGCGCTAAAAAATGGCCGCAATAGGATTCAAATGTACGTCAGTGGTGGCGAAGAAAGCTATGAAGACCGCCGCACCACTGATCCTCAATAAATTACAGCACGTTCACTGTTATTAATACCCTATTAGTCTTCATAATAGCTTTATATATAACCACATATGTAGAGACTGACCATGACAGTAGATATCGCCGAAATCTTTAATCCGAACTCTGAGGAGTACTGTTATGACCCAGGCCCACAATGTCTGGCATTAGCTGCACGCGGTGATTTGGTATGGTATGAACCATGGCAGGCTTGGATAATGACGCAAACTCCAGATATTATGGATTGCTGGAAAAAGGAATATTTGTCTTCAGACTTTTTTGATTGGGAATTTGCCCCGCCACGCCCACCCGAAGCCGAATGGGGGAATTTTGAAAAAGCGCTAATCGGACATAGCTTGCTGGCCGATCATGACCACCATCGCCTCATTCGAAAAATCACCTCGCCAGCTTTTTCGCGCAACGTCGTCGACCAAATTCAACGCAGTATAGAGCCCGAGGTAATTAAACTATTTGATAATTTGGGTGAACCTGAAACTTTCGATTATGTGACGGAAATCGCTAAGCATATTCCGTTTATCTCAGTCACTAAAATGATCGGTATCCCGGAAAAATACTGGGACGATATTAAGCCCGTTATTATCAAATTTACTGAAACATGGAATCCAACCATTCCAGAAGAACAACGAGCAAAAGCTATAGAGCTAAGTAATAAAGCCATTGATATTTTACAAGAAGTAATCGCTGAGCGCAGACTAGCGCCAGAAGAAGATGACTTTTTGAGTGTGCTATTAAAAATAGAAGCCGAAAATGAAAATTTTGAAGAGTGGGATGTTATCTGCCTAATCCTTGCGTTAATAGGCGCAGGCGCTGATACCACCTTAGTATTCCAGCAGTGGATTACTTTTGCCTTTATGAAAAATAAAGATCAAATTGACCAAGCATTGTCGACTCCAGATGCCTTTCATAATGCATTTGCAGAAGTACAGCGTTGGGGTGTTATCTCAAAGATGGGCTTTGCTCGTTATGCGCCAGAAGATATGGATATTTTGGGGACCAAGGTTCGCAAAGGTCAAATGGTGTTGCTGATGCCGCATTTAGATCGTCAAAACCCTGATATATTTCCTGAGCCTGAAAAGTTTGATGTCACCAGAAAATTTAACCCTGATTTGTTATTTGGTTACGGCCCCCGCTTCTGTATCGGTGCTGCCTTAGCTAAACGTCAGCTTTATTTAACCCTAGGTGAACTGCATAGACGCTTTCCTAATATTGAGCTAGCCGAAGAACCCAAGCGAGATATGACCGACCACAACTCAATTACTTTTGAATCACTGATACTAAGAACTAATTGTAAGTAGACAATAAAAAAGGCTTAAGGATAACCTTAAGCCTTGCTTTAACTCAGCTAGTTTACAAACTGTTATAGACGATAGAGACCCAAACATCGGTAGTTAAAAAACCATCAGTCCACGACTGCCAATTGTCACTTAAACCCTGCTGCTGGATTTTAGCTAAACTCAAACCCTTATCTTTCATGGCCTTGATCTCAGCCGCCGTGCCTTCCAGCATTAGTGAAAACGCCATCAAATCGGCTTTGTTAGCCAACGGTCCATGGCCAGGAATAATCTTAGTATTGTCATCAATCATGCCAAGCAGCAACTTAACATTTTCTGCCAGCACCAAAACATTGCCGCCACTATCGACATCAACAAATGGGAAAAAACCGTTAAAGAAATGATCACCGGTATGGACTACATTAGCACTTTTGAAAAACACTATGGAGTCGCCGTCGGTATGACCACCGGCAAAATGTACCAGCTCGACTTCCTCGCCATTAATATGCAAAGACATAGCTTTTTCATAAGTGATGGAAGGAACCGCAATCTCTGGATAAGGGTCAGACTTCATCTTAAACAACTTGATTTCTTGGGCGCTTAACAGGCGCTTACGCACATTGTCGTGAGCAACAATATTGGCATATTGCCCCAGTGCTAAGTTACCTCCGGTGTGATCACCATGCCAATGAGTATTAATAATATAGGTAAGTTTGTCAGCGCCACCGTAACCCGCTAAAGCAGTTTCTAAGGCGGCAGACATGTCTTGGTAGTCGTTATCGACCAACAGCAGACCTTGGTCGCCGGTTAACAGCGCTAAATTACCGCCTCTACCTTGTAGCATTGATAAATTGTCTGTCACAGGTGTAATACTGAATTTAGGCGAGTCTTCATGCTGTGCACTGCTAGCATTAACGGTCAGCAGCGTAGTTAGCAAAATCGCCAACGACAGCCCTGATGGGCGTAGCAAGTTTGATAGCGTCATAGTTTTCTCCGGATGAATTTCAATGCTACAACATACAAAACAACACCCATCAGCACAAGATCAAAACGCTAACTTAGCTTCATAGAGAGCTTAGTTTTCTAACCAGCCACCGGTTGCCTGTATTGGTTTAATATTTTTTACGCTGCTGACCCAAGCAACCACTGCCAATTGCTTATAATCTTGCATATTTTTTGGAATATCTGGCAATTCACCCTGCCATGATTGGTCTCGACTAATAACAACGGTTTCGCTTAATTTAACAAAGTTGTGAGCGAGCTTGCGGCCGTGATTTTCGCCAGCGTCTATGTCATTAACCAAACCGAAACCGAGCAAGGCCAGATGCAGTTCTAATTTACTGCCAACATTTTTAATGGGAGAGAAACTGGCATTAAACGATTTATCGTCAACGCTTAACAATAACTCTCCAGGTTTAGCGCGCGAGGTCGGAATTGTTCTATCACCTAAAAACCAGCTGCGCCATTCTTCACCAGAGACAATAAAACCCGGCGTATAGACCTGAGATACATTGCCTTGTTGTGCATGTAGCCGCTGGCGTGCAGAGTTTTCTTTTGAAGCAAAGCGATCCTGCCAACCGATGTAGTCCCAGTAATCGACATGAATGGCTATAGGTATTCGACTGTGCCATAAAGTAGGATCATCTAAAAACCTAGTTAAAAAATTATCTGCTGGAGGGCAACTACTGCAACCCTCAGAGGTATATAGCTCAATTAGTTGAACTTGCTTATCGCCACTTTTAAACTCAACACTATAAGTAACAGCGCTAAGTAACAGCAGTAGACTGACAGCACATAAACGAAAAATCATTAGCTTGGCCTGATGTTATTTTTCAATTAGAGCTTATTAGCGCTAAATAGTTCGACTAGCAGGAATTTTGTTGCCAATTATCTACATAATTTTTAAGAATATCGTGGCCATTAAATTCGGCATCGAGCACCACTATAAAAGTGAAAACGCCAGTAAGCTTACGGGCAATCAATGCAAACTCTTGCGGTGGGACGGTAAAGTGAAGGCTAAATGACGACTTAGCTGCTTGCTTGGCAGCGCGCCTAATTAACTTCGACTTAGCCCAGCAATATTCACCCTGCTCGTTAATCCAGTCCGAACTAACGCCATCAAAGTCTTCTCGCAGTGGCTCAAGCAAACCCATACAAAATTCTGCAAATGACTCCTGCACACTTTTAGGGTGGCATTCATCAATGCATTTTAAATCGATAACACCCTGCACTACCGCCACTTTATCGTTGTGATAGGCACCAGTAATGGTGGCACGCAAGGGGTTTAAAAATGAATTATCAAACGCTCTTACTGCGCCAAAGTCTAGTAACACCAACTTGTCGCTGTTACTTGAACTCTTAATACGATAATTGCCGAAATTGGGATCTGTTTGCAACACCCCCCATTCAAATATCTCTTTCATCAACAGGTCGAGCATAGCCTTGGCTAACTTGTTACGCCGAGCCAATGGCAGTTCTTGTACATTGCTAGCAGTCACCTCAAGGCCTTCAATAAACTCTAAAGCGATAATTTTCTTGGTACTGAAGCGCTGATGCACTGCCGGCACTTGGTAGCGCTTATCGCCTTTAAGTAAATTAGCCATATTGACTGTCATCATTGCTTCGCGTTGATAGTCGGTTTCTTCATGTAATAGCTTGCGAATATCTTCCAGTAATAAATCTAAATTACGGCTAGTTTTCAGCCAATTCGCCAATTTAAGCATCGCCACCACATCGGAGAAATCTGAGTCGATGGTTTCCTCGACGCCAGGATACTGAACCTTGAGGCAAATTTCTTCACCGGTAGCAATGATTTTAGCGCGATGAACCTGACCAATCGATGCGCACGCCAAAGGCTCTGGCTCAATCAGTAGCTCACCTAAAATATCACCCAACTCTTCCGTCAGAGCTGTTTCAATAATAGGCCAGTCTAGAGCCACAGTTTGATGCTCTAACTCATGCAGCGCTGCGGTCAATTCTTTAGGTAATAAATGCTCGCCAAACAGCGCCAACATTTGGCCAATTTTGACATAACTTCCTTTGAGCTTACCTAACTCATTGGCAAAGCGCTTGGCTTCTTTAGCAAGCACAAATTTACGCTTACTTTTGCGCTCGTCGGCTTTTAATAGCCAGTCAGTGGAGCGACCTAAAGCAATCGCCCCGCCGGCTCTGAGTCCAGCAATAGATACCGACAGACGACGTTCAAGTCGTTTACTTTTTATCCTAGTTAGCTTTTCTTTCATATGCTGCTCTTAACATGAGCTTACAATTTTACTAGCCACGCAACTGTTTTAACACCGCTAACTAGCTATAATAGATACATTTTCAATGAGGCAGAACGACATGGGAAAAACAGCATTAGTCGCAGGCAGTACAGGGCTTGTTGGCGGGCACATAGTGCGCCAGCTTTGCAGTCATTCAAGCTATGACAAGGTTATCGCCTTATGTCGCAGCCAGCCATCTGCCGACTGGATTGATAATAAAAAAGTTAGCGTCATGGTTATTGACTTTGACCAGTTGGAGCAAGAGTTAGCAGAGTACAAAATAGATGAGGTTTACTGCGCTTTAGGTACAACCGCTAAGAAGACCCCTTCTAAGGCTATGTATCAAAAAATTGATATGGAATATCCAATTAATTTGGCCAAGGCAGGCTTAACCGCTGCTGCGAGTTTTTATGGCCTAGTGTCGGCTATAGGGGCAAAAGAAGGTTCGCTGTCTAAATACTCTCATTATAAGGGCGCCGTTGAAAACTTTTTAAAACAAAGCAACTATCAACATGTTGCAATAGCCCAGCCCTCTCTGCTGCTTGGCAACAGAGACGAATTTCGCCTTGGGGAGTCACTGTTTAGTATTCTCACACCACTAATGCCAAAAGCTATCAGATCAGTACAAGGGGCTGATGTGGCTGGCGCGCTCATCAGAGCGGCCAACAATGACAATACCGGGATGGAAATTTTGGCCAATAAAAACCTGCATGGGCAAAGCGTTTAACCGCGCTACTTGCTTTTAGCTAACGCCATCATATGAGCACCAAATGCTGGTAAATCTTCTGCTTTGTCAGCATCTATCTGTTGGCTGATGGCCATTTCATTCATCATCGCAAGCCATGCTGGCATGGTTGTAATATCAGCCGCTATATCCCATTTAAAAGCGCTGCGGCAAACCATGGCAGTTACCGACATCACTTGGCGCATATAAATATCCGCCATTGTCATCTCGCTGCCAGCAATATATGGGCTAAAGCTGGCTATTTGAGACATAGCTTTGACACCCTTGTTTAATACCAATTTGGCATCGCGTTTTTGCTCATCAGTGCTGTCAAACCGCATTAACACAGCAGGTAGTAAAGTTCTGGCCGACAGCTCTAAATAAAGCTCACCTATTTTCATCAGCTCTTTAACTTTGGCTTTAGCAAAAGCATCCGCTGGATAGAGCGGCTTTTGTGGGTAAGTCTCTTCCAAGTAATCAAGTATCGCCGTTGTTTCTGATAAAAAACCATGTTCCGTTTCTATACAAGGTACTTTACCTAGCGGGCTTTTTTGCAAATACTCAGCACTAGCGCCGGGATAATTTTTCACCTCTTCGAACCCAATCTCTTTGTACAGCAAAGCGTGCTTAACAATATTGAAGTAATTACTAGAGGCAAAACCGTAGAGCTTTAACATATGACTATCCTGTAAATTGCGCAAGGCAAATACTATTTATGACTAAAAATAAAAAGCCGAGTTAACCCGACCACTTAACAAACTAATAATTAAATATTACTGTAACAAATCAATTCTGTCATCATTAAAAACATTGTGCCCAGGGGCTAGTATTTGCATATACCGGTCAAAATATAAAAACTGTTTAACGACTAAAGTAAATGCCCGCGGAAACCGAATTCCGTAGTTATTAGCAACTGCACCAAGCTCACTGAGTAGTTTCTCAACATCGTCACTTGGTCCGCTGTACTCATTCATCATTTCAAATTGTGGCGCGAACAAATTCTCTATATCACTGGCCAAAGCAGTAATGTTAACATCGATTTTAGTCATGCCTACCGCTACCATCGACTCTGCCATTAGCTTGTAATCTTGATTGCTAATTGCAGCAAAAAACTCGGTCATCGCCTTCCATGCTTTGGGCGGTATACGCCCCACCATACCAAA
>JBLHWB010000099.1:0-7871 GCA_047628915.1 Porticoccus sp. | reverse complement strand
TGTTGATTTTTCCTGAGCAAAAAATGAGTGATGATGATTTAGAGCGTTTTACTTATAGCTTTGGCGCGGTGGCAGAAGACCCCTTCATTCAACCCATTGCCGGGCGCGAGCATATTATTGCGGTGCAGCGCAGGGCTGACGAGACCACCAGTATTTTTGCCGACGTGTGGCATACCGATTGGAGCTTCCAGCAAAATCCGCCGATAGGAACATGTTTGTACGGCATTACTATTCCACCTACTGGTGGCAATACAGATTTTGCTAATCAAAAATTGGCCTATGCGAATATGCCTATAGCGTTAAAAGCTAAACTCGCGGGAAAACTCGCAATCCATTCAGCCGCCGGTGGCTATTCGCCAGACGGTTTATACAGCGATGCCGACTCCGAAGCTGACCGCAGTATGAAAATTGTGGTGTCAGATGACGCCCGAGAAACGCAAAATCATCCGTTAGTGCAAGCTCATCCCGAGTCGGGTAAAGAAGGAGTGTATGGTTGCTTAGGTTACATTGTGGGTATTGACGGGCTTGACCAAACAGACACTTTTAATCTTTTAATGGAGCTACACGAGTGGCAAACCAAAGCTGAGTTTGTGTATTCACACCCGTGGCAAGAAAACATGTTGGTGATGTGGGATAACCGCAGCGTATTGCATAAAGCCAATGCAGGTTACGACGGCTATGATAGATTGTTGCATAGAACAACGATTGGCGCGGTTGTATGAATGACGGCGCTGGATTAGTAGAAGCAGTTGCTGGCGCAATTATTAGCCATCAAAAAATTAGTGCGCTACCTAGCGGATTAAGTGTAGAGCAGGCTTATGAAATTCAACATCGCGTAGCTGAAGTGGTAAGTGGTAATAATGTTATTGGCATAAAAGCCGGGGTAACCGCCGCGCCAGTGCAGCAGTTTCTTGGGCTAAGCTCACCGGTTATTGGCTCTTTATATGGCGCTGGAAAATTACTGTCGGGTTGCCGGCTTAGGGTTGAAGAAGGGTCACAACTTGAATGTGAAATAGGCATTTTATTGGATGGCGATGGCAAACCAAAAGCTATATTGCCTGTCATTGAAGTGGTGTTGTTAGGTTTTGAGCGTGATGAAGATTTGACTGGAGCAAATGTTATCGCGGCCAATATGGGTGCCGACCGAGTGATTTGTGGTGAGCCAATTGCGTGGGAAAGCAGGCCGGTGCACATTGACATTAATTTGTCTTTTAATGAAAGCATTGTCTGCACTGCTTCGTCCAACGACTCTTTAGGTGGTGTTGAAAACGGCGTGAACTGGATGCTGGCAGAGGCTGCTAGAAGAGGGTTTTGTGTTGGTGAAGATAGTTTATTAATTTTAGGCACTTGTGGCCCTGCAGTCCCGGCGTTATCAGGTGATTATAAAGCTAACTACAGTGAGCTTGGCGGCATAGAGTTTACGGTTATATAGTTTCTACTGCGCGCCTTCAAAACCTTGTTGGCGCCATGCTTCATAAACAAAAATAGACACACTATTAGATAAATTCATGCTGCGGCTGTTGGGCTGCATGGGTATTCGCAGTACGTTTTCATGCGGTAGGCTCTGTAAAAAATCGTCGGGCAGGCCGCGAGTTTCAGGACCAAAAATTATAGCGTCGCCTTGTTCGAAATTCGCATCGGTAAAAAAAGTTGTGCCCTTAGTGCTGGCCGCTAGCATGCGGGCAGGTTTAACTGTGTTGATAAATTGATCTAAACTGTCGTGCTGAATAATACTGGAAAACTCATCGTAGTCTAAACCCGCGCGGCGCAGACGTTTGTCGTCTAGCTCGAAGCCAAGGGGGTGAATAACGTGCAACTTGGCGCCAGTATTGGCGCAAAGACGAATGATGTTGCCAGTGTTCGGCGGAATTTCAGGTTGGTATAAGACGATGTGAAACATAAGAAGTGTTAACTGCCGCTAGTGTTGAGAATGGGCCAAGTATAAAGATGGCGTGGTCGCAACACTAGCGAGATTTTTATAGTCTAACTTTCTGGCGCAATGTCACTCATGCTGAGTTCTTTAATTTTGCGGGTGATAGTGTTTCTGCCCCAGCCTAAAAGCTCGGCAGCGTCGCGACGACGGCCTTCGGTGTGTTTTAGGGCGGCGTCAATCATTATGCGTTCAAACATGGGTGCGGCTTTATCTAACAGACGCTCGGTGCCCATGGCAATTTCACGGTCAGCCCATTGGCTTAATAGCGTTTCCCAGTGACCGTCACTGGCGACATTTTCCTTTTCTTGGCTTAGTTCGGGCGGTAAGTCTTCTAGCTGAATTTCACGCCCTGCGGCCATAACGGTTAACCAGCGACAGGTATTTTCTAGCTGGCGAACATTACCGGGCCAGTTTAGTTGGGTTAAATAATTGGCGGCTTCAGGGCTGAGTTGCTTGCTTTCAACTTCTAGCTCTTTGGCGGCGCTGGTTAAAAAATGTTTGGCTAGTTGAACAATGTCTTCACGTCGATCAGCCAGTTTTGGCAGGTGCACACGAATAACATTTAGGCGGTGAAATAAATCTTCCCGAAAGCGGCTTTCCGCTACCAGTTGTTCCATATTTTGGTGAGTAGCCGCAATGATACGAACGTCTACCTTTACCGAGGTATGGCCGCCGACGCGATAAAATTCACCATCCGCTAAAACACGCAACAAACGGGTTTGCGTGTCGGCAGGCATGTCGCCAATTTCATCTAAAAATAGGGTGCCACCATCGGCCTGTTCAAAGCGACCGCTGCGTTGTGAATTAGCACCGGTAAAGGCACCTTTTTCGTGGCCGAATAGTTCTGATTCCATTAAGTCTTTTGGGATGGCTGCCATATTCAGTGCAATAAATGGGTTGTTAGCACGGGGACTATGGGTATGAAGTGCTTTAGCAACAAGCTCTTTACCGGTACCAGACTCGCCATTGATAAGCACTGTTATGTTTGAATGAGAGAGGCGGCCGATGGCGCGAAACACTTCTTGCATAGCAGGCGCTTCGCCAATAATTTCAGCGCTAGGTTCGGCTTCTTCACTGACTGCAATGCTGTCTTTTGCGCTGGCTAATTCTTCACTATGGACAATGGCACGTTTGACTACCGCAACCACTTCATCAATATCAAACGGTTTAGGGAGGTACTCAAAGGCACCGCCTTGGTAGGAGGCAACGGCGCTGTCGAGGTCTGAATGGGCGGTGGTGATAATGACAGGTAAATCTGGATACTTTTCAACAATACGCTTTAACAGCTTCAAACCGTCAATCCCTGGCATACGGATGTCGCTAATGATTGCCGTCGGGCGGCTTTGCTCTAAGCGGTTTAATACGCTGTCGCCTTCGGCAAAAGATTCAGTAGTAATTGCTTCGGCGTTCAATGCTTTTTCAACCACCCAGCGGATGGATTTGTCGTCGTCGACAACCCAGACTGTCGTGTTAGTTTGGCTCATTGACGGGCTCCAGTGGAATGTAAAGTGAAAATCTTGTGTTACCAGGTTTACTTTCGCATTCGATTAAACCTTGATGACGGTTGATGACTGATTGGGATATAGATAGTCCCAAACCAGTGCCTTCAGCGCGACCGCTAACCATGGGCATAAAAACTGTCTCGAGTAATTGCTTGGGGACCCCTGGGCCAACGTCACAAATGTCAATTTTAATGACGTGACGGTGGTGATATTTACCGATTGTGAACTGACGTAAAATGCGGGTAACTATAGTGATAGTTTGGTTGCAGTCTGGATTGCTTTGCAATGACTGCATAGCGTTGCGGGTGATATTTAACACCGCTTGGATAAGCTGTTCATTGTCGCCCAAAACATCCGGGATACTGGGGTCGTAATCACGTTCAAATTCGATCTTGCCCGAAGTTTCTGCGCTGATAAGCGTGATGACTCGCTCCAGAATTTCGTGCAGATTAGTATTCTGATAGGTTTGTGGTTTATGAGACCCAAGTAGCTTGTCTACTAAGTTACTTAAGCGATCGGCCTCTTCAATGATAACGTCGGTATAGTCTGTAAGCTCAGCATCGGGTAATTCTCTGGCCAGTAATTGCGCAGCCCCGCGCAAGCCACCTAGGGGGTTTTTAATTTCATGGGCCAAGCCGCGAATCATGGTACGGGTGGTTTCCTGATTTGAAATTATGCCTTCTTCGCGACTTATTTTGAGGATTCGATCTAGCGGTTGTAGTTCTAGCAGAAGCGACAAGACGTCGCTTTCAGCAATCGGAGTTGCCGAGCAATCTACCGTAACTTCGCTGCCATTATGCAGTGTTAGCAAGGTTTGTCGTTTGGTAAATGGTGAGCCGCTATGAATGGCATTTAGCATTTCTTTGGTGCTGATTTCGCAGCTAGGAAATAGCGAGTCAAATGGATTACCCACAACCCGATTGGCGCTTACTTTCAGCGTTATTTCGGCACCGGTATTCAGATAGCTGATATTAAGGTCACTATCTAACAGTAAGACCGCGGTGGCTAGATTGTCTAGCAGTCGGCGATGTAGGTTGTCTGAATTCATGATGAGTTTTCTTTAAGACAGTGAACAGACTAATGCAAAAACCAAACCAACTTTTCGATCTAGAAAGATTAATTTTGGTGGCTATTATCTCGGTTTAAGACCCTTTAAGCCCTTTCATTGCTATAGGTTAACATTGGATGCACTATATTGGTGCAACTGTTAGGAGTCAATAAAAATAACCAGTTGAGAGTGCATAATAGGCAGGCAAAAAAAATCCCACTTGATTCGCATCAAGCGGGATTTTAGCCGTGCTAATTAATTAGCAATAGCTATTAACAGCTGTAGTACATTTCAAACTCAACTGGGTGAGTAGACATGTTCAAACGCTCTACTTCTTCAGACTTAAGTGCAATGTATGCGTCGATCATGTCGTCATTCATTACGCCGCCAGCAGTCAAAAATTCACGGTCTGCGTCGAGTGCAGCTAGTGCTTGCTCTAGGCTAGAACATACCGTTGGAATCTGTGCCGCTTCTTCAGCTGGAAGATCGTAAAGATCTTTGTCAGCTGCATCGCCAGGGTGAATCTTGTTTTTGATGCCGTCAAGACCAGCCATCATCAAGGCAGTAAATGCCAAGTATGGGTTGGCTGTAGGGTCTGGGAAACGAACTTCTACACGTGAAGCCTTAGGGTTTTGTACATAAGGAATACGGATAGAAGCACTGCGGTTACGTGCTGAGTAAGCAAGCATAACTGGCGCTTCAAAGCCTGGGACTAAACGTTTGTATGAGTTAGTAGACGCGTTAGTGAACGCATTTACTGCACGGGCGTGTTTGATGATACCGCCGATGTAGAAAAGTGCAGTTTCACTTAGACCAGCGTAGCTGTCGCCTTGGAAGACATTCTTACCATCTTTGCTGATAGACATGTGAACGTGCATACCGCTGCCGTTGTCGCCAACTAATGGCTTAGGCATAAATGTTGCTGTTTTGCCATAAGCGTGAGCAACATTGTGGGTGCAGTATTTGAAAACCTGAATTTCATCAGCTTTTAGCGTTAGGCTGTTAGCACCAACACCAATTTCACATTGGCCTGCTGTGCCAACTTCATGGTGATGAACTTCGATTTTTAAGCCCATTGCTTCCATTGCGCCACACATTGCGCCGCGCAGGTCATGTAGAGAATCAACTGGAGGAACGGGGAAGTAACCGCCTTTTACAACTGGGCGATGGCCAGTATTGCCGCCGTCAAAAGACTTATTTGAAGACCATGCTGCTTCTTCAGAGTTGATTTCGTAGCTAGCACCACTCATTTGGTTCTGCCATTTCACATCGTCAAATACGAAGAATTCTGGCTCTGGGCCAAACAAGCAGCCGTCACCGATACCGGTAGACTTTAAGTACTCTTCAGCGCGCTGTGCGATAGAGCGTGGGTCGCGGTCATAGCCTTGGCCGGTAGCAGGCTCAACAATGCCACAGCGAACAATGACAGTGTTTTCGTCGGTAAATGGGTCAAGTATTGATGCGTCGTCGTCAGGCATCAGAATCATGTCAGACTCGTTAATACCTTTCCAGCCAGCGATAGATGAGCCATCAAACATTTTTCCGTCTTCGAAAAAGTCGGCATCAACCTCAGAAGCAGGAATCGAAACATGCTGCTCTTTGCCTTTGGTGTCGGTGAAGCGCAGGTCTACCCAAGTAGATTCGCTTTCTTTAATGAGATTAAGGGTTTTCTCAGACATTTGATGTCCTCCATCTTTTATGTTCAATAAGCTATTAAGCTGTGTGATAACAGCTTGCCAGCACGGCTAAAAATTATTTGTTATGTCGCTATTGTTGCTCGCACTAAAATAAAGCAATTTATGTGCCAGTTCATAAAACCTAGGACTGGCGAGCTTTTACAGGCATTACAGGGACATTTTATGTAGCGAAGCAAGTTTTTGCGCACTAAATTAGCGCTTATGCATCATAATAATGCATGCAGTGTTGCTAGCAGGCTACACAGTAGTGGTATCAAAGCTAACAGGCAAGTGCTTTGCCTCATTAATAAATGAATAAAGAGTGCCTTGCACCGTAAAAATTCAAATGGCTCCAAACAAGGGCATAATGAGCTAGCGTCTTTAGTGAGGTCAGTACTGCTGACAATATTGACTCTTTTAATGCACCATAGTGCCAAACATTTCTATGCAAGCTTTATTGAAAGTAGGGCTGTGCGAACGGGGTTGGCTAGGCGCGGTGTCGGCAACCATTATACTTTATCGGCAGCGCCCAAATTAGAAGTAATTAAAGTGGCTAGTTTTGGTTGGCAAGCAAACTCTAGGGCTGTTTCTATATGAGTGGCATAATCATTTTGCAACCTTAGACAAAAATACTGTCTATATGTTGTACTGGGGCAAAAGTGAGTCGATTGCCTGTCGCGCATTGAAAAATAAGGATTAGATAATGTTATCGTGTATTAACCCTATATTTAGCAATACTATTGGCAGGAGTGTGTGCTTACTTCTAAGTGGTTTGTTGCTACTGTCCTTGCCGGCTGCTGCGGGTATTGTTGATAGAAGTAAAGAAGTGGGCCAGTACACCGAGCTTATAACGTCTAAGAGTGAAACGGTGCGCTTTGCGGCGCTTAAAGAGTTAGCGTGGGTTGGATTGTCAGACCAGGCCTTGTTTGAGCTGGTGGCCGAGCAGCTGCAAAAGAAGCTGACGGCCAAAACATTAGAAAATGGTTTACTGGAAACTGAGTTGTTGATGGAAGCGTTAAGTGGCTCGGGGCTGGATCAGTTTGATCTACTGATTAGCCAAGTTGGCGAGCAAGCTAAACCCCGGCAGTTAATAGCGGCCAGCGAATTAGCCAGAGAAGCTTTAGTGCGTTCGGCGCAATTAAATCCTATCAAAAGTAGCGATCAATACGTCAGTCCACAAGTGCCGTTTTCAGTGGCCGTGTTTTTAAACTTTATTTACGCCGATGAATTGGCGATGAAGCGCCAAGCGGTAAAAATAATTGGTGCTGATAGGATGACTAATCATCATATATTAAAAGCCTTGGAAACCAATATTGGTAATAATTACCTGTTGGAAAACGAGACTGATGAATGGGCTGAGACTTATTTACAAATGTGCGACGTGTTGGTCTACGCCGGTGGGGTTGGTTACGCGCCACTGATAACAGATGTGGCGCGTAATGCTGCTAATGCTAGGTTGCGAAGTGGCGCAATGGGCTTAATGCGTAAATACGAACTGCATCAGAAGAAAAGGTTGTAAACAAATACCACTAAAACCAATGTGGGAGTGATGAAGCGGATAACAAACTTCCACAGTTTATACGTTGTTTCGCTAAACTGTAGTTCGTCTTTTGAGTATTCTGCTTTCATAAACCAGCCGCAAAATATCGCAATACCAAGGCCGCCAAGTGGCAGCATAATATTAGTGGTTATGTGGTCGAAAAAGTCGAAAA
>JBLHWB010000098.1:0-8026 GCA_047628915.1 Porticoccus sp. | reverse complement strand
GCAGTTCATTTGAGTCTTAGTTTAGGCATGCCGGTGGCAGGTCTTAGCAGTTCATTAAATACTCAAATTGTAGACGCATTAAAAGCTGTAGGAGCTAGTGCTGTTGATCTGACTATTAGCTCTGATATTGCCAATAATTTGGGTCAAACCACTAACCCTAATCTGGCCGGGGTGAGAAATATTATCGCCGTTGCCTCTGGCAAGGGTGGCGTCGGTAAATCTACTACGGCAGTAAACTTAGCCTCGGCATTACATGCAGAGGGCGCTAAAGTTGGTTTGCTTGATGCCGATATATATGGGCCAAGCCTACAGTTGATGCTGGGCGTGCCAGACGGCGTAAGGCCCGGTCAGCAAGAAGGAAAGTTTCTAATACCAGTGGCTGCCCATGGTTTAAAAACTATGTCTATGGCGTATTTAGTGACCGACAAAACGCCGATGGTTTGGCGTGGTCCAATGGCAAGTAGCGCATTACAGCAAATGCTGTCGCAAACCATGTGGGATGAGCTGGATTATCTTGTTGTGGATATGCCGCCAGGGACTGGCGATATACAACTAACTCTGTCACAGCAAGTGCCAGTTAGCGGTGCCGTTATTGTTACCACTCCCCAAGACATTGCTTTGCTTGATGCGATTAAAGGTGTGGAAATGTTCCAGAAAGTTGGTGTTGATGTTTTGGGTGTGGTCGAGAATATGTCTTATCACCAATGCACCAACTGCGGTAATAAAGACCATATATTTGGTGATGGCGGTGGTGCCAAGCTGGCCGCTGACTATGCGGTAGGAATGCTGGGTTCATTGCCGCTGCAGCGCACTATTCGTGAGTTAACCGATGCTGGCGTGCCGGCAGTTGTCGCCGATTCAGCAAGTGATATTGCCCAGCAGTATGTGTCCATAGCCAGAAATACCGCTTTAGGCTTGTGGCAGAAATCAATCAAGCCGTCGCAAGTTACCCCTAGTATTGAAATTAGTGACGACTAACTAGGGCTTAAGGTTAGACTTATTTCTTGCGTAAGGTAGTAACGGCCCATTCGGCGCGAGGGTCAATATAGTCGATTCTTTTCATTGTCATTTGCGAAGCGATTTTTTCATACTCAGCTTTTTTTAGTCTATCCATTGTTGGATTGGGATCATGTGGTATCCACGGGTGCAGGTAAATTACTGTATTTACTTTGGCTTGCAGTAATTCTTTTGCACAGCCAAAGCAAGGTTGCATAGAGGTGTACATAGTGGCGCCTTCAACAGATATCCCAAAGCGCGCCGCTGCCAACAAAGCATTTTGTTCGGCATGAACACAAATACATAAATCGTAGCCGGTACCAGATTCAAACTGTTGATTAGGATTGTCGCAACGCAGGCAGCCACCATCTAGGCAATTGGTCATGCCTGACGGAGTACCGTTATAGCCAGTAGAAACTACCCGGTTACCCTTGACGATAGTTGCCGCCACACGGTTGCCTGTGCAGTTCGCCTTCTCGCGTACAGCAAGGGTTATACCCATATAGTATTCGTCGGTAGAGGGAAGTTGTTCTGAGGGCATAATAAAACCTAGGTTGCGGATAAAAAATACTAGCTAACAATATATCCGCTAGCGGGTAGTTGCGTGTTATCTAAAAAGCTGTGGTTATTGTCAATTTTTAGGCGGCCATTGGCAAACCAAGCTACCACAATAGGATAAATTTTGTGCTCCAAGACTAGCACTTGTTGCGCAACCTCTGCCGCACTGTTGCAGCGTGTTATATCAGTTTGCGCTTGAATAATTACCGGGCCGCCGTCGAGTTCTTCACTCACAAAATGGACTGCACAACCGGCATGGCTATCACCAGCGTCTAAAGCGCGCTGGTGGGTATTTAAACCGGGGTATTTAGGCAGTAGCGACGGATGAATGTTGATCAACTTGCCTTTAAACTGTTTTACAAAGCCGTCACTAAGAATTCTCATAAAGCCTGCCAGCACGATTAAATCAGGTTTATAGCCATCCAAGGTATTGGCGAGTACGTCATCAAAAGCTTCACGTGTTGGATACAATTTGTGGTCTAAAGTGACTCGATCTATGCCAGCTTTGGCAGCACGCTCCAACCCTTTGACATCTGGCCGGTTAGAAATTACCGCACAAATTTGATAGCCAAGATTAGTCGTATCACTAGAATTAGCCGCATCAATAATAGCTTGCAGATTACTGCCGCTGCCAGAGATTAATACCGCTACTCGGTAGCGTTGATTTTGACTATTAGCCTGCAATGGACTAAACCAGTTCTATCGCGTCTTCATCATCAGTTTTGTCTTTAATACTGCCCAATACCCATGCTTGCTCGCCTTGTTCGGCTAATAGTGCAATGGCGGCATCAACGTTTTCTGCATCGACGCAAGCTACCATACCTACACCGCAGTTAAAGGTGCGCAGCATTTCAAAGTCTTCTATACCGCCGTTTTTTTGTAGCCAGCCAAAAATTTCTGGTTGCTGCCAGCTATTGGTATCTACCACTGCTTTGGTGCCTTCGGGTAAAACACGAGGCAAATTTTCAGGTAAACCACCGCCAGTAATATGAGCCAGGGCTTTAACTGGCATAGCGTTAATAAGTGCTAACAATGCTTTCACATAAATACGGGTGGGGGTGAGCAGGGTTTCACCTAAGGTGCTGTCGCCAAATGGAGAGTCTACCGATTCACCGCTGACTTCTAACACTTTACGAATTAGTGAGTAACCATTTGAATGAGGGCCGCTAGAGGCGATACCTAAAAGTATATCACCTGATTTAACGGTACTGCCGTCAATTAATTCAGACTTTTCCACCACGCCGACACAAAAACCGGCTAAGTCGTAGTCTTCACCTTCATACATACCAGGCATTTCAGCGGTTTCACCGCCGATAAGTGCACAGCCTGAGATCTCACAGCCGGTTGCAATGCCACTGATAACAGCCGTTGCCGTATCCAAATCTAGCTTGCCAGTGGCGTAATAATCTAAAAAGAATAGTGGTTCAGCGCCGGTGACGATTAGGTCGTTAGTGCACATAGATACCAAATCGATACCAATAGTGTCGTGCTTGCCGATTTCTAAGGCTAGGCGTAATTTAGTGCCAACACCGTCAGTACCAGACACTAACACGGGTTGTTTGTAGCCCTCGGGGATTTCACACAAGGCACCAAAGCCACCTAAATTACCCATAACCTCGGGGCGATAGGTGCGTTTTGCATGGGGTTTAATGCGTTCGATCAGTGCATTGCCAGCGTCGATATCTACGCCGGCGTCTTTATAGCTCAAAGAAGGTGATGCTTCAGACTTGCTCATTCAAATATTCCACGGGGGTTGGGTAAAAAGGCGTGGTTATTTTAGCAGGTGGACAGGCGCTGCACCATAATTTGCATTGGTTTTTGTTCCAAGCTTTAAATCACTGCTAGAATGGCGGCCTAGTGCGTTTTAACAGTACTCATATGGAGAATAATTTGTTCATTACCCGCCTTTTGCTGCTTTGTGGCATGGCTTTGTCTGCGGTTGTAGCAATTAATGCAGCAGCCAACCCTGTTGAAAACTTATATGTTGAGAGCGTTGCCGTCGCTGATCAGCAAGCAATTGCCCGTAGCGAGGCAGCAGCAACTGGCATGGCGCCAGTGTTGATTAGAGTATCTGGCAGTAGCACTGTGCTGCTAAATAGCGATATTCAGCGGGCAATAAAAAATGCAGCGCGCTATTTAAATAAGTTTTCCTATCAAAAAACGCCGCCATCGGCGGACAGTAGTATCGAGGGCCTTCAGCCGCTGCCTTATACTTTAGAGCTGCAATTTAGAAAACCAGCAATATTGGATTTATTGCGAGCGAGTAACGAACCTATCTGGGCTGAAGATCGCCCGGCAACATTGGTGTGGTTGGTGGTTGATAATTTGACGGGGCGTAGACTACCGCTAGGGGATGATGAAACCGAGCTCAGGCAAATTGTCGAGGCAAGTGCAGCTAGACGTGGGTTGCCACTTGTTTGGCCAGTGTATGATTTACAAGAACAAGCGACTGTAAGTTTGGATTCATTGTGGGCCGCAGATCCTGATGCGATCGCCTTGGCGTCCCAGCGTTATGATGTTAGCGGTACGCTGCTTGGGCGGTTACTAGGAACTTCTGATGGCAAGTGGAGAGTCGCTTGGGAATACAGTTTTAGTGATGGATCCACTTATTGGGATAGCGAGTGCGAAGTATTAGCAAATTGTATTAACGGTCCAATTGATGCGGTGGCAGAGTTGATGTCGTCACGTTATGCCTTGATCAGCACCGACCAAGGTAATGTGGCAAAGGTTAAAATAGTAGGCGTTAGCTCGTTTGAAGATTACGGGACTTTGTTATTTTATTTTAAACAGCTAATTGCCGTTAGTGATGTTGCCTTGAGTAGTATTAAAGGTGATGTGTTTGAGTTTACCCTCGGGTTGACCGCTAACCGCACCAAGCTTGAAGAGCTTATTAGCTTAAATAAGCGCCTGGTGCCAGTGCCAACCGTAGAAGGTAGTGACGAGGCGGTTAGTGATAACAGTTTGGTATACCAATGGCGTTAACTAGGGCACTTGTTAATTTTAAATCATCAGCAATAATTTTTGCTCAAGTAAGGTTGTCTTAATGCAGCAGCTTACCTTATCTGTTGGTCTGAATGATGAGGCCACCTTCGACAGTTTTTATACCAGCGACGCTAATAAATTAACGCTAAATACGCTTAGTGGTAGTTTACGTGACGAAACCGATAGCATGATTTATCTCTATGGCAGTGCTAACAGTGGTCGTTCACATCTATTGCAAGCAGTGTGTCACCAGGCCGATGTGCTTGGCTTATCCGTAGTGTACCTGCCGCTTGCCGATATGCAGCTGTATGACCCGAGTGAAATTTTTGAGGGTTTAGAATCACAGCAAGTCTTATGTTTAGATGACATTGACACTATTGCTGGTAATGACTTGTGGGAGCGTGAAATTTTTAATTTGTATAATCGGGTATTGGCTGTTGGCGGGTATGTGGTGTTTTCAGCAAATTGTGCGCCTAAAGCATTGGCGTTGAAGCTGCCTGATTTACAGTCTCGCCTAGCTCAGTTCTTAGTCTTAAAAATTCAGTCGCTAGCTGATGAGGATAAACAATCTGCATTGCAGTTGCGTGCAAAAATACGTGGTATGCAGTTAGATAATGAGGTGGTGCGTTATATGTTGCGCCACGGTCAGCGCGATATGACTTATTTAATAAATGGTCTCGATAAGCTAGACAAAGCCTCTCTTAATCAGCAGCGCCGAATCACCATCCCTTTTGCTAAACAAGTATTACCGGCTGTCAGCTAGTATGAATAAAGAACTAACGCCTCAGCAAATTGATCAGTTAGCCCTGCTAATTAACAATCAATTACATGAGTTCACAGTTCGAATAGACAGCTTACATGAGCAAGCAGGGCCAGTTGTGTTAGATCAGCAAAGTATCGGCAGGGTGTCTCGAATTGATGCGATTACGCAGCAGCAAATAGCAAAGGCCGGTGAGCGCCAAGCAATAGAGAAAATAAAACAATTACACGCAGCGCAATTAAAAATATCAGACGATGATTATGGTTGGTGCGAGGCTTGCGGCGACGCGATTGGATTTGAGCGCTTATCCATTCAGCCCGAAGTAATAAAGTGTTTACGCTGCCAGCAAATTGATGAGATAAATAGTTAAGCGATGTCATCTCAGCAACAGCCCTATCAGGCGCCGCGTTATTCTATTTATGTCCTCGTAGTATTATTGCTGGCTTATATTTTGTCGTTTATTGATCGCAATGTACTAGCAATGTTGGTGGGGCCGATTAGGCAAGAATTTGAAATTTCCGATTTCCAATTCAGTATTTTGCATGGCTGGGCTTTTACGATTTTTTATATATTTTTGGGTTTACCTATCGGCTGGCTAGCCGACAGATACAGCCGTAAATGGATTATTACTGGCGGCGTATTTTTTTGGAGCATAATGACTGTCGCTTGCGGTTTGGCGAAAAGTTTCGGTAGTTTATTTGTTACCAGAATTGGTGTCGGCGTGGGCGAGGCGGCATTATCGCCGCCAACATACTCTTTGCTTAGTGACTATTTTCCACCCAATAGATTGCGCTGGGCTACAGCAGTTTTTGCCACCGGTATAACCATCGGCAGTGGTAGCTCTTACATTATCGGCGGTCAGGTCTATGAATACTTTGCTGGTTTAGATGAACTGGTGTTGCCGATATTAGGACAGTTTAGTGCATGGCAGGCAACTTTCGTGGCGGTAGGTCTGCCAGGCTTGTTAATAGTATTGTTGTTGCTGTTTGTAAAAGAGCCGCCACGGCGAAAAGCGAATGCGCAAGATAGTGGCAAAGAAGTTCCAGTCAAAGAAGTTTTGGCATTCTTAAAGCAGCATTGGCAAGTCTATACCGCCTTAATGATGGGGGTGTCGGCCATGTCTATTATAGGCTATGGCACGCTTACTTGGTTTCCCGAATTTTTGCAACGCAGCTATGCTATGCCTAAAACCGAAGCCGGAAATTCACTTGGTTCTATCTTTTTAATAGCAGGCACTGCGGGCACACTCTGCGGCGCATTTTTCGCTACCTTGCTGGAAAAATTTGGCTATAAGGATGCCAATATGCGAGTGGTTATGCTGGCGGCTCTAATCGCCATGATGCCTGCCGTGGCTGCGCCATTAATGCCTGAGTCAGAATATGCTTTACTGCTCACTTGGCCGGTTATCTTCATTCACTACACCCACTTTGGTGTAGCGGTAGCCGGTTTAGCAATTATTACTCCTAATCGGATGCGCGCGCAGGTTGCTGCCTTATTGTTGTTTTTAACCAATTTATTTGGCTTGGCTTTGGGTGGTAGTTTTGTCGCATTTTTTACTGACTTTGTTTATGGTGACGACTTAGCTTTAGGTAAATCAATAGCGACGGTGTCGGCTATTATGTATCCGCTGGCGGCAATATTAATTGGCTGGGGTTTGCGCCATTATCGAAACATGCTTGATTATAATGAGAGAATTTGTGATGAATAAATTATTAATTTTGGCGACAGCAGCGACCTTGACGGCCTGTACTTCAGTTGATACCGAAGTTTCATTAGATTCACCACAGGATAATGCAACTGTTGATGTTAGTGAGCATCCAAAGACTAATGAATGGTATAGCCAGGGCCAAGCGGCAGTCGCCCAGCGCGCTAATATCCCGCTCAATACTAATAAAGCTAAAAACGTTATTTTATTTATTGCTGACGGTATGGGTATTTCAACCATTACTGCCGCCCGTATATATGACGGTCAGAGTAGGGGCGAGACAGGTGAAGAAAACAGTTTGTCGTTTGAGTCTTTTCCTAGCTTAGCGTTAGTTAAAACTTATAATACCGACGCCCAAGTGCCGGATTCAGCTGGTACCGCAAGTGCTATGAATACAGGGGTAAAAACAGCGATTGGCGTTATTTCTCAGGCGGCTGATCAACAAAATGAATGTTACGGTCCAAGCAAAGATTTCCCTAAAACTATCGCTGAAATTGCCGAAGCCAAAGGCTTGGCAACCGGCATAGTGTCAACCGCCTCAATTACTCATGCGACTCCGGCTGCAGTTTATGCCCATTCACCGACCCGTGACTGGGAGGCAGATGCAAATATTCCGGCTGATAAAAGAGCTCTAGGCTGTCAAGATATTGCACAACAACTGGTTCAGTTTTCAACCGGTGACGGCATTGATGTAGCACTTGGCGGAGGTAAACGCTATTTTTATCCTAATGATGATGGTGGCAAGCGAAAAGATGGCAGAGACCTAGTTGATGAATGGCAACAGAAATATACTGATGGCGCCTTTGTGACTAATGCTGAAGAGTTGAGTAAGGCTACAAAAACTAACGACAAACTATTCGGTTTATTTAGCAGTAAACATATGGCGTTTGAAGCCGACAGAAGTGCAACCCAAGAGCCGTCGTTAACTGAAATGACGTCATCAGCTATCGACGTTCTAAGCCGCAATAAAGATGGCTATTTTTTGATGGTAGAGAGTGGTCGAGTTGATCATGCTCATCATGCGA
>JBLHWB010000097.1:0-8164 GCA_047628915.1 Porticoccus sp. | reverse complement strand
TCATTATGCGGCGGCTAAAGCTGGCGTGATGGCGCTAACGCGTTGCGCTGCCTTAGAGGCTGCTGAATTTAATGTGCGTATTAATGCGGTTGCCCCGTCTATAGTCTTGCACCCTATGTTGCGCAAATCGGCATCTGACGAATTGTTAGCTGAACTAGAAGCAAAAGAAGCTTATGGCCGTGCGGCAGAGGCATGGGAAGTAGCTAATGTGATGATGTTTTTAGCCAGTGATTATTCTAGTTATATGACGGGTGAAATTGTGCCGGTATCTAGTCAGCAAGCTTAGGCAGTCGTTTCAATCAGTTTTCAAACTCTGCTTCACCTTGAGTTCATCTATAGCTCAGATTCGCTATGCAGAACTTCAAAAATGATCTTGCGAATGGCCATAGGTATTTGTAAGTTTGGTTAACCATAGGTGAGTTAACTGGGTCGTGTTTCGCCGTGAGTCTAAGCGCTGCGAAGAAATGTTACCAACTAAACGGCTAATAAATTAAAGACTACTAAGTCAAACAACAAAATTCTAAGAACAACAAAAGCAGGGTAAAAAATGAGAGAAGCAGTAATCGTATCAACTGCACGTACCGCCTTGGCAAAATCGTTTCGAGGCAGTTTTAATGACACTGAAGCGCCAGCTTTAGGAGGCCATGTTATTCGTGCTGCTGTTCAGCGAGCAGGTATCGATCCCAGTGAAGTAGACGATTGCGTTTTTGGTGCTGCGGCGCAGCAAGGCTCACAAAGCTATAACATTGGTCGCCTCTGCGCTATTGCCGGTGGGTTACCAGTAACCGTGCCAGGTATGTCGATGGACCGACAATGCTCGTCAGGCTTAATGTCTATTGCGAACGTAGCAAAAAGTATTATGTGTAATGAATATGATATTGGCGTAGCAGGTGGCGTTGAATCTATTTCGCTAGTACAAACCAAGCATAAAAATACTTACAGAGCAGTGTCTAAAACCGTTACGGAAATTGATGCAACCGCTTATATGCCGATGCTTGAAACCGCCGAAGTTGTTTCAGAGCGTTATGGTGTTAGTCGAGAAGCGCAAGATGAATACTCACTACAAAGTCAGCAGCGCACGGCCGCCGCTCAAGCGTCAGGTCTATTTGCTGATGAGATAGTGCCTATGAATGCCACCATGGCAGTATTTGATAGAGAAACTAAAGAGACTAGCTATAAAGACGTAGTGGTAGCCAAAGATGAATGTAATCGTCCTACTACAACACTCGAGAACTTGCAGTCTTTAAGCCCCGTATTTAAAGATGGTCGTTGGATCAAAGAAGGAAAGTTCATTACAGCGGGTAATTCATCGCAGCTGTCAGACGGCGCATCAGCCTGTGTGGTAATGGATTCAGAGTTGGCTAAAGCCAAAGGGATTCAGCCGCTAGGCACCTATCGCGGTTTAGCCGTAGCTGGCTGTAAGTCAGATGAAATGGGTATTGGTCCAGTATTCGCGATTCCTAAGCTATTAGAGCGTCACGGTTTAACAATAGATGATATTGGCCTATGGGAATTGAACGAAGCGTTTGCTTGCCAAGTAATTTATTGTCGCGATAAATTAGGCATTCATAATGATCGACTAAATGTTAATGGCGGGTCAATTTCAATCGGTCATCCATTTGGTATGAGCGGTGCGCGGATGGTTGGTCACGCGCTTATTGAAGGCAAGCGTCGCGGTGTAAAGTATGTAGTAGTTACCATGTGTATTGGCGGCGGTATGGGTGCTGCTGGTTTGTTTGAGGTAGCGCTATAAATTCTACATCAAAGCCATTTTTCAAGCTGCTGGTAAACGGCAGTAGCTGTTAGCATTTCAGTATGGCCTAGTTCGTAGGTTAGCGATTTGTTTTCAGCCGGAATTAACAGCGCAAGGGCAGAGTCTTTGTTTTGACCAAAGGCGCTGTCGGGAGTCACTAGACCATCACCAAGAAAATTTTCTGCGGTAAATTTTTCTTGCTTGTTTAATGTGGCCGCTACAGCAAAGTAATCAACACCTATTGGCAGTGGTACAAATTTATCGCCTGTTGCTGTAATTTCCCCATGGCGTAAGTTTTCAATACCTTGGCTTCTAATTTTAGTTAAGCGGGTAAAGGGCATTGCATAAGGACTAAGCTGCATTAAGTTCTCTAATACGGACGCAACTTTCTCTAACGGCGCGCCGCCGTGAGGGGTGCCGATTGATGCCAGCGTTTTATTGAGATGTATCCAGCGGCAATTATCGTTCTCACCATAGTAGCGTGCACTTCTAGCAACTAAGCCGCCCATGCTGTGGCCAACAATAGTTATATTCGTCACACTAACAGGCCAGCTATCGACTAATTGCTCCAGTTGTGTAGCCAGCTCTTTGCCGTTATCGGCTATGCACCGACCGGTATTGTAATCAAGGTAAATAGGCGTAAAACCTAGTTTTTCAGCCATCCTACTACTTAAGTTTTTGCCGTCACTTTGCCAGCAATGATGGCTCATACATAGACCATGAATAAATAGCATTATTTTTGTTGATGGTGATTTTAGGTTTGAGCTTAGCTGGTCATCGGTTGCTTGGTTTTGATAAAAAAATCTCATGCCTAGCGCTAGTTCGTTTTCGGCTAAAACTAATCGATCACCATATACGCCATTAATAATCGACAAAAATACATCCTTTTGCCGCGATGGCTTTAATTCATCATTTAACAGAGGTATTACGGTCTGCATTGCGTAATCTAAGCTTGTGCCTACTAGTTGGGCACCACCACGTATACTTTTATAAACTAAGCCTGTCACCCCTGACGTAGCCGTAGCGCGCGATTTGCCCATTGGCAAATGCCCGCGCTCTACAGTGCTATGCATGGTTTCAACTATGTCTGTTGTACCCTTAGTGGCTTGGATCACCAGCTTAGTTAAGCCTCTTAAGTATTCAATTGTTTGCTTACTTGGTCTGCCCATGGGGATAGCCTTAATGTTGGTAGCTGAAAGCTAAGAAAAGGTAGTTGATATGTAATGCTATGACAGCTATTACTGCATTACTGATCTAGTATGCACTGGTATTAGTATTACCTCTATTAACTGCGGCGGATATTCACTATTAACGAATTAATTATTAATTGGTTACGCGATAACCAGCAATACGCTTTGTTGGTTGTACCGATAGTTGCTTTTTTAGAGGCGACGCTTGGTGTCGGTATTTTCGTTTCTGGAGTTTTTCTACTCGCCATCTGTACAGTGATGTATACCGAGCAAATTGCTACCTTATCGCAAATGTTACCGTTGGCCTTTGCTGGCGCAATATTGTCAGATCACTGCGGTTTTTATATTGGTCGTTGGGCTGGACCGAAATTCCATCACACTAAATTTGGAATTAAACACCAAGCACGATTTGAAAAGACAGAAAAGTTTATTATACGGTTTAGTTGGTCGGCAGTAATTTTTGGTCGCTTAATGAGTACGATACGCAGCTTTGTTCCATTTGTTATCGGTGTTAGTGGTATGAAGCCGCTCCGATTTAGCCTGTTTGATCTTTTGGCTTGTGCGATTTGGACAACCGGTCTTGGATTTCTAGTAGTGGGCATGGATAAAGTGTTTACCTAATTTAATTGTTGGTCGCATTTAATACTATTAAGTATTGCTTGCTTAATAACTGCTTTAGATTCACGACTAATGCAGTGAATCTGATCAATAGTTATCTCATTATTTTTAATAAGCTTTTGGAGTGCATCAAGTTTAATCTCTAGTTTAATATATGCGCTGCGGTTATGAACTGTCATTTCTTCAAGCTGATTATGTCGATTTGCGTGTTGTTCTCTATTCACCTTATTACTCCATCGCTGTTATTAATGCAGAGTTGCTGTTTGTCTGTCGGTGCTAGTTTGACGATTAGCTAAGTCTATTAATTGCTGGGATTTTTCCGCCATTTCACGTGATAGTTGCTCTACTAGTTCGCTGCAATCTGAATATTTGTATTGCTCTTGTTTTAGTCTAGCTATGGTTAGTGAATACACTAGCTGTGCCTGCTGTCGTTTACCGACTTTAATAAATAAGTCGGCCAGCTTTACCGCAGAGCTGGCAAATATATCGCAGGCTTGATGGCGCGGTATTGCACTGCTTGTCATGATGATTTCGGCAGATTCGAAGGCGCAGCCAATGTGGGTCAGGGCTTCATGCCATTGGCCTACGTCAATCAAGCTTCTGGCAGTATCAACGCCGTTTTGCCAGCAGCTTAGGGCATAGCTTGGATTAGTCGACAACTGTTGGCGGTGGGTAGGGCACAAAAATTGTAATTTCATTGATAGCTCCAAAAGTAATGTTGAAAGCTATAGTAATGATAATGATTCTCATTTGCAATAAGGATGTTGATAAATATTTCTATAATGCCGAGGAGGTATAGTTTTAGCTTTACAAATACTCGCCTTGCTATGGATACAGCGTAATGGGGGTAAAACGTGGCAGTGTATGAAAGGTGAAGGCGTCACTGTTAGCTTCTTTTTGTTTTAAAAATACTAAGGTTTCTTCAATACCTCCCGATAGGAAGAATTCAGCTAACGACGGTCCACGCATTGGACTATCGATTGGCGCGGTTAGACTGTCGTAATGAATGGGAATAATACGTTGCGGTTTAACCTGGCCAATAGTCTCTTGCCAAAACTGTTCTCGGTATTGCTTGGTTTGACTACCGATACCGCCAATACCCAAAAATACAGTATCGGCGCTGAACCCTTGCAAACCATCTTTTACAAAACCTGCGCTGCCGACAATTAACCAGCTGCCTTTAGGGTGGCTAACATGCAGCATGTAGGCTTTGCCAAGTTTGTAGTCAAAAGCCTTAGCAGGAGTCTGCAATGGGTCACTTATTAGGGGGTCACCTAGTGCGCGCTCACGCATTTGTGGGTCTGGAAATTGAAAGTGCTGTGACTCAATAGGTGTGAGTATGAATTTTCCTAATGTTATTATTTGCCGATTAGTGACTGCTCTAATTTGGATTTCATTCAAGCCCCAGCCACGACCTATATTGGCTGTCGATTCGGACCCTAATAACAGCGCACCTGTTCGTTTGGCAACTTCAGGGGCATCCATGGCATGATCGAAATGAGAGTGCATAACAAATACAGCCGCAAGGCTATCAATATCATTTTTATCAATGCCATAGTCGATGGCTTCTAGGTCTGGCGCGATTTTACCGGCAATAAGCTGTAAGCCGTTAGGGCGAGAAAACCATCCATCAGTAATGAATTTAGTTTCTCCATCACTAAATAATAAGGTGGCTGTGCCGGTATACCTAACAGTGACAGCGCCGCTAGCACTTGGCGTGGCTGATAACTCCCAAGCATCATCAACCGGTGCGTCAGTATAGCTGTTCATCGCATAGGCGAGCAGTAAAGCTATTATTACCAATATGAAGATGAATGCAGCGAATATTCGTTTTAGCCAAATCATAGTAGAGCCATTTATTATTGTTAGTGTTGATTAAACCATACCATGTCGGTAGTAGTTATCTTAGCCTTGCTAGTGTTGCTACAATAGCTTGATATAGCCTTGAGTGAGAGAGTTTTTCCAATGACTAATGGTTTTGATTCACGCTATCCAGCAGTGGCAGATTTACGCCGCCACGCGATAAAAAAAATTCCTAGGTTTGCATTTGAATATTTGGATGGCGGCTGTAATGAGAGCATAAATATTGAAAAAAATAGTCATGAGTTACAACAGATTGAACTTAAACCTTATTACTTGTCTGGAAATCCCGATACACAGCTAGACACTCAATTATTTGGTGAGTGTTACAGCGCCCCATTTGGTGTTTCTCCGATCGGGCTGCAAGGGCTAGTATGGCCAAAAGCGCCTGAAATTTTAGCCAAGGCGGCCGCTAATAATAATATCCCTTTTATTTTGAGTACGGTAAGTACCGCAAGTATTGAAACTATTAGTGAAATCACCGCAGGCAAATTGTGGTTTCAGTTATATCACCCAGCTGAGGAGAGTTTACGCAATGATATTTTACGTCGCTGTGAAGCTGCTGGAGTAAAGGTATTAGTGCTGCTATGCGATGTGCCGACTTTTGGTTATCGTCCTGCCGATATTCGTAACGGTTTAGCTATGCCACCGAAAATGTCATTGGCCAACATTGCACAGATAACTACTAGACCAGAATGGGCGCTAAAAACCTTACTCAATGGCACTCCTAGTTTTGCAACACTGAGGCCATATATGAGCCACAATATGGATATGCGACAGTTAGCTGGATTTATGGATAGTACCTTTGATGGACGCCTGGATATCCAAAAAATAGCGGCGATTAGAGATAAGTGGAAAGGTAAAATTGTGTTGAAAGGCGTGGCCTCTGAAAGTGACGTAGCGCAAGCGATACAGCTTGGTATCGATGGTGTGATTGTGAGTAATCATGGTGGACGTCAGCTGGATGCGGGGCAGTCTTCCATTGCAGCACTGCATCCCATCGTCAAAAAATACGCTGATCAAATAACTATTATGATGGATAGTGGTATTCGATCTGGGCCGGATATAGCCCGCAGCTTAGCCAGTGGTGCAGAGTTTACCTTTTTGGGTAGGGCGTTCATGTATAGCGTAGCTGCCCTCGGTGCTAAGGGCGGCGAGCACGCTGTTGCTATGTTAACAATGCAATTGCGACAGGTGATGGAACAGCTAAGTTGTGCCAACCCCACCGAGCTTAACCATCATTTGGTTGATTAAGTATGGTCACAACAACAAATTTTAATATTCCCAATGCATTAACAATGTTAAGAATTGTGGCAACACCTATAGCCTTAGGTTTTTATGTTAATCAGCAGTTTGGGTGGTGCTTAGCCGTTGTACTAGTTGCCGCGCTGACAGATTATTTTGACGGAATATTGGCGCGCCGACTAAATCAATGCACAGACTTTGGCGCCTTGTTAGATCCAGTTGCAGACAAAGTATTTGAAATGACTTTTACCTTAGTGCTAGGTTATTTGGGTGACCTGCCTTGGTATTACGTAATGCTGCTTAATGTTAGAAATTTAGCTCAGCTTATGTCGATTCCGATACTGATGTGGTGGAAGAAAATAGTGTTCAAGGTTGCGCCTACATGGCCGGCAAAATGGGGTAGTGCCTTGGGTATGGTTGTAATTATCGGCGTGGTGCTAAATCAATTATTTACTTGGGTGTTGCTAGGCCAGGTGCAAGCTGTATTGATATTAATTAGCTGTGGCTTTGAGCTATATATGTTGGTGACATATTTGCCAAGGTTTGTGCAGATTTATCGCGGTAAACATGACACTTTTATCTAGTAATTCTTGTTCCTTCCGTTTTAACAATAGAGCGTTTGTTGATTGTCGTTAGATGACTATGATTAAAATGACATGATTTGAAATTAACTACATTATGGGGCCACCATTAGCTTGAAATATCAGCTAATCGCCCCATATACCGCTGCGTGCTTTCACATACTGTATGTTCATCTACTTTTTAGTGAGTTAGTTATGTTACGAATCGGATTGTTCTTACTTACAAATTTAGCGGTGGTATTGGTGGCCTCTATTACTATGAGCCTACTAGGCGTAGGCAGTTATTTAGAAGCTAACGGCAACCTTAATCTTAATTCATTACTAATATTTTGCCTTATTTTTGGCATGGCAGGCTCGTTTGTCTCTTTATTGTTGTCGAAGTGGATGGCCAAACGTAGCATGGGTGTTCATATTATTACCGCCAGTGATATTGAAGAAAAATGGATTGTTGATGCGGTGGCCGACTTAGCTAAAAAGGCTGATATTGGGATGCCTGAAGTAGGGGTTTTTCGCTCTAGTCAGTCCAATGCTTTCGCCACTGGTTGGAATAAAAACAAAGCGTTGGTTGCTGTATCGACAGGCTTGTTACAGCGCATGAGTCGTGATGAAGTAAAAGCGGTACTGGGTCATGAAATTGGTCATGTTGCCAACGGTGATATGGTGACATTGGCGTTGATACAAGGTGTAGTCAATGCGTTTGTTATGTTTTTTGCTAGAATCTTTGGCCACTTTTTCGATCGCGTAATATTAAAAAACGAGCGTGGTTATGGTATCGGTTATTGGGTGGCAACAATATTTGCTGAATTGGTGTTGGGTATTTTTGCCTCGATGATTGTGGCATGGTTTAGCCGTAAGCGTGAGTACCGGGCCGATCAGGCCGGTGCAGAGCTAGTGAGTAAACAGGCGATGATAAGTGC
>JBLHWB010000096.1:0-8289 GCA_047628915.1 Porticoccus sp. | reverse complement strand
CTACCGACGGGTTTATCAACACCAAGGAAGATTGGAGCGATGTGCAAACTAGGGCAGTTGTGCGCTATCGCCCGAATGACACCGCTATGTTTTATGCTAGCTACACCGAAGGCTTTAAGTCCGGCGGGTTTGGTAGCTTTGCCTTAAGCGATGTTAACAATGAGGCCATTGGTTATGGCGCCGGTTCACCGGACGTAGATGTAACTCAAGCGGGTGGCTATCAAGCCAACAGGTTTGCTCCTGAGACTGTAGATTCATATGAAATTGGTTATAAAGATACGCTGTTTGACGGCGGTACTAATATTAGCTTAACAGCCTTCGCTTATGCCTATGAAGATCTGCAAGTAGTTGTGAGTACTGGCACTGGCGCATCGGCAGTAGAAAACGTTGGTGAAGCCGACAGCTTTGGCTTCGAAGGAACAACCACAACTAAACTAAGCGACAACTTTAGTTTATATATCGCCTTGGCTTATTTAGATAGCGAAGTAAATGAACTACAAAGTGTTTGCGGCTTAGACGATATAAATGGCTGTGACGGTAGCTCAATATTCTGGGCACCTGAATGGTCTGGAGCGATGGTACTGAACGGCACCCACCTAATTAACGGCGGCGAAATTCGCAGTAGTCTAGAAGTATTTGGTGAGTCTGAGCGTGGCGGCGGTTTCGAAGATGTAAAAGAAACTATTATCGACGCTAGCTATGAAATGGCGCTACGTATTGGTTATCATTCAGACAATAACTGGGGTTTAGGTTTGTATGTTGAAAACTTAACCGACCAAGGCAACTGGGACGGTAGTAATGTGAACGGCGGCCCTATCCCGGATCACTTCTTTGGCCCCGCACGCCCACGCACCGTTGGTGTTAACTTTAGCTACGAGTGGGAATAACTACGCAATAGCAGAGCTTAGTTAAGCTCTATTAATAAGCGCTATAGTTTCTATAGCGCTTTTTTTCTGCCTGCTAAAAACTAGGCGCGCAATAGATGGTCGTGAGACAACACAAAACCAAATTTATAGATAATATGGTTTAATTTTGACGCTTGGTTAGGCGAGCTGAAATTACTGACGACAACTAAATCGGTAGCTGTTATTTTTTACTAGCGTGCATATACATGAACTGCAGAGCAATAGAGGCGCCAGCAAGCGAAGTAATCTCAGCGTTATCAAACGGCGGTGAGACTTCTACTACATCAAAGCCAACTATATTTAAGTCACTAATACCTTTAAGTATTTGCATCACTTTATTGGTTGTTAGGCCGCCAACAACTGGCGTACCTGTACCCGGTGCATAAGCTGGGTCTAACGCGTCAATATCAAAAGTTAGGTAGGCAGGATTATCACCTATTCGGGCTCTGATCGCAGCGATAGTGTCTGCCGCAGATTGATCATTAACCATATTAGCATCGATTACTTCAAAGCCATGCCCGTCAGGATTATATTCAGTGCGAATACCGACCTGCACTGAGCGCTCGGGATCAATTAAACCCTCTTTTGGGGCATGGAAAAACATCGACCCATGTGAATAACGCTCATCTTCTGAGTAGGTATCGGTGTGGGCATCAAAATGGATTAATGACATTTTACCATGGATTTTAGCGTGGGCGCGTAGCAGTGGCAAAGTCACAAAATGGTCGCCGCCAAAGCTAATTAACGTTTTACCTGAGTCAATAATTTTACTGGCAGTGGCTTCAACTTGTTCCAGCATATGTTCGCTGTCGCCAAAGTAAAATTGTACATCGCCGTAGTCGATAGCAGTAAGACGATCAAATACTGAAAAGTCCCACGGCCAGCGTTTTTCTTCCCACTTTAAGTTGGCACTGGCACGGCGAATACCCATCGGCCCGCTGCGCGTACCAGCGCGGCCGCTAGTCGCTAAGTCATAAGGAATACCCATAACCACTACATCTGTTTCACTATTGTCTAAATCACGGCTTAGCGGCACGCCCATATAGCTAAACACGTTAGCAAACATTGAGTAGTCATCTAGGGGTACTTGTTTGTCGTTATTATCAGCCACAATGTTTTCCTTACTAAAATCCGGTGTTGTATTCTAAAGGGGTAATTTGCTTATCGTACTCATCAAGCTCTTGTTGCTTCACTATTGTATATACCCGCTGAAATTCTTCACCCATAGTTTCTTTAATAAATGTAGATTGTGAAAAACAATCTAAGGCATCAGGCCAATAACGCGGCAAGCTAGGTTCACATTCATCGTAGGCACTGCCAGTAATTGCGGCTGGGGCTGCAAGCTTGTTTTCTATACCGTAAAGCATCCCGGCCAAAATAGCTGCCATCACTAAATAAGGGTTAGCGTCAGCTCCTGCAACTCTGTGCTCAATACGCATTGCTGCATGTTTATCGGCTGGCACTCGCACCGCTACCGTGCGGTTTTCATAACCCCAACTTGGCGCTAAGGGCGCATGTGAGCCACGCTGAAAACGTCGATAGGAATTTAACGTTGGAGCAAATAACAACATACAATCCTGCATTGTTGCTAAGCACCCTGCTATGGCATGCTGCAGCAATTCATTACCTTCATCAGTGCCATTATTAAATGCATTGTCACCGTCACTATTCAACAGGCTACAGTGCATATGCATACCATTACCGGCTAGGTCAGAAAACGGTTTAGCCATAAACGATGCCTGCATTTTTTGTGTTTTGGCAACACTGCGAATAGCCCGCTGCAATAATACCGCTTGGTCAGCAGCCAGTAAGGCATCTGGCTGATGGTAAAGATTAATTTCATACTGCGACGGCGCCGCTTCCTTTATTAAGGTATCAACTGGTAAGTTTTGTGCAGTGGCTGCATCTCTAATGCTATGCATCAGCTCAGCCATGTCTTGCATCATTTCAATGCCATAGGTTTGACCACCATCAACACCATCAGACTGCTGAGTATGTATAGGCTTACCATCAGCACCGCGCTCGGCCTCAAATAAATAAAATTCCATTTCACTGGCTAGCATTGGCGTTAAACCCAATTGGCTAAAACGCTCAACTAGTGAAGACAATAATGTTCTAGGGTCATAACCACAGGACTCACCGCTTAACTCTTTAAGCGAAACCAATACCTGTCCGGTAGGTCGATCTAGCCAAGGCACTGGCGCCAAGGTGCGCATATCACCAACACAAATACCATCACCATCACCAGAATCAAACACTAAAGCACTAGGGTCTCTACCCCACACATCAAAAGCTAATGTGCTTAGTGGCAGCTTGATCCCATTGTTTAGCAACTTGCCAATTTTATCTCGCGTTACCCACTTACCGCGCAAGCCACCATTAAGGTCTGGCAATATCACCTCAAACAAATCGATGTCAGGATTAGCGCTAAGAAAACTATCTAACTGTTCTTTATTGGTTGGCATGCTCAATCTTTTCCTTATTATTCATAGAGTTAGCATAGAGCAGTTAATGCACCAAAATAATACCCCAATAGTGGTGCATCAGCGTTATAACTACATATTACGACCACATCGCTTTAACCAACACCATAGGGTTAATTCATTTGTAAAAAAACTATGCCAAAATCATTAGCCATTAGTTATAAAATAGATATTTACAACACCTTATTCAGTGACAAAAAAATAGGATAGGTATGAGCGAAAATATTAAGCATATTAAATCTCTTGGCCAACGCGACATGGTGTTATTTACTGTGTCGGCAATTTTGCTATTGGACACCCTTGCTGCCTCAGCCTCAATTGGCGCTTCTAGTATTTTTTGGTGGGTATTTTTAGGTTTTATCTTCTATATCCCATTTGCCTCAATCTGTGCAGAAATGGGCTGTGCTTATCCGGAACAAGGCGGTATTTATGCTTGGGTTAAAAAAGCCTTTGGCGAACGTTGGGCAGCGCGCGCAACTTGGGCTTACTGGGTTAATACTGCGGTATGGATACCTGCCATCTTTATTTTATTTGCTGGTATTTATACCCAAATATTCTCTCCTGAAATGTCGCTCAATGGACAAATAGCTATTGGCATTATTCTCACTTGGGTGGCAGTCGCCGCTAATATTATAACCTTAGATATTGGCAAGTGGATTCCAAATATTGGCGCGGTCTTAAAAGTTATCATTTTTATGGTGCTAATTATCGGTGGTTTTCAATACACCCAACTAAACGGTATGGCTAACCCGCTTACCTTTGAGACGCTAACACCGAGCTTTAGTAGTAGCTTGCAATACATTCCAGCAATTATTTATGGCATGTTGGGTTTTGAGCTAGTTAGTGCCGGTAGCGCAGAGATGAAAGACCCCGCGCGTGATGTACCTCGCGCTATTTTTATTTCCGGTTTTATTATTATCACTTTATATATTTTAGGCACAGTGGCGATGCTGGCCGCTATTCCGGCTGGCGACATCAACCTAGTTGAAGGCCTAATGGATACTTTATATTTATTTTTAGGCGACTCACAATTTGGCCAGACCTTTGCACTAACACTAGGCATTGCCGCCTTATATACATTCTTTTCCAATGGTGTAACTTGGGCTTTGGGTTGCAATCGTGCAGTAGCTGAAGCCGCTATTGAAGGTGAACTACCGGCAGTGTTTGCGCTAGAGCACAAAACTCGTGGCACTCCAGTAGGCGCCGCTATGGCAATGGGCGTAATAAGCACTGCAGTATTACTAATGTATGGTTTTATGTCTGGCTCAAACGAAGAGCTATTCTGGGATTTATTCTCGTTCAGCGCAGTAATATTTTTACTACCTTACCAAGGTATGTTTTTAGCCTTTGTGAAAATGCGTGTTATCGATGCAGATCATCATCGACCGTATAAAGTCGGCGGCGGCTTAGCACTGGCGAAACTATTCGCCTATACCTGCATGCTAGTGCTTGGGCTCACTAAGGTATTATTTCTTTACACTCCCGGCGAAGGAATACAATGGCCAGTACTAATTGGCGTATTATTTACCTTAGCTGTGGGCGAAATACTAATAAGAAAATCTGACCGAACTTAGCGTAGCAGTAGTCATTATGAAACTGCAGCCTCATGACAGCGTTATTGGCCAAGCCACGTAGCAATTAGCGAAGCTTTTTTATTCGCTTGGCCTCACCAATACCTGAATAATAAGCACCTTGGGTAGTAGCAGGAAAATCAATACTAGTCGCTTCGCCCGCAAAGAAAACCCGATTTATAATTGGCTTGGCTAGGTTCTTGCGATGCTTGGCTGATGAGCCTACTTTCATAAAAGAATATGACCCATAAGAAAATGGGTCTGACTGCCAGCGGCTAATTTTGATGGCCTCTGGATTTGGAATATCATCGCCATAGAGGGTGCGCAGTAAATTCATGGCTTCATCGACAATTTCTTGATCGCTTTTCGATTCAATAGCAGCCCCATATTCTGCCGCATTGAAACTGAGTAATACTGGCTGATTCGTATATTTAAAAGCATTTAACCACTCAGAAAAATGACCTTTATCCTGACCGATATATCGAATCATCTCTCGATCCTTATCTTGCTGCCAGAACATCATAGGGAATTTCAGCCAGACTTTATTCAGCACCCCCATACCGAGCTTATCAATCGCTGTTTGCTTTTGCGCTGATATTGCTGGCTCAAAAATAATGGTTTTTGCTTTTAACACGCCAAGAGGAACGGTAACAATAACTCTGTCGGCAAAATATTCACCGCTATTGGTCACAACTCTGACACCGTTTTTATCATAATCTATGGTTGAGACAATATTCTCAGTATGAATGCTAAGCCCCTCTGCCAAATGGTTGGTAATAGCATCATAGCCTTGCGGGAGAATCACATCAGCACCCTTTAAATCTTCACCTTCATACATGGCGCGCACTGAAAGTTCCTTAGCGTCAGCAGCAAACTCATGCTCGACATCAGTGTTGGTGAGAAAGTCCAGTTGCTGGCGAGTCAGAAAATCAAAGTCGCCCTTATCCCAAGCATCGTCGAATAAAGTTTGCACTGACGCTTTAGGGTTACGTTTTAAATAGCGATGAAAATAGTCTTCAAAAACTTCGTTAAAGCGTGCGTAGGTAGCTTCAGGCATGCTCTGTGGCGCGCCACTGGCATCATAGATCTCTGCATTATCATAATCGAAGTTATTCGACAGCGGTGCCTTGGCATCAGCTGCCAGCTGAGTAATAGGGTTTTTCTTGATACCATGAATCCAACTGGCGCCCATATCCAAAGGTAGCCCTAAGCTGTGATCAGTCCACACGCGCCCGCCAATACGATCACGGGCTTCAAGTACCACCACGTCATAGCCAGCCTCAACCAATGAGTCTGCGGCAGCCAAACCAGCCAAGCCAGCACCTATCACTATGATCTTTTCACTATTAGCAGCCATCACGGTGTTTCCCAACATCAAACCAAAGAAAAATGTACCAATAAAAAGTAGCTTGTTTTTGCCATTGTGACGCCTAGTTAAATTGACCTGTTTCCCATTACTGTAAACTTTAAAACTATATGCGCACAGGCAACAGCCGTCACAGACAAAACTAATTCAGCTACCAATATTCTATAAAAAAATCGACCAACTTGTTAGTAATGTCTACTGACCTACTACTTTTGGGTTAGCGATTCGTTTATAGCTTGGCTGTTAAATTGTAATGGTTGTTTTTTCAATAAATCGAAAACTGCCAATAGATCATACTGGAGAGTAAATAGTCATGGCATTTATCACCAAATTTTGCATCACAGCTCTATCAATCTTTATCTCTTGTTCGACGCTGGCCAGTGACCCGTTTACCAGCGTGGACACCTTGTTAACCAATGGTGAAATTTATACGGTCGATGGAAAAATTTCCTGGGCAGAAGCCGTGGCCATAACCGATGGTCGAATCGTCTATGCCCTCATTCCAAGACGTTCACATTCACCCTGTCAGCAGTGGCGTGAATTACACCACTTGCCCGCTGTTTGACACCACTTCTATTGAGGACGTTCAGGAGGCTGTTGCCGCCTGTGCCAAGGCACAACCTGGAGACAAAGTTATTAGGGGTTCAGGCTGGGACTGGAGCATATTCGGCGAAGCTGAAAGTCCAGAAAAAACATCTTGATGCTATCGAGCCGTCCAGACCAGTAATTATCGGCGATAGTGACGGGTACACGCTATGGTTAAACTAAGCCGCATTAGCACTGACTGGTATCGACAACACAAGCAAAAAACCCCAGGGCGGTGAGATCGGCAGGGTTGCTGGATCTGTGGGGCCAGACGGAACCCTATTGGAACGACCCGCTTGAGCCCTTATCAATAACAAACTACCGCCAATCAATGCCGAGGAACGGTTAACTGGTCTGCGCTACGCACAAATATATCTTAATAGTCAGGCATCACCGCTGTCCAAGATGCCTACGTTCGTCTAGGCGGCACTGAGCCCGATAAGTCACTGCCGGTATATAAAGCCCTGCAGGAATCTGGGGAGCTGAACCTGCGAGTATCAGCAGCATTCTACTGGGATCCAGCCGCTGGCATGGAGCAGATAAAATCGATGCAGGAGGCGCGTCTAGAATATAGCAGCGGCCGGATACAGGCTAATACAGTGAAAATTTGGGCTGACGGCATTCTTGAATCCTACACCGCAAAAAAGCTCCAACCCTATAGCGATAGGCCCGAAGATACCGGACTATTGATGGTGCCAAGGACAGAGATTATGGCGGCAGTGCCAATGCTCGATAAAGCGGTTTTTTAGATACATATCCATGCTATCGGTGATGCAGCGCTATGCGCTAGATGCCTTCGAGGCGGCTCTAAAATCCAATGGACGGCGAGATAGCAGACATCTGACAGCTAATACACAGGTGGTTAACCCCGCTGACGCAGACAGGCTTGCACAGTTGGATGTGATCGCAGGCTTTAGTCCTTACTGGACGTATGCGGATGCCTATATTGCCGATATCAATCCTTCCCAATTAGGTGAGAAGCGCATACAGCAGATGTATCCTATTCGCAGTATTCTCGATAGCGGCGTACGTATTGCCTTTGGCAGCGACGGGTCATCCGCTACCAGGGATAGAAGCAGCAGTGACTCATATAGAGCAAGACGGCGAGCCTACCCCAGTATTTATTCCATCAGAGAGAATAACTCTTGAGCAGGCTATCGCCGCATATACCATCGATGCTGCCTACGCTAATTTTTTGGAGCAAGACACGGGTGCAATAGAAGTCGGTAACTTTGCCGACCTCGTAGTGTTGAGTGTCAATTTGTTCGACCTAGCCCCCGCTGATATTTCACAAGTTACCGTGGTAGCCAACCTGCTCGAGGGCGAGGTTATCTATGGCGATCTTTAGCGGATTGTAAAGTGTGGCAGCCAAATGGCTG